>DASXYG010000099.1:0-44521 GCA_036502625.1 Streptosporangiaceae bacterium
GGGGGGTCTGTGGGGTGGGGTTGGGGGAGACGGGGTTCGTTGGGGAGGGCTTTGGCACCGGGTGCCGGGTTGTTGGTGGGGGGATATATCGTTGCCGCGTACCAAGCGCGAACGGGCGGGCGGAAATGTCGGGACAGGGAGTTAGTTTGGTGGCCGTGACTGCATCGCCGAACCCGCCGGACCCCGGTTCCGCAGACCCGTTCCTGGCGCATGACGCGGCCGTCGACGAGCTGCGCCGGGCGTACTCCGCGCTGCCGCCCGGGGCGCCCGTGCGGCTGGCCAAGCCCACCAGCAACCTGTTCCGCTTCCGCGACCCGCTCGCCGCGCCGGGGCTCGACGTCTCCCGGTTCAACAAGGTGCTGCGCGTCGACCCCGACGCCCGTACGGCCGACGTCCAGGGCATGACGACGTACGAGGACCTCGTCGCCGCCACTCTGCCGCACGGCCTGATGCCCCTGGTCGTGCCGCAGCTCAAGACGATCACCCTGGGCGGCGCGGTGACCGGGCTCGGCATCGAGTCGTCGTCGTTCCGCAACGGCCTGCCGCACGAGTCCGTCCTGGAGATGCAGATCCTCACCGGCGACGGCCAGATCGTCGTCGCGGAGCCCACCGGGGAGCACGCCGAGCTGTTCGCCGGCTTCCCGAACTCCTACGGCACCCTCGGCTACTCCCTGCGCCTGAAGATCGAGCTCGAACCCGTCAAGCCGTACGTCCGGCTCCGCCACATCCGGTTCCGCGACGCCGCCGCCTGCATGGCCGCCTTCGCCGACATCTGCGCCGCCGGGGAGTACGACGGCGAGCCGGTCGACTTCATCGACGGCGTCGCGTTCGAGCCCGGCGAGCTCTACATCACGGTCGCGACCTTCGCCGACACCGCGCCCTGGGTCAGCGACTACACCGGCCAGCGCGTCTTCTACCGTTCGCTGCAGCACCACCGCGTCGACTACCTCACCGTCCACGACTACCTCTGGCGGTGGGACACCGACTGGTTCTGGTGCTCCCGCGCGTTCGGCGTCCAGCAGCCGCTGGTCCGGGCCCTGTGGCCGCGCCGCTACCAGCGCTCCGACGTCTACCGCAAGCTCGTCGCGCTTGACCACCAGCACGGCATCATGGCGCGGATCGACAACATGCGCGGCGCCCCGCCCCTGGAGAAGGTCATCCAGGACATCGAGGTCGACGTCGCGCGCGGCGCCGAGTTCCTCGAGTTCTTCCACCGCGACGTCGGCATGAAGCCGGTGTGGATGTGCCCGCTGCGCCTGCGCCGTCCGGGCGGCGCCGCGCCCGCGACCTGGCCGCTCTACCCGCTCGACCCCGAGACGCTGTACGTCAACTTCGGGTTCTGGGGCACCGTGCCGCTGACCGACGGCCAGCGCGACGGGCACCACAACCGCCTCGTCGAGGACGCCGTGTCGGCGCTCGGCGGGCACAAGTCGCTGTACTCCACCGCCTTCTACACCCAAGAGGACTTCTGGCGGCTGTACAACGGCGGCGCGTACACCACGCTCAAGAAGCGCTACGACGCCGACGGGCGGCTGCTGGACCTCTACGACAAGACCGTGCGGAGCCGGTAGGGCCCGGGGAAGGGGATTGATCATGCGCCTTGCGGAGATCTTCGAACGCGTGGCAGGACCGGACACACCGGTCGAGTTCCGTGCGTACGACGGAAGCCGAGCCGGCAAGATCGGGTCGGACATCACCGTCGAGGTGCGCTCGCCGGTCGCGGTCGCGTACCTCGCGCAGGCACCGGGCGCGCTCGGCCTGGCCCGCGCGTACGTCTCCGGCCACATCGAGCTGTCCGGCGACATGTACACCGCGCTCGCCCGGATGTCCGAGATGACCCTCGGCGACATCTCGTGGAACGACCGCCTCCAGATCATCAAGGCGCTCGGCGGCACGAAACTGCTGGTCCGCGTGCCGCCGCCGCCCCAAGAGAAGCGCATCAACAAGCTGCCGTTCAGCGGCCTGCGCCACTCCAAGGGCCGCGACGCCGAGGTCATCTCGCACCACTACGACGTCTCCAACAAGTTCTACGAGTACGTCCTGGGCCCGTCCATGGCCTACACCTGCGCCTGCTACCCGTCCGAGGACGCCACGCTTGAGCAGGCGCAGTACCACAAGCACGACCTCGTGGCCCGCAAGCTCGACCTCCAGCCCGGCATGCGGCTGCTCGACGTCGGCTGCGGCTGGGGCGGCATGGTCATGCACGCCGCGAAGCACTACGGCGTCAAGGCGATCGGCGTCACGCTGTCGAAGCAGCAGGCCGAGTGGGCGCAGAAGGCCATCGCCGAGCGCGGCCTGTCCGACCTCGCCGAGGTCCGCCACATGGACTACCGCGACATCCCCGAGACCGGGTTCGACGCCGTCAGCTCCATCGGCCTGACGGAGCACATCGGGAAGGCGAACGTCCCCGGCTACTTCCGCGGCCTGTACGACAAGCTCCGCCCCGGCGGCCGCATGCTCAACCACTGCATCACCCGGCCGGACAACAAGGAGCCGTCGATCAACCGCGCCGGCTTCATCAACCGCTACGTCTTCCCCGACGGCGAGCTCGAGGGCGTCGGTTGGCTGGCGGGCACGATGAACGACGCCGGGTTCGAGATCCGCCACGAGGAGAACCTCCGCGAGCACTACGCCAAGACGCTCGCCGGCTGGTGCGCGAACCTCGAGGCCAACTGGGACGCCGCGCGCGCCGAGGTGGACCGCGGAACCGCCCGCGTCTGGCGGCTCTACATGGCCGGCTCCCGTCTCGGCTTCGAGCAGAACGTCGTGCAACTGCACCAGATCCTCGGCGTGAAGCTCGACGGCACCCGGTCCCACATGCCGCTTCGCCCGGCTTTCGAGCCGTCCGCGCCGTACCCGGAGTCCTGATCGCCTGAGGCCCGCCGATACCGGGCCGTTTCGCAGGTGAGCATGGTCGTCCGCGCGGGTATGGGGTCCTCACTGGATCGGTGGTGGGGGAGAGCGGCATGGCTTCTCGGTCGCGCAGGACGAACGGACCGTACGGGCGTTTCACCCGCACCGGCACCGCGGCCGTCGCCCTTGTGGCGGCGGCCGTCGGCGTTGCCGGGTGCGGGCGCGCCGCGGCGTACCAAGCGGCCGACGGTTCCGCGCGCACGGCGGCGCCGACCATCGGCCAGGTGCGCGGCGAGCTGGCCAAGATGGGCTACACCCTCTACCGCCCGACGACGGTGCCGCCCGGGCCGCTGCGCGCGTTCCGCGGCATCTGGCACTCCGCGGGCGACGGCGCCGTGCAGAACGTGTTCTTCTACGACGGCACCAGGTTCGTCGGGGTGGCGCACGACCCGAACTTCCGTTCCGCGGTGATCGAGGCGCAGGACGGCGCGAAGGTGACCGTACGGCAGTACCTCTACCGTCCGTCCGACCCGAACTGCTGCCCCGGCGGCGGAACCCGCGACTATGTGTTCACCTGGTCCGACGGGCACCTGAACGTCCGTACGGGCGGCGCCGCGCACGCCGCGCCGACCACGCCGCCCGCCACGCCCGACCCCGTCTGACCGCGGCGCGCGCGGCGCCGCGCGTGGGCCTGCCCGCCGCGATTGGAACGTGTTACCGTCTGGGGCCATGCAGGCCGCGGCGGAGCGCAACCCGATCAAGACGGTCCGGGCGAACGGCCTGGAGTTCGGCTATCTGGAGGCCGGCGACGGCCCGCTCGCGCTCTGCCTGCACGGCTTCCCCGACTCCGCGTACACCTGGCGCCACCTGCTGCCCGAGCTCGCCGCCGCCGGCTACCACGCGGTCGCGCCGTTCCTGCGCGGCTACGCGCCGACCGAGGTGCCCGCCGACGGCGCGTACCAGACGGGCGCGCTGGTCTCCGACGCCGTCGCGCTGCACGACGCGCTCGGCGGCGACGACCAGGCGGTGATCGTCGGCCACGACTGGGGCGGCTTCGCGACGTACGGCGCGCTGTCGTACGCGCCGGAGCGCTGGCGGCGCGCGGTCACGCTCGCCGTGCCGCCGCCCGCGGTGATGGTCACCGCGTTCTTCGACTACGAGCAGCTCAAGCGGTCGTTCTACATGTTCGTGTTCCAGACGTCCCTGGCCGAGATCGCGGTCGCCGCCGACGACATGGCGTTCATCGACGGCCTGTGGCGCGACTGGTCGCCCGGCTACGCCGCGGTCGAGGACCTCGCGCACGCCAAGGACTGCCTGCGCGAGCCCGCGAACCTGGGCGCCGCGATCGGCTACTACCGGGCGATGCTCGACGCCTCGCGCCACCAGGAGGCGTACGCCGACGCGCAGCACGCGGCCGGGCGCCCGCCCGCCAGGCCCGTGCTCTACCTGCACGGCCGCGACGACGGCTGCCTCGGCGCCGACCTGTCCACCGACGTGGGCGACCACCTCGGCGCGGACTCCCGGCTCATCCGCATCGACGGCGCCGGCCACTTCCTGCACCTGGAGCGCCCGGCGCAGGTCAACCGGCACATCCTCGACTGGCTCGCGGACTGACCGCCCGGCGGGGAAAATGCCTCGCCGGGGGGCAGACCCGTCTGCTAGCTTTCAGTCGCCCGTGACACCGCGCGAGGAGGTGAGACCCATGAACGCTGCACCGCTGTGGGTGCTCCCTCTGCCGTCACGGTCGGGCGACTGACGTAGGTGTCGCCGGGAGCGCCGCGAAGTTCAGGCACTCCCGAAAGGCAGCACCTATGCACTCTTTGCAGTTCACCGCCGAGTCCTCGGCGGACGGCGTGGCCCAGCGCGAATTCACCGTGGACGGCGTCCCCGGTGTCCTCTGGTCGCCGGCCTCCGGCGCCGGGCGCGCGCCCCTGGTCCTGATGGGGCACGGCGGCGGCAACCACAAGAAGCACCCGGCGATGTCCGGCCGTGCCGAGCGCCTAGTGGCCGGCTGCGGCTTCCACGCCGCGGTCATCGACGCGCCCGGCCACGGCGACCGGCCGCGTACGGCGCACGACGACGCGGAGGTCGCCGACCTGTTCCGGGCGCGAGCGGCGGGCGAGCCGGAAGGCCCGATCGTCGTCCGCTACAACGACCACCTGGCGCGGCTCGCCGTACCCGAGTACCAGGCGATGCTGGACGCGCTCCAGGGGCTTCCGGAGATCGGCGCCGGCGGGCCGGTCGGCTACTGGGGCATCAACATGGGCACCGCGATCGGCATACCGCTGGTGGCGGTCGAGCCGCGGATCACGGCCGCGGTCTTCGGCCAGCACTGGCCCGACGTCCTGGCCGAGCAGGCAAAGGCGATCACCATCCCGATCGAGTTCGACATGCAGTGGGACGACGAGCACATCTCCCGCGAGGAGGGCCTCGCCCTGTTCGACGCCTTCGCCTCACCAGAGAAGTCCCTGCACGTGAACTCGGGCCGCCACAAGGAACTGCCCCGGTTCGAGGCCGACAGCGCGGTCCGCTTCTTCGCCCGGCATCTCGGCGGAGCGGTCGCCTCGTAGCCCTGAGGCGCGCGGTCGCGGCGTCCGGCACACCGGGCGCCGCGAGCCGGGGCTAGCGGACCGTGATTCGGGCCAGTGCCGATGCGGCGAGGCGGTGTGCCGTGGCGGTGGCCGGGGCGATGGGCTTGCCGCCGAGCTTTCCCGTGCGCGGCTGGTAGACGAGGCGGACGAGGACGTTGGCGCGGCGGGCCTCGATGCGGACCATGCTGGCGTTGCCCGGGGCGCGGGGGTACGTGGAGACGGTCATGGCGGCCTCGTCGCCGAGGCCGGGCACGGGGCGGGTGCCGGTCGTGGCGGGGCCGGGGCGGGTGGCGTCGGCGCGCAGCTCGCGGGCGGCGTGCTCGATGCCGCCGTCCTGCCCCGCGGCGTAGCGGTACAGGTCGTACGTCAGGCCGAGGGCGCCGTCGCCGTAGGAACAGGAGTCGGTGCCGTCCGAGGACGCGGTGCGGTCGCCGGAATGCCGCGGCGACTGGACGCCCAGCGCGCGGGCGTCGGCGGCGATGACCGGGCAGGCGTACGGCACCTGGGACGCCTCGTGGCGGCCGGGCCACAGCGGGCTGTGCCACAGCGGGTCGAGCGTCACGAGCGCCGCCGCCCACAGCACCGCCAGCAGCGCATGGACCAGCAGGCGCCCGGTCGTACGCCGCCGGGCGCCGCGGGCGACCGGGACGCCGGCGCGGCGCGCGATGTCGTCCACGCCGGAGGTGAACGAGGGGTCGGGGCGGAACCGCCAGCGGCGGGGCGCGCCCAGCTCCACCCACTGCTCGCCGCGCCGGAACGCCGCCACCTCGGTCAGCAGCCGCCGCCTGGTCTCCACCGCGTGCACCTCCGACCAGGGCACGGTGTAGGCCTTGGCGGGGTCGGCGCGGGTCTCCATCTCGCCGGAGCGCAGCACGACCCGCCCGGACAGGATCGGGGTGGCGACGATCGCGAGCACGGCGGCGGCGACCGCGACGCAGCAGCCGGGGATGAGCACGCCCGTGATGAAGCAGACCACCGCGAGCGCGCCGAGCAGCAGCGCGCCGAGCGCCACCCCGGCGGCCGGCGCGCGCATCGGCCACGGCGGCCTGAGCACCACCGCGGGCCCCTCGGCCTCGCCGCCGGGCGCGCGGCCGGACGGACCTGGCGGTGCGGCCGGCTTGGGCATCGGGACTCCGATCGGAGGATCGCCTGCGGACGCGACGATCCTATGGCGACCGGACCCGCCGCGGCCCCCCGGAATTTCCGGTTGTGGATAACCGCGGCTCCCAGGAGTTCTCCGGCTGTGGGCACCGCGGAGGCATCGGTCAGCCCAGGACCATCGGGCCGCCGCGGCACCCGGGGGTTTCCCGGCTGTGGGCAACCGGCTGGCGGCGGTCAGCCTGGACGACCGGGCCCGCCGCCCCCGGGTTTCTCCGGTTTGGGCAACCGCGTCGGTGGTGGTCAGCCCTGGACGATCGGGGCGCGGGGTGGGAGGCCGAAGGCCTTGCGGGCGGCGGGGGCCGGGTCGGGGAAGACGCCGTTGGTTGAGGCGCGCATCGCTACTCGGGCGCCGTCCGCAGTGAACATGCGGTTGACCGACCACGCGAACCTGGTGCCGTCGCCGGGGTGCTGTACGTGCACGGGGGTCCAGCCCGCGCCGCCGCGCTGGAGGCCGATGACCAGGGGGGATGCGTAGCCCGCGTCGGTGACGAGGTGGTCGCCGTCGCGGAGGTACTCGGCGCATTCCGCGACGATGCCGACGTGCAGCCGGCCCGCCGCGTAGCGCGACTCGATCGGCGTGACGGCGCAGTACCACCGGGCCGCGCCGGGCCGCCGCTCGGCGAGCGGGCCGGCCCAGGCTCCCGCCGCGGCGGTCGGGAGGTACGCCTCGATGGCCGGCACGGTGCGCCGCGCGGCGGCGTCGAGGTGCGGCCGGTGCGCCGCGTCGTACGCGCGTACGGCGACGGTCACCGCCGCGACCAGCACGACCGCGGCGATCACCCCACCGATGACGAACGTGCGACGGGACGGCATGGGACCTCCGATGGCTACGGGCCGTGCCCGGCATTCAATCAGCTCCACGGCCCCCGATGTCCGCCCCGCCCTTGACGTAAGTGGGCACTTTGGCACGATGGGGGCCTGGCGTACGGTGTGAACGGTCCCGAGACGGGCGGTGGCGACGTGTCCGAACCATCCATGATCGACCCGGAGATCGGCTTCAACCTCTCCGACATGGAGTTCTGGGGCCTGCCGATCGACGAGCGCGACGCGGCGTTCGCCCGGCTGCGCGCCCGCCCGCACCCCGCGTTCTTCTCCGAGATCGACTACGGCGTCGTGCCGCCCGGCGACGGCTACTACGCGCTGACCCGCCACGCGGACGTCACCGAGGCCAGCCGCCATCCGGACGTCTTCAGCTCCGTACCGTCCGCGGTCTCCATCCCGGACATGCCGCCGGAGTTCGCGGAGTACTTCGGCTCGCTGATCAACATGGACGACCCGCGGCACGCGAAGATCCGCCGCATCGTCTCGCGGGCCTTCACGCCCCGGATGATCCAGCGGTTCAACGACGACGTGCAGGTCGCCGCCGACAGGATCGTGGACGACCTGCGCGCGACCGGCCCCTGCGACTTCGTCTACAACGTGGCCGCCCGGCTCCCGCTGAAGTTCATCTGCGACATGATGGGCATCCCGGCGAGCGCGTACGAGTCCGTGCTGGAGAACTCCAACGTCATCCTGGCCGGCTTCGACCCCGAGTTCCTCAGCCTCGACCCCGAGGAGACGGCGCTGAAGCTGCTCAACGCCGGGCAGGGGCTGCAGGACCTCGTCCAGGACCTCGGCCGCCACCGCCGCGAGCACCCAACGGACGACCTGACGTCCGCGCTCGTCAACGCGAACGTCGACGGGGAGCAGCTCACCGACCAGGAGCTCGGCTCGTTCTTCATCATCCTGGCCGTCGCCGGGAACGAGACCACCCGCAACGCGATCAGCCACGGCATGCACCTGCTCACCGGCAACCCCGACCAGCGCGCCCTGCTGATGTCCGACATCGAGCGGTACCTCCCCGGCGCCGTCGAGGAGATCGTCCGGTACGCGTCCCCGGTGATCTGGATGCGCCGCACGCTGACCCGCGCCTTCGAGATGAACGGCCACGCGTACACCGCGGGCGACAAGGCGCTGCTGTTCTACGGCTCGGCCAACCGCGACGCCGCGGTCTTCACCGACCCGGACCGCTTCGACATCACCCGCGACCCCAACCCGCACGTCGGCTTCGGCGGCCCCGGCCCGCACTTCTGCCTGGGCGCCCACCTAGCACGCCGGGAGATCACCGTGATGTTCCGCGAGCTGCTGACCCGCGTGCCGGACATCCGTACGACCGCCGAACCCGACCGCCTGCTGTCCAGCTTCATCAACGGCATCAAGCACCTGCCCTGCGAGTTCTGACCCCGCCCGCGGCTCAGCGGCTGACGCCGCGTTCGACCGACTCGACCCAGCCGCTGAGCGTACGGGTGAAGGTCTCCGGGAACTCGAGGCTCCACAGGTGGCCGGCGTCCGGGATGACCTGGAGCTGCGCGCCCTGGATGCCGCGCGCCACGGCCAGCGCGTTGCCGAAGTTGGCGCGGTCGTCGCCGCCGCACAGGACGAGCGTGGGACGGCGGATCTCGCGCAGCCGGGGGCGCAGGTCGATCAGGGACATCTCGCGGTTGGCCTCGCGGAGCGTCTGCTTGCCCGCGGTGCGCATGTCGTCGACGGCCGTACGCGCGACCTCGTCGCCGTAGCGCGCGTACAGGCGGCGCGTGCCGGACAGGGTCGTGGACCACGGCGCGGCGGTGGTCGCGATCCGCTGCACGCCCATGACGAACCGGGGCGCGTGCGCGATCGCCCCGGACAGCACGAGGCTGCGCACCCGGTCAGGGGCGGCGAGCGCGGCCGGGATGGCGACCGTCGCGCCCAGCGACAGCCCGCACAGGTGCACCGGTTCGTCCTCCGCGCGCAGCGCGGTGACGACCGTCTCGATGGCCCGGGCCAGCGTGAACGGCCCCGGTGATCCCCCATGCCCCGGGAGGTCGGGCGCCAGAATGCGGTAGCGGCCCTTGAGGTCCGCGACCTGCCGCTCCCACATCCGGTGGCTGAGGCCGAGCGCGTGCAGCAACGCGATGGTGGTCACCTTGTCGTCTTTACCATTACCGGCGCCGTCATCGCACGGTAATGGCCGCGGATTCGCCGCTCACCGGATCCAGCCCCAGGTTCAGGTCCCGCGACGGCGTCAGCGCAGTTCGCGCTTCAAGATCTTTCCGGTGGCCGTCATCGGGAGGTCGTCGCGGAACTCCACGATCCGCGGGTACTTGTACTGCGCCATGTTCTCCTGGCTCCAGGCGATCAGCTCGGCCTCGGTGACCGTGGCGTCCGGGGTGCGGATGACGTACGCCTTGATCTCCTCGCCGTGGCCCTCGTTCGGGATGCCGACCACCGCGGCCAGGCTCACCTGCGGGTGCGTCATCAGCACCTCTTCGAGCTCGCGCGGGTACACGTTGAACCCGCCGCGGATGATCATGTCCTTGGCGCGGTCGACGATCGTGTAGTAGCCGTCGGCGTCGCGCGTGGCGATGTCGCCCGTACGGAACCAGCCGTCGCGCAGCACGTCCGCGGTGGCGTCCGGGCGCCCGTAGTAGCCCTTCATCACGTTGTGGCCCTTGACCGCGATCTCGCCCGGCTCGCCGTCGGGCGCGTCGGCCCAGTCGGCGCCGAGGAGCCGCATCTGGACGCCCCAGATCGGCACGCCGATCGTGCCCGGCTTCGTCGGGCGGTCGGGCCGGTTGAACGACGCGACCGGCGCCGTCTCCGACAGCCCGTACCCCTCGAGGACGTCGAGCCCGAACCGCTCCTTGACGCCGCGCAGTACCTCAAGCGGCAGCGCCGAACCGCCGGACACCGCGACGTTCAGCGTGTCGGAGATGCCCTCGACGTCGTGGTCGGCGAGCTTCGGGTAGCCGAGCAGCGCCCAGTACATCGTCGGCACGCCCGCGAAGAACGTGACCTTCTCGCGCTCCATCAGCGCCAGCGCCTCGCCGGGCGCGAACCGCGCCTGGAGCACCATCGTGGCGTGCCGGTAGAACGCGGTGTTCATCACCACCGTCTGGCCGAACGAGTGGAACAGCGGCAGCGCGGCCAGGAACACGTCGTGGTCGGCGGCGGCGAACATCGAGTCGGACACGATCGCGTTCATCAGCATGTTCGCGTGCGTGAGCTCGGCGCCCTTGGGCTGGCCCGTGGTGCCGCTGGTGTAGAGGATCACGGCGGTGTCCTCCGGCGACGCGACGTACGTGTCGAACGTGCCGGGCACGCCGTCCAGCGCGGCCCACAGGGTGGTCGCGCCGTCGATCGTGGACTCGGTGGCCAGCGGCGTCGCCGGCAGCGCGACGAAGTGCTCGCAGCGGTCGGCGTCGGCGAACCCGGCCCAGCCGCGCTCGCCGAGCGGCAGCTCCGGTGTGCCCTCGAAGCAGAAGATCGCCTTCGCGTCGGAGTCGTCCAGGTGGTAGGCGATCTCGCGGGCCGCGAGCAGGACGTTCAGCGGCACGACGGTGGCGCCGGCCTTCAGGATGCCGAAGTAGACCATCGGGACGTACGGCAGGTTCGGGCAGGCGAGCGCCACCTTGTCGCCGGGGCCCACGCCCCATGAGGCGAGCAGGTTCGCGACCTGCGCGGCGATCGTGTCGACCATCGCGTACGACAACCGCATCTCGCCGAACACCACCGCGTCGCGGTCCGGGACCTCGCGGGCCGCGTCCTCGAGTACCACCGAGAGGTTCAGCATCGTGCTCCCCACCGCTCGTCACCTGTGGCCGTCGTCCGTACGGCCCACCTGCGTGCATCGATGCCCGAATCCTGTTGTATCCGCCGCCGCGATGCCAGCATCCGCGCGTAACAACCTGACGACTCCGGCGCTGACCGGCCACTTCACCGACTTGAAGGTGGCTTAATGCGTGCTTAATCCGCTCCGCCCGGCAACGTCGGGATCATCTCGCTATGCACACGCGAACCCGTCTGATGGCCGCGGTCGCCGCCTTCGTCGTCATGGGCGCGCTCGCCACCGGCTGCGGTGACAAGGAGCAGCCGGGCGCGCGGAACGCCGCCGACGCCGGGCCGGGTACGGCGGGCAGTTCCGCGAGCCCGTCGCCCACCGCGAAGCCCAAGCCGCACAAGAAGAAGCGGGCGCACCCCAAGCGGCACCACCGGCACCACGCGACGGCCCGTCCCCGCCGCCACCACCCGAAGCGGACGCACAAGATCACCGCGCCGCACCGTACGGCCACGCCCAAGCCCCGCCCGTCGGCCCCGTCGGTCGGCACGGCCGCCGAGGCCGCCGTCGTGAAGCTGGTCAACAAGGAGCGCGCGAAGCAGGGCTGCAAGTCTCTGCGCGTCGACCGGCGGCTGCGCGCCGCGGCGTACCTGCATTCCCGCGACATGGGCCTGCGCCACTACTTCGACCACGACAGCAAGGACGGCCGCACGCCGTGGGACCGCATCAAGGCGCAGGGCTACCTCTGGCCGTCCGCGGAGAACATCGCGGCGGGCCAGCCCACCCCGGCCTCGGTCATGGACGCCTGGATGCACAGCGCCGGCCACCGCGCGAACATCCTGAACTGCTCGTACAAGGCCATCGGCGTCGGCGAGTACAAGGCCGGCGGCACGCCCATCTGGACCCAGGACTTCGGCTTCAAGTAAGCCGTCCCCGATGAGACCGGGGCGTTCGGCCACACTCCCCCTCGTGGCGGGCGTCCCGGTCTCCTCATCTCCCGCGCCGGGGGACGCGGCTCGTCCCCGGGAGGGATGCCGCGCACGCCCCGGCACCGTGATCATCGGGGCATGACGGTACGGACACCGGTACTGACCCGGTCGGACGAGGGACCACGCTGGGCGCGGATCGCGCCGTACGCGGCGGGGGGCGGCGCGCTGCTGTACGGCGCGCTGCGCACGTACTGGGCGCTCGGCCACCGGCCGTTCCTCCCGCCCATGGGCACGGACCTCGGCGTGATGTCCGGCTGGGGGATCGTCGCGCTGTGCGCGGGCGCCGCCGTCATCGCGCCGCTCACCGTACGGGTGACGGCCGGGCGTACGGCCGCGGCGGTGCGGGCGCTCGCCTGGGCGGTGGGCGCCGGGATCGTCGCGTCCGCCGTCCTGCTCGTGCTCGACGTGGTCGCGCTGGTCTTCCCCGGCATCGGCATACCGCACAACGCCGCCGCCCTGTCCAGCCGGGCCGGATGCGCCGCGGTCGGCGCCGCGCTGCTCGCCTCGGCGCTGGCCGCGCGGCGCCGCGCCCGCGCCGCCTGCCCGTACTGCGGCCGTACGGACCGCTCGGCGGCGCACGCCGGGCACGCGGACGAGGTGCCGCGGTGGGCGCGGATCGCCGGGTACGCCGCGGTCGCCGGCTGCCTGACCCGGCTGGCCGCGCAGGCGAGCGTGGGGTTCGGGCCGAGCGGCAGCCCGCTAGGCCGCGAGTCGACGACCGCCGGGACCGCGTTCATCGTCTGCCTGGTGCTGGCCGGCACCCTGCTGCCGCTCGCGCTCGTCCACCACTGGGGCCGGGTCTTCCCCCGCTGGGTGCCCGGCCTGGCCGGCCGCGGCGTGCCGCGCGCGGTGCCGCTCGTGCCCGCGTGGCTGGTCGCGGGCGGGCTGCTGCTGTACTTCGGGATCAGCCTGGTGGAGCTCGTCATCCAGACGGCCGCCGGGTCGCCGGTCGCCGGCGACGGCCTGTCCGCCGGGTTCTTCTGGGCGGCGGTCGGCGGCTACGTCACGTGGGGGACCGGCCTCGCCCTGGCGGCGTACGCGTACGGCGCGCGGACCCGCCGCGCCTGCGCGCGCTGCGGGCGCGGATAGCGCGTCCTGCGAATCCGCCCCGGCCGCTGCGCTATTCTGGTGCCATGCGTACCGGCATGCTGCTCCTTACTCAGCCGCGCTGACCGAACGAACTCAGCGCGGCGCCCCCATGACCGGGGGCTTTTCTTATTGAGGGCCTCAGGTGGGCAAGGCGGCAATCGGCCGGAAGATCAGCAGTCGGTGAGGACCATCGTGAGCACAACAGAGCCCGTGGCGTACGACCCGGGCGCCATCCAGGAGAAGTGGCAGGCCCGCTGGGCGGAGCTGGACCCCTTCCGGGCCAGCGACGACCCCGACGACCCGCGGCCCCGCACGTACGTGCTCGACATGTTCCCGTACCCCTCGGGCGACCTCCACATGGGCCACGCCGAGGCGTACGCCATCGGCGACGTCGTCGCGCGCTACTGGTTCCAGCGCGGCCACAACGTCCTGCACCCCATCGGGTGGGACGCCTTCGGCCTGCCCGCGGAGAACGCCGCGATCCGCCGCGACGCCCACCCCGCCGACTGGACCTTCGCGAACATCGACACCCAGGCCGCGTCCTTCAAGCGCTACGCCGTGTCGCTCGACTGGAGCCGCCGGCTGGCCACCTGCGAGCCCGAGTACTACCGCTGGAACCAGTGGCTGTTCCTGCGCTTCTACGAGCGCGGCCTGGCGTACCGCAAGGGCGGCCTGGTCAACTGGTGCCCGAAGGACCAGACCGTGCTGGCCAACGAGCAGGTCGTCAACGGCCGCTGCGAGCGGTGCGGCACCGAGGTCGTGCGGCGCACGCTCACCCAGTGGTACTTCAAGATCACCGAGTACGCCGACCGCCTGCTGGACGACATGGCGCAGCTCGACTGGCCCGAGCGCGTGCTGACCATGCAGCGCAACTGGATCGGCAGGTCCACCGGCGCCGAGGTCGACTTCGCCATCGAGGGCCGCGACGAACCGGTGACCGTCTACACCACCCGGCCCGACACGATGTACGGCGCCTCGTTCTTCGCGGTGGCGCCGGATACCGCGCTGGCCGGCGAGCTGTGCGCCCCGGAGCACCGCGCGGAGTTCGAGGCGTACAAGGACCAGGTCGCGAAGCTGTCGGACATCGACCGGCAGTCCACCGAGCGCGAGAAGACCGGCGTGTTCCTGGGCCGGTACGCCATCAACCCGGTCAACGGTGAGCGCCTGCCCATCTGGGCGGCGGATTTCGTGCTGTCCGACTACGGCACCGGCGCGATCGGCGGCGTTCCGGCGCACGACCAGCGCGACCTGGACTTCGCGCGCGCGTTCGGGCTGCCGGTGCGCGTCGTCGTGGAGACCGGAGCCAAGGACCCGGCCATCACGGGCGTCGCCACCCCGGGCGAGGGCGCCCTGGTCAACTCCGGGCCGCTGGACGGCCTAACGAAGGCGCAGGCGATTCCGCGGATCATCGAGATCCTGGAGGAGAAGGGCCTGGCGAAGGCGGCCGTCAACTACCGGCTGCGCGACTGGCTGCTGTCCCGCCAGCGCTTCTGGGGCACGCCCATCCCGATCGTCCACTGCCCGTCCTGCGGCGAGGTGCCCGTACCGGACGACCAGCTCCCGGTCGAGCTGCCGAACCTGCGCGGCCAGGACCTCGCGCCCAAGGGCGTGTCGCCGCTGGCCGCCGCCGAAGACTGGGTGAACGTCGACTGCCCGAAGTGCGGCGGCGCGGCCAAGCGCGACACCGACACCATGGACACCTTCGTCGACTCGTCCTGGTACTTCCTGCGCTACTGCTCGCCCCGCTACGACGGCGGCCCGTTCCGCACCGAGGACGTGCACCGCTGGGGCCCGATCGACCAGTACGTCGGCGGCGTCGAGCACGCCATCCTCCACCTGCTGTACGCCCGGTTCTTCACCAAGGTGCTGCACGACATGGGGATGCTCGACTTCTCCGAGCCGTTCACCCGGCTGCTCAACCAGGGCCAGGTGGTCAACGGCGGCAAGGCGATGTCGAAGTCGCTGGGCAACGGGGTCGACCTGGGCGCCGAGATCGACGCGCACGGCGTCGACGCCGTACGGCTGACGATGATCTTCGCGAGCCCGCCCGAGGACGACATCGACTGGGCCGACGTGTCCGCGCAGGCGTCCGCGAAGTTCCTGGCCCGCGCGTTCCGCGTCACGCAGGAGGCCGGCGAGGCGTCCGCCCCCGGCACCCCGCCCGGCGCCGGCGACCCGGAGCTGCGCAGGTTCACCCACCGCACCATCGACGAGGTCACCAAGCTGGTCGAGGGCCACCGGTTCAACGTGGCCGTCGCGCGCCTGATGGAGCTGACGTCGGCGGCCCGCAAGGCCATCGACTCCGGCCCCGGCGCCGCCGACCCGGCCGTGCGCGAGGCCGCTGAGGCGCTGACGATCATGCTGTCCCTGGTCGCGCCGTACACCGCGGAGGAGGCGTGGGACCGCCTGGGCCACGCGCCGTCGGTCGCCCATGCGGGCTGGCCGGTGGCCGACCAGGCTCTTCTCGTCCAGGAGTCAGTGACCTGCGTGGTGCAGGTGGCGGGCAAGGTCCGCGACCGCCTGGAGGTGCCGCCGGACGTCGACGCCGCCGAGCTGGAGCGCCGCGCCCTGGCGTCGGAGAAGGTCCAGGCGTCGCTGGGCGGGCGCGAGCCGCGCAAGGTGATCGTCCGCGCCCCCAAGATCGTCAACATCGTCCCGGCGTAGCGGGGCGGCTCACGGCTCGGGCGGGCCGTCCCCGGTGTCGTACGGGGGCGGTTCGTACCGTTCCAGCATCGCCACGAGGTCGTCGGCGTCGACGAACCGGGCGAGCGGCGCCTGGTGGCGGATGCGCGTGCGGGCGTGCTCGCCGCCGTCGACGAAGATCAGCCGGTCGCCGAAGACGCGGTTCAGCGCGCGGGTGGCGCTGCGCGTGCGCGACTGGAGGTAGCCGAGGTCGAGGACGATGGCGTCGGGACGGTCGGTGCGCGCCTTGCGGTAGGCGGCGCCGCTCTCGTTGGACTCGATGGCCACGTCGTGGCCGGCCGCGCGGAGCTCCGCGGCCCGTCGTCGTGCGGCCGGGTAGTCCCAATGCACGACCAGGATGCGCATGTCTGCCACTTCCAGCGCAGATCATGCTCGACGCGGTTGTGGCACCGGTCGTGGACGCCGCGGGCGCCCAGGGAAGAGGACCCTCCACCCCAGGCACCGAGCTGTGGGGCACCGGGGCGGCCTGCCCCGGCTCGGACATCGGCGGTGCGCCGGCCCCGGCCGTACGCGCGCGGGTGGGGTTCACCCGCGCGCGCCCCCAACGGCCGCGGCGACGATCAGGACTTCGGGTGGTGCGTGCGGGTCACACGCGCCGCAGGACGGAGACCACGCGGCCGAGGATGGTCGCGTCGTCTCCGGGGATGGGCTCGTAGTTCGGGTTGTGCGGCATGAGCCAGATGTGCTTGTCGGCGCGCTTGAGGGTCTTGACGGTGGCCTCGCCGTCGATCATCGCGGCGACGATGTCGCCGTTCTCGGCGTCTTCCTGCTGGCGGACGACGACCCAGTCGCCGTCGGCGATGGCGGCCTCGATCATGGAGTCGCCGACGACCTTGAGCAGGAACAGCGTGCCCTCGCCGACGAGCTGCTTCGGGAGGACGAAGACGTCCTCCACCGACTCCTCCGCGAGGATCGGGCCACCTGCGGCGATGCGGCCGACGAGCGGTACGTACGTCGACTCCTCGTCGTTGCGCAGGGCGCCCTCGGTGGCCACGGCGGGCTGGCCGGGCAGGCGGACCTCGACGGCGCGCGGGCGGTTGGGGTCGCGGCGGAGGTAGCCCTTGCGCTCGAGCGCGGCGAGCTGGTGGGAGACGCTCGACGTGCTCTGCAGGCCGACCGCCTCGCCGATCTCGCGCATCGACGGGGGATAGCCGCGCTGCTCGACCGACTCGCGGATGCACAGCAGAACCTTGTGCTGCCGCCAGGTGAGCGGCTTGCCGTCTGCGGGCTGCTCGGGCAGCTCGTGCACGGTGCCGCCCGCGTCTTTGCGCGCCACGGTGGTCGCCTCCTCGCCGATGAGGGTTCCCCCCTCTTTTCCGGGAGGTTCGTTGGGCCGACGCTACCGGTCCGCACGGGAATTCTCAAACAACTGTTCGAAGCGGCTCGAAAATGTCGGTCCCGTGCGGTAGAACATCGTACGTACGTTCGATCGAAGATCTGTTCGAGCATGATCGCCGTTCTCCGGGAGGTCCGGGATGAGCCGCACACCGCATGCCGTGTCGCCAGCCCCGCGCACGCACGCCCCGCACGACCGCCTGGTCGCCGGCCGCCACGCGCCCTCACCCGCCTCACGCGCCCGCGTCCACCTCCGCCTCGTCCCCGACCTCCCCGCTGACGCGGCGGCCGTCCCCGCCGCGCCCCCCGCGGTACGCGGCGGCCCGGGTGCCGTCGGGCGCGCCGCCGCCGAGTCCGAGCGTGCGGCGCGGGCCGCCGCGATGCGGCGCCATCCCGCGTCCGGTGACCGCCCGCTCCCCGTGCGGCCGGGCGCGGTGCCGTCGGCGGCGCGAGCGCGCGGTGCGCGTCCCGCGCCCGTGCGGCTCACCCGGCGCGGGCGGGTCGTGGTCGTGCTGTTCCTCGCCGGCGTGCTGGTGGTCACCGGGTGGGCGGTGGGCCGCTCGGTCGCGAACGCCGCGACGACCCATCAGCCGCCCGCGGCGTCCGTCGTCGCCAAGCCGGGCGACACGCTGTGGTCCATCGCCGTCCGCGTCCGGCCGAACACCGACCCCCGGATCACCGTCGACCAGATCATGGCGGCCAACCGGCTCGCCTCGCCCGTCCTCCAGCCCGGCCAGCGGGTGGTCCTTCCCCGATTCTGACCACCACTGGCCGTGCCACCGTCCCTGACGTGGACCAGCACCGTTCCCTCGGTCGTCCACGTCAGGGACGGTCGCATGTCGCGGCGCGAAACGTGCGCCCCCGCGCCCCGCTCGCGGGACAATGAACGGCCGCCCCTCGCGCACCACCCGCCGCGCGGTCACGAGCTCGTAACGACACGCCGAGCGAACCGCTTTCAGGCCGGGTAGACGTACGACACGGGCGGTGCGCGGCGCCGCCGATGGCGCCGAATCCGCCGTGGTCAGGCGGGTCCGCGGGCCGTGCGCCCGAGCCGCGATCGCCGGGCGCGGCGACTTGCGTCCGGTGGTGTCGCGCAATACCGTGGGCACAACATCTAGTAGTTACATCGGTGATGTTCTCCATAACTTGTGCCCGTCGGTGCAGGCGTCTTCACGTACGGCATCGGGGGAGCAGCGGGCGCAGCAGGGGGTGACGCATGCACTGTCCGTACTGTCGCAACCCCGACAGCCGGGTCGTCGACAGCCGCTCGACCGACGACGGCGCCGCGATCCGGCGCCGGCGTACGTGTCCCGAATGCGGCCGCCGGTTCACGACGCAGGAGACGGTGATGCTCATGGTCGTCAAGCGCAGCGGCGTCACGGAGCCGTTCTCCCGGGAGAAGATCAAGACCGGGGTGCGCAAGGCCTGCCAGGGCCGTCCGGTGGCCGATGACGACCTCGCCATGCTCGCTCAGCGGGTCGAGGACGAGATCCGCGCGAAGGGCTGCGCGGAGATCAAGTCCCGCGAGGTCGGGCTCGCCACCCTGGACCCGCTGCGCGACCTCGACGAGGTCGCCTACCTGCGGTTCGCGTCCGTCTACCGCGACTTCACGTCGCTGGCCGACTTCGAGGACGCGATCGCCACGCTGCGGAAGACGCGCGACGACACCGATGTGACCACGACGGCGGCAGAGAAAGCGGCGACGGGGACGTGATGGGGACTAGTCGGAACAGGCGGCGCGGGCCCGAGGGACGGGACGCGGTGGCGGTCGAGGACCCCGAGAGGTCCAAGAAGGGGGAGGACATGACGGATACGGCGGACGGAGCTGCCGCTGCGGGGACGGCGCCGGGCGCGGGCCTGCGCATCGAGCGCGTCAACACCAAGGCGGGGGTGCACCCGTACGACGAGATCACCTGGGAGCGCCGCGACGTCGTGATGACGAACTGGCGCGACGGCTCGGTGAACTTCGAGCAGCGCGGCGTGGAGTTCCCGGACTTCTGGTCGGTGAACGCCACGAACATCGTCACCTCCAAGTACTTCCGCGGCGCGGTGGGCACCCCGCGGCGCGAGTGGAGCCTCAAGCAGCTCATCGACCGTGTCGTCGGCAAGTACGTCGCGACCGGCAAGGCCGAGGGCTATTTCGCCTCCGACGAGGACGCCGAGGTCTTCGAGCACGAGCTGACGTACGCGCTCGTCCACCAGATCTTCAGCTTCAACTCGCCGGTCTGGTTCAACGTCGGCACCGCGTCGTCCCAGCAGGTCAGCGCCTGCTTCATCCTGTCGGTCGACGACACCATGGAGTCGATCCTCGACTGGTACAAGGAGGAGGGGCTGATCTTCAAGGGCGGCTCCGGCTCCGGGGTGAACCTCTCGAAGATCCGCTCCAGCAAGGAGCTGCTGTCCTCCGGCGGCACCGCGAGCGGCCCCGTCTCGTTCATGCGCGGCGCCGACGCCTCCGCCGGCACCATCAAGTCCGGCGGCGCCACGCGGCGCGCCGCGAAGATGGTCGTGCTCGACGTCGACCACCCGGACGTCGAGGTGTTCGTCGAGACGAAGGCCAAGGAGGAGCACAAGATCCGCGCGCTGCGCGACGCCGGGTTCGACGTGGACCTCGGCGGCGCGGACATGAACTCCGTGCAGTACCAGAACGCCAACAACTCCGTCCGCGTCACCGACGAGTTCATGCGCGCGGTCGAGGCCGACGCCGCGTTCGGGCTGCGCAGCCGTACGACCGGCGAGACGATCGAGCAGATCCAGGCGCGCGACCTGTTCAAGAAGGTCGCGCACGCCGCCTGGGAGTGCGCCGACCCGGGCCTGCAGTACGACGACACGATCAACGACTGGCACACCAACCCGGAGACCGGCCGGATCACCGCGAGCAACCCCTGCTCGGAGTACCTCAGCCTGGACAACTCGTCCTGCAACCTGGCGTCGATCAACCTGCTGAAGTTCCTGCGCGACGACGACACGTTCGACGTCGAGCACTTCCGCAAGATGACCGAGCTGATCATCACCGCGATGGACATCTCGATCACGTTCGCCGACTTCCCGACCGAGAAGATCACCGAGACGACCCGCGCGTACCGGCAGCTCGGCATCGGCTACACCAACCTCGGCGCGCTGCTGATGGCCACCGGCCACGCGTACGACTCCGAGGGCGGCCGGGCGCTGGCCGGGGCGATCACCGCGCTGATGAACGCCGCGTCGTACAAGCGGTCCGCGGAGCTCGCCGGCGTCGTGGGCGCGTACGACGGCTACGCCCGCAACGCGTCCGCGCACACCCGCGTGATGCGCAAGCACGCCGCCGCGACCGACGAGATCCGGCCGTACGGCGAGATCGAGAAGCCGATCGTCGAGGCGGCCGCGCAGGCGTGGAAGGAGAGCCTGGCGACCGGCGAGAAGAACGGCTGGCGCAACGCGCAGGCCAGCCTTCTGGCGCCGACCGGCACGATCAGCTTCATGATGGACAGCGACACCACCGGTGTGGAGCCGGACCTCGCGCTGGTCAAGATGAAGAAGCTCGTCGGCGGCGGCTCCATGCAGATCGTCAACCAGACGGTGCCGCGCGCGCTGAAGAACCTCGGCTACCACGCGGAGCAGATCGAGGCCATCGTCGCGTTCATCGCCGAGAACGGCCACGTCATCGACGCGCCGGGGCTGCGGCAGGAGCACTACGAGGTGTTCGACTGCGCGATGGGCGAGCGGGCCATCTCGCCGATGGGCCACGTCCGCATGATGGCCGCCGTGCAGCCGCACCTGTCCGGCGCGATCTCCAAGACCGTGAACATGCCGGAGAGCGCCACGGTCGCCGACGTCGAGGAGATCTACTACGAGGGCTGGAAGCTCGGCCTGAAGGCGCTGGCGATCTACCGCGACAACTGCAAGGTCGGGCAGCCGCTGTCGGCGAAGAAGGCCGAGGAGGCGGTGGTCGAGGAGCCGGCGGCGCCCGCGCGCCCGGTGCGCAAGCGCCTGCCGAAGCAGCGCCCCGCGGTGGTCACGTCGTTCTCCGTGGCCGGCGCCGAGGGCTACATGACGGCGTCGAGCTACCCCGACGACGGCCTCGGGGAGGTCTTCCTGAAGCTCGGCAAGCAGGGCTCCACGCTCGCGGGCGTCATGGACGCGTTCTCCGTGGCGATCTCCGTGGGCCTCCAGTACGGCATCCCGCTGGAGACGTACGTGGAAAAGTTCACGAACATGCGGTTCGAGCCGGCGGGCATGACCGACGACCCGGACATCCGGATCGCGACGTCGGCGATGGACTACATCTTCCGCCGCCTGGCCCTTGACTACCTGCCGTTCGAGACCCGCTCGGCCATGGGCATCCTCTCCGCCACGGAGCGCGCCGCCCAGGCCGCGGGCGAGGACCCGGCCTCGGTCCAGGAACAGGTCCGCGCCCTGGCGGAGTCGGCCCCGGTGCTCCCGGCGGCCCCGTCGTCGCCGCGCACGGCCGAGCCCGCACCGGAACCCGAGGACACCGGCTGGTCCCCGGCGGGCTCGTCCACCGAACTGATCGAGTCCCACCAGGGCCGCACGGCCGACGCCCCGCTCTGCCTCACCTGCGGCACCAAGATGCGCGCCGCCGGAAGCTGCTACGTCTGCGAGGGCTGCGGCTCGACCAGCGGCTGCAGCTAGCGGCCGACAGTTCAGAACGGGGAGCCGGCGGGTCGTCGCCGGCTCCCCGTTTCGTGTGTGGGCGGCGGGGTCAGGCGGAGAAGCGGAGGACCTTCTCCGGGGTCACGCGGACGATGAGGCGGGTTTCGCCGGGCTCGGGGAGGGGCGGGTCGACGCCGAGGTATTTGTGGGAGAGCTCGTGGGGGAGGCGTTCCTCGTCGTCGGGCAGGAGTTCGGCGGTGCCGCGGATCTCGGCGGACTCGTACGGGTTCTCGCGGTCGAACAGCGAGACGCTGATCCGCGGGTCCGCTCTCAGGTTGCGGGTCTTCTGGCGGTTCGCGGTGGTGGAGAACACCAGCGCGTCGCCGTCGCGGGCGATCCACACGATCGAGGACTGCGGCGCGCCGTCGCCCGTGCGGGGGCCTCGGGGGTGGACTGTAGCAGATAGTTCTGTAGTGGATTATCTGTTACGGGTCGAAGGTGATGATCGAGCGGGCTACGGTGCCGGCGCGTACGTGGTGGACGGCCTCGTTGACGGCGTCGAGGGGGAGGTGCTCGGTGGCCAGGTCGGTGAGGTTGAGGCGGCCGTTACGGTGCAGGGCGGCGAGCATGGGGAGGTCGCGGGCGGGGACGGCGTTGCCGCCCTGGGTGCCGAGGAGGCGGCGGGACGCGAAGAGGAGCTGGGGGTTCAGCCTGATCTCGTCGTCGGCGGGCGGGCTGCCGACCATGACGGTCGTGCCGCCGGTGCGGGTGGCGGCGAACGCGTCGGCCAGGACGGCGGATCGGCCGGTGGCGTCGAAGGCGTAGTCCACGCCGCCGGGGGCGTGGTCGGTGCTCCCGCGGAGGATTCCGGCTACCTGGTCGGCTAGCGGGGCGGCGTCGGCGCGGATGGTGTGGGTGGCGCCGAAGCGTACGGCCAGGTCGAGCTTCGCGCCGACGACGTCCGCGGCGATGATCGTGGTGGCGCCCGCGATGGCCGCGCCCTGGACCGCGTTGAGCCCCACGCCGCCGCAGCCCACGACCAGCACCGAGGAGCCCGGCTCCACCTGGGCGGCGTTCAGCACCGCGCCCACCCCCGTCACGACGCCGCACGCCAGCAGGCAGACGAGGTCGAGGGCGTCGGACGGGTCGGTGGTCACGCACATGGGCTCGGTGACCACGGCGTACTCCGCGAAGGCGCCGATGCCGATGAACGGGCGCACGGCGGCGCCGCCGGCGTGCAGGCGGGTGCCGCCGTCGGCGGTCAGGCCCTGGATGGCGGCCACGCGGGCGGGCCCCGCGCACAGGGCGAACCGGCCGATCCGGCAGGCGGGGCAGCGGCCGCAGGGGCCGTTCATCGCGATGATCACGTGGTCGCCGGGGCGGACGGACGTGACGTCCGGGCCGACGGCGTCGACCACGCCGGCGCTCTCGTGGCCCAGCACGGCGGGGAGGTGGCGGACGACGGGGCTGTGGCCGTCGATGGCCTTCAGGTCGGAGCCGCACACGCCGGAGGCGGCGATCCTGACGCGGACCTCGCCGGGGCCCGGGTCGTCCACCTCGATCGTCTCGACCTTCATGGGGGCGCCGAACCCCCTGAGCACGGCGGCGC
Source organism: Streptosporangiaceae bacterium (assembly GCA_036502625.1). Lineage (GTDB taxonomy): Bacteria > Actinomycetota > Actinomycetes > Streptosporangiales > Streptosporangiaceae > DASXYG01. The sequence goes on from DASXYG010000099.1 coordinate 23,500, forward strand.
GCATCTCCATGGCGGGCTCCTCTGCGGCCTCGGTGGCCACATCCTAAACCAAGCGAGCGCTGGGTCATATGAGCGAGGTGAACGCACGGCGGCGCGCATGGGGCGGACGTCCCGCGTACCGCGGACCGACGACTCTGACGGTGCCGGATCCCGCGCCGGACGCTGGAGTCCGATCCGGGGCAGGTGAGCCGACATGACGGACGCGGTGACGGTCCGCGAGATCGAGCGCAAGTACGAGGCCGGGGCCGGGGCGCGGCCGGTGCTGACGGGCGTGCGCGGCGTCGCGTACGAGTCCGGTCCGGAGACGCAGGTCCTGGACGCCGTCTACTACGACACCGCCGACCTGCGGCTGCTCGGCGCCGGGGTGACGCTGCGGCGCCGGGCGGGCGGCGGCGACGCGGGCTGGCACCTGAAGCTGCCCGCCGGCCGCGACACGCGGGACGAGGTGCGGCTTCCGCCCGGGGGCGACGACGTGCCGGCCGCGCTGGCCGGGCTCGTACGGGCGCGGACGCGCGGCGCGGCGCTCGCCCCCGTCGTACGGATGCGCACCACGCGGGAGGTGCGGCGGCTCCTCGACGACCGGCGGCGCACGCTCGCGGAGGTCGCCGTCGACAGCGTCACCGCGCTGCCGCTGGTGGGGCCGGGCGCGGATGCGGCGTGGCAGGAGATCGAGGTGGAGCTGGTCGGCGGCGGCAGGAAGCTGCTGCACGCCATCGACGCGCGGCTGACGGAGGCGGGGGCGCGCCCGGCCGCGGCGTCGAGCAAGCTCGAACGGGTGCTGGGCGCCCGGCTGCCCGCGCGGCCGGCGCCGGTGACCGCGGCGTCGACCGCGGGCGCGGCGGTGCTGGCGTACGTGGACGCCCAGGCGCGGGCGATCGCGGCGCTGGACACGGCGGTGCGCCGCGACGAGCCGGACGCCGTCCACCAGATGCGCGTGGCCATCCGGCGTACGCGCAGCGCACTGCGCACGTTCGGGCCGCTCTTCGACCGCGACCGCACGCGGGAGGTGTCCGGGGAGCTGACGTGGCTGGCGGGGAGCCTGGCCGCGGTCCGCGACGGGGAGATCACCGCGGGGCGGGTGCGCGCGGGGCTGGGCCTGGTGGAGCAAGTGGAGGGCGTGGAGATCGCGGGGGCGCGGGTTGAGGCGTACTTCGGGCGGGTCGGTACGGCGGCGCGGGACGGGGCGCTCCGGGGGTTGGACGGGGAGCGGTATCTGGCCGTGCTGGAGGGGCTTGACGGCCTCGTGAGGGAGGGGGCCGTTACCAAGGCGGCGCGGCGTGCGGGGAGCGCGGAGCTGCCGGGGATGGTGGGGCGGGCGTACCGGCGGCTGGCGCGGGACGTGGCGCGGGCCCGGGACGGCGGGGGCGACCTGGCCGTGCATGAGGCGCGCAAGGCGGCGAAGCGGGCGCGGTACGCCGCCGAGGCGGCGGAGCCCGTGCTGGGGAAGGGCGCGCGGAAACTCGTGCGGCGCATGCGGGGACTGCAGGACCTGCTGGGCGAGCACCACGACAGCGTGGTCGCGCGGGCGGCCGTACGGGAGATCGCCGCCGAGGCGCGCGCCGCCGGGGAGGACACGTTCGTGTACGGGCTGCTGTACGCGCGCGAGCAGCGGCTCGCCGACGAGGCGGAGCGTGCCCTCGCGGCGGCCTGGGCGCGTACGGACCGCCGCCACCCGTGGGCGCGCTGACGCCGGGTCAGGGCCAGGTGGCCTCGTCGCGGAGGAGGCGGCGGAGGACCTTGCCCAGGAGGTTGCGCGGGAGGTCGGAGCGGGTCTCCACCAGCTCGGGGATCTTGTAGCCGACCAGGCGGGCGGCGCAGTGGGCGATGATCTCGTGGCTGGAGACCTCGGCGCCCGGCAGCGGTACGACGTACGCCTTGACGATCTCCGCGCCGTGGCCGTCCGGCAGCCCCACCACGGCGCTGTCGTCGACCGCCGGATGGGTGTTGATCACCCGCTCGACCTCGGTCGGGAACACGTTGAACCCGTCCACGATGATCACGTCGCGCTTGCGGTCGAGCAGCGTGAAGAAGCCGTCCGGGCTCATCACGCCGATGTCGCCCGTACGCAGCCAGCCGTTGTTGAGCACCTCCGCCGTCTCCAGCGGCTGGTTCCAGTAGCCCTGGAACACCTGCGGGCCGTAGATCAGCAGCTCGCCCGCCTCCCCGACGCCGACCATGCGGAACGGGTCGTCCTCGCCCACGACCCGCACCCGCGTGCCGGGCAGCGGCAGCCCCACCGAGACGTGGCGGGCGTTGCCGTTGAGCGGGTTGGACAGCGTGACCGGCGACGTCTCGGTCATGCCGTACCCCTGGACGAGGTGGCCGCCGGTCGCGCGGCGGAACTCCTCGACCGTGCCGCGCGGCAGCGGCATCGCGCCGGACACGCAGACGCGGATCGAGCTCAGGTCGACCTTCTGGTCCCGCGCCTCCGCGATGATCTTGTCGTACAGCGGCGGCACGCCGGGGAAGATCGTCGGACGCCATTTCCTGATGGCGTCGAGCACGAGGTCGGTGTCGAACTTCGGCAGCAGCACGATCGTGGACGCGGTCAGCACGGACGTGGTCAGGCACAGCGTCAGCCCGAACACGTGGAACATCGGCAGCACCGCGAGCGTGATCTCGTGCCCGGCGCGCGACTCGGAGTCCCACGAGGCGGTCTGCACGGCGTTGGCCATCAGGTTCGCGTGGGTGAGCATCGCGCCCTTGGGCCGCCCGGTCGTGCCCCCGGTGTACTGGAGCAGCGCCAGGTCGTGCGCGGGGTCGATGGGCGGCGGCGCGACCGGGTCGGACGAGCGGGACAGCAGCTCCTCGAAGTCGAGGACGTCGGCGTCGCCGGGCACCGGATGGGCCAGCTCGGCGCGCAGCCCGGCCGTGCGCTCGCCGGGCAGCCGCAGCGCCAGCCGCTTGCCGCGCGGCAGCCACGGCAGCAGCGACGTCACGACGACCTGCCGTACGCGCGTGGACGGGCGCGCCTCGGCCAGCGCGGCGTACGCACGGTCGAGCACGATCGCGGTCGAGGTGCCGCTGTCGGCGAGCTGGTACGCCAGCTCGGGCGCGGTGTAGAGCGGGTTGCACTGCACGACGACCCCGCCCAGGCGCAGCACCGCGTAGAAGGCGATGACCTGCTGCGGGCAGTTCGGGAGGATCAGCGCGACCCGGTCGCCCCTGCGCACCCCGATCTCGGCGAGCGCGGCGGCGGCCCGGTTCGCCAGGTCCAGGAGATGCCGGTAGGTGATCGCGCGGCCGAGGAAGACGACGGCGGTGCGCCGGGGGAACCGCGCCGCGGCGTCGTCGAGCAGGTGGGTCAGCGGTTCGTCGGGCACGGTGATGTCACGGGGCACGCCGTCGGCGTAGAAGCGCAGCCACGGTGCCGTGTCGTACGGATTGTCCATCCGGACCGCCCAGTCGCGATTTGATCTCCGGCCCATGGAACCAAATGGCCGCGCCGTACGACAGGACCCGGCCCAATTGGACCGGCCCCGGCCATTGGCACCACGTACGGCAATCTATCGAGCGCTTGGTCGGCTCACTAGGCTCGGGCCGTGAAGTACGGCCTCCCGCTCGGGCTCGTCCACCCCGGCGCCTGGCGCGACCTCGCCGTCGCCGCCGACGAGCTCGGGTTCGAGTCGGTCTGGCTGCCCGAGCACCTGGTCTTCGCCACCGACATGTCCACGGACCGCTACCCCGGCCGCGACGAACCGCCGATCCGGGCGCGCACACCGCTGTTCGACGCGCCCGCGTACCTCTGCGCGCTGGCCGCCGTCACCACGCGTGTCCGGCTCGGCACCGGGGTGTACCTCCTGGCGCTGCGCCACCCGTTCGTCGCGGCGCGCGCGTTCGGCACGCTCGACGCGGTGTCCGGCGGGCGGGCGATCGCGGGCGTCGGCGCGGGCTGGTACGCGGGGGAGTGGCGGGCCGCCGGTGTCGACTTCGCGACCCGCGGCGCCCGGCTCGACGAGGCCATCGACGTGGTGCGGCGGCTGTGGACCGACGCGACCGTCGCGTACGAAGGGCGGTTCTTCGCGTTCGAGGAGGTCGCGTTCGAGCCGCGGCCGGTGCGGCCGCCGCCGATCCTGGTGGGCGGCGCGTCGCGGGCGGCCCTGCGGCGCGCGGCCCGCCTGGGCGACGGCTGGATCTCGATGCCGACGACGCTGGACGCCGTACGGCCGGAACTGGAGCTGCTGCGGACGTACCGGGAGGAGGCGGGGCGCGCCGGGGCGCCGTTCGAGGTGACCGTGCACGTGGATTCCGTGGCCGGGCCGGAGGAGGCGCGGCGGTGGGGCGGGCTCGGGGTGGACCGGCTGATCGTGCGGCCGTGGCGGCGGGGGCGCGACGCGACGGCCGCGGCCGAGCGGTTCGCCGACGCGTTCGGACTCCGGTGACCTGCAGTGGGCCCGCCCGTCACCCAACCGCCGCCCTAATCGCCGCGCTTCGCGCGCGCCCTTTGCGTCCCAAGGCCGTGAAGACACGGTCGCGGGGGAGTGTCGCGCGGGGGCGTTCATGGGTAGCGTCGGTCCGTGGAGGAGGCGGCGCCTCGCCCACGTCCGGGCAGGGGCCGTCGTGCGTCTCGACCCGGGAATGAGGTACTGGTGAGCGATCCGCGTGAGGTGCTGTCCCGTCAATCGCCGCCGCCGGACCTGACGGTGCGGTACGGCCCCGACGCCGACAACGCCGCCGATGTCCGCCTGGCGGCCGGTGCCGGGACGGCTCCGCTGATCGTCTTCCTGCACGGCGGGTTCTGGCGCATCGAATACGACCGTACGCATGTGGGGCCGGTCACCGACGCCCTGGCCGCGGCCGGCTACCACGTCGCCGTGCCGGAGTACCGCCGGGTGGGGCAGCCCGGCGGCGGCTGGCCCGGCACGTTCGACGACGTCGCGGCCGCGGTCGACGCCGTACCCGACCTGGTCGCCGACGTGGCCGGGCCCGGACGTGTGGACCTCGACCGCATCGTGCTCGTGGGCCACTCCGCGGGCGGCCACCTGGCGCTGTGGGCGGCCGGGCGCCACCGGCTCCCCGCGGGCTCGCGGTGGCACCGTACGGCGCCGCCGCGGGTGCACGGCGTGGTCGCGCTCGCCGCGATCAGCGTGCTGTCGCAGGCCACCGAGCTGGGCGACGGCGCGGTCACGGCGCTGCTCGGCGGCGCGCTCGACCCCGAGCGGCTCGCGCAGGCCGACCCGGCGGCGCTGCCCCCGACCGGCATCCCGGCGACCCTGCTGCACGGCGCGGACGACGACCGCGTGCCGGTCGCGCAGAGCCGCGCGTACGCCTCGACCGCCTGGGGCGCCGGCGACATCGCCGAGCTGCGCGAACTCCCGGGGTGCGAGCACTTCGGGCTGATCGACCCGATGTCCTCGGCCTGGCCCGCCGTGCTCGACGCGATGGCGTCCCGCGCGGGCGAGCCCGCGAGCGCGCACTGACCCGGTCGGGTCCGTACGCGGCGTTCGTGGTCACCGGGCTCGCGTGACGTGCGCGACGGCGGCGAGGGCGGCCGCGGCGGACTCCATGGAGCGGTAGAGCGGCACGCCGTGGCCGCGCGCGACCGCCCGCGCGGCGTCCTCGACGCCCGGCGGCGCGCACTCCGCGTTGCGCAGGACGAACGTGACGCGCGTCCGCGGCAGGGCGTCCTGGAGGGCGCCGATCTGGTGCGCGTACGCCTGGAGGGCCTCGGCGCTGTGGCCGTACGTGAAGAAGCTCTGCGCGTTCAGGTGGCAGACCACGTCCGGCATGGGGGCGTGCGCGGTGATCGCGGTGACCGCCGTACGGACCAGGTCCGGCCGCCCGCGCGGGCCGGCGGGGATCTCCAGCGGGTTCGCCAGGGAGCTGCCCGCGCCCAGCCCCAGCGCCCGCAGGTCCCCGAGACACGCCTCGGGCAGGGCGGGGAGCACCGCGCCCGTACGGTCGAACGCGTCCGCGGCGAGGACGCTCGCGCCGCCGCTCGGCCCGATGACCAGGATGCCGTCGCGAGCCTTGTCGCGGCCGGGGGCGTCGCGGCCGACGGCGCCCTCCGGGTTCCCGCCGCCCGATACGTCGCGGTGGGCGTGGAGGTCGAGGGCGTCGAGGGCGCCGATGAGATCGTCCTGGGTGTGGACGAGGGCGAGGCCGGCCTGGGCGGCTACGGCGTCCCATACGCGGGTGTCGCCGGTCATGCCGCCGGTGTGGGAGACCGCGGCGGCGCGGCCCTGGGTGCTGCGGCCGCCGACGAGGGCGACGGCGGGGAGGCGGCCGGCGGTGGCGCGCAGGGCTTCGTACAGGCCGCGGCCGTCGCGCGGGTCCTCCAGGTAGAGGCCGAGGACGGCGGTGTCGGGGTCGTCGGCGAGGTAGCGGACCAGCTCGGCGGGGGTGACGTCCGCGCTGTTGCCCACCGTGGCGACCTTGCTGAACGCGAGGCCGCGGCGCTCGCCCACCTTGATGATCTCCCCGGCCATGCCGCCGCTCTGCGACACGACCGCGATGCGCCCCGGGCGTCCGGGCCCGCCGCCGAGGAACGTCTGGCGCCCGGACGGGCAGTACACGCCCATGCAGTTCGGCCCCAGCAGCCGGCTGCCCGCCCGGCGCGCGGCCGCGACCAGCCCCTCCTCCAGCCCTGACTCGCCCGCCTCGCCGAACCCGCCGCTCATGACCTGCACGAACGGGGTGCCGCCGGACGCGACGACGGCGGCGCACCGTTCGGCGGGCACGGCGACGAGCGCGTAGTCCGCGCCCGCCGCGGCGAGATCCCGTACGGCGGGGACGCCGTCGATCTCGTCCGCGTCCGGATGCACGGCCACCACGGGCACCCCGGTCTCCCGGTAGAACCCGAGGAACAGGTTCCCGAACCCGGGATTCCGTACGGACGCCCCCGCCACGGCCACCTTCCGGGGATGGAAGAGCGTACGGAAGTCCGAAGCCCGGCCCGTCTCCGGCGCGGCGCCGCCCGGGGAGGGGGCCGTGATGAGGCGGGCGTCCGCGGCTATGGCGCCGTGCGGGGTGGCGATGACCGGGTTGAGCTCGAACTCCGTGTAGGTGTCGCCGAGGGTTGCGAGGGCGCCGCCGGGGCCCGCGAGGGTCATCAGGAGGCGGGTCAGGGCGTCCAGGTCGACGCCCGGGTGGCCGCGGCCTCCCGTGAGGAGGGGGGCGCCGCGGAGGCCGCGGAGCATCTCGGACGCGTCGCGCTCGGTCAGCGGGGCCAGGCGCACGGCGGTGTCGGCCAGGGCCTCGGTCCATACGCCGCCGAGGCCCGCGAGCACCACCGGGCCGAACACCGGGTCGCGGACCGCCCCGATGATCAGCTCGACGCCCGGCGGCGCCTGCTCCTCGACCAGGAACCCCGCCGGGTCGAGCCGCGCGGCCATGCGCTCGGCCGCGGCGCGTGCCGCCGCGGCGTCCGGGAGGTCCAGGCGTACGGCGCCCCGGTCGCTCTTGTGCACCAGCCCGGGTCCGTACGCCTTCACGACCAGCGGCGGCTCCAGGTCCGCGGCGGCCTCGGGGATCTCCCCGGGCGCGGCCACCGCGGCCCCGCGCGGCACCGCGACCCCCCACCCCGCCAGCCACGCCTTCACCTCGTGCTCGGGCACCACGCGGTGCTCGGCCATACGGTCTCCCGTCAGGTCGGGGTGTCCAGGTGGTCCGCGTAGCGGGTGCGGAGGTCGCGGCGGAGGAGCTTGCCGCGGCCACCGGAGGCGTCCTGGGTGTGCGGGAGCTCGGCGGCGATCACCACCGCGTCCGGGCGCTGGTGGTCCGGCAGGCGGGCGGCCAGCTCCGCGCGCAGCGCCCCGGCGTTCAGGGACGCGCCCGCGCGAGGGGACACCGCCAGCAGGATGCGCTGCTCGTCGGCGTCCTCAGGGACCCCGACCGCGCCCGCCTCGGCGACGCCGTCCAGCGTCAGCGCGACCTCCTCGATCTGGACGGGCTGGGTCCACCGGCCGGACTTGACGATGGCGTCCGCGCGGCGCCCGAGGACGTACACGAACCCGTCGGCGTCCACCCGGCCCAGATCGCCGCCGACGTACCAGCCGTCGCGCACCGCCTGCGCGGTCAGCCCCGGCTCGCCGTCGTACCCGGCCATCATGTGCGGCCCGGTCAGGTTGAGCTCGCCCACCTCGCCGACCACGCGCCGCCCGTGCGGATCGGTCACCCGTACGGCCACGCCCGTGCGCGCCCGCCCGACCGACCTGAGGTCCTGGCTGCCGTCGTCGAGGCGGCCCATGCAGCTATACGGCGCCTCGGTCTGGCCGTAGTAGCAGTACACGCCCGCGTCCGGCAGCCGCAGCTTGATCCGCTCCAGCAGCGACGGCGCGATGGGCTCGCCGCCGAGCACCAGCACCCGCAGCGCCGACAGGTCCGCGCCCTCGTGCGCGTTCTCGCCGAACATCTGGGCGAAGAAGCTCGGGATGACGCTCATGTGCGTGACCCGCTCGCGCGGCGCCACGGTGAGGACGTTCGCCGGGCCCCAGTCGTCCTCCAGCACCAGCCGCATCCCGGCGTACAGCGCGGGCCCGGCGATCGCGGTGAACCCGACGCCCCAGATGATCGCGCCGGTGCCGAACACCGAGTCGTCGTCGTGCGGGAGATCGAGCCACAGGTGCGCGGTGGCCAGGCAGGACAGGTGGGTGTGCGCGACGGCCTTCGGTAAGCCGGTCGTCCCCGACGTGTAGAACAGCGCGGCCACGTCGTTGCCGAACGCGCCCAGCGGCGGCTCGGCGTCGCCGGCGTGCGCGCCGAGCGCGTCCAGGTCGGCGCCGCGCCCGTCGCCGCCGCCGACGCGCAGCCATGTCGTGATGCCGGGCAGGCCGGGCGCGATGCGGGCGACCAGGTCGTCGGCGTCGCCGTCGTACACGAAGGCCGTGCAGCCGGACTTCGCCACCACCTGGGTGAGCACGTCGTCGTCCCAGTACGGGTTCAGCGCGGCCACCACCGCGCCGATCTTGATCTCCGCGAGGTAGACCTCCGCGACGCCGATCGTCTTGTTGAGCAGCGACGCGACCCGCTGGCCCGCCTTCACGCCGGCGCTGAGCAGCGCGTTCGCGCGGCGGTTCACGCGCCGGTCGAGCTCGGCGTACGTCAGGCCCGGCCCGCCCCGGTAGGTGAGCGCGATCCGGTCGGGGGTGCGCAGCGCGTTCGCGGTCAGGCAGGCGTAGGCGTAGTTGCTGTACGGGGAGGGTCCGAAGTCGGCGTTCACGGCTTCTCCTTCGCCGGGGCGTAGAGCACGACCGGGTTGCCCGCCGGGTCGCGCAGGACGGCGCGGGTCTCGTGCGGCCCGGCCTCGGGCCCGCGGACGAGCACGGCGCCGGCCGCCGTGAGGCCGCGGACGCTCGCGGCCACGTCGGCGACCTGGAACGCGGCCGCCACGCCGTCCGCGACGTCCTCGCCGGGGCCGGTCAGCGCGAGCGTCACGCCGCCCGCGTCGATCGCGGTGTACCGGTCGCCGTCGCGGAACCGTACGGGCAGGCCGAGCGCGTCGCGGTAGAAGTCCACCGCGGCCGACATGTCGTCCACGGCGTACAGCACGGTCCGCAGCCGCGGGCCTGGCGTGTCGGTCATCGCGCTCCTCGCGGTCGGAAGTCCGGCACGGGGCCGAACCCGGGCAGCTCGGTGAAGCAGACCCGTACGGGCATGCCGATGCGGGCGGCCTCCGGCGGGCAGCCGACGAGGCCGCCGAACGCGCGCAGGCCCGGCTGCTCGGGCAGCTCGACCCAGGCGATGGCGTACGGCACGGGCAGGCCCGGCACGAACGGGCGGTGCACGACGCTGAACGTGTACACCGTGCCGTCGCCGCTGACCGGCCGGAACGCCAGATCGGCCGAGCCGCACGCGGGGCAGGCCGGGCGGGGGAAGTGGATCCAGTGCGCGCACCCGCCGCACCTCTGGATCACGAGCTCGCGGCGGGCGGCGGCGGCCCAGTACGGCGCGGTGAGCGCGGTCGGGTGCGGCACCGGGCGTACGGCCGAGCCTGGACTGTCACCCACCGCCGGAGCCTCCGTCCGCCCGTCACGCCGGATGCTCGCCAAGCTAGCGTATGCTTGGTTCGCCTACAAGAGCCGTACGCCCAGGGGGTGCGCGTGCCCGTCGACCTCGCCGAGCTCGCCGCGCCCGCGCACACGGCGCTGCTCACGATGGAGGTCCAGCGCGGCGTCGTCGGCGACCTGGCCCGGTTCGGCGAGCTGGCCGCCACCGCCGCGGAGACGGGCCTGATCGGCAACGCGGCGCGGCTCGCCGCGGCCGCGCGCGGCGCCGGAGTTCGGGTGGTGCACTGCACGGCGGCGTTCCGCGCCGACCGCGCGGGCAGCCACACCGCGAACACCCCGTTCATCCGCGTGCTGCTGCGCGACCCCGGCCACATGCGCGAGGGCACCCCGGCGGTCGAGGTCGTCCCCGAGCTGGGGCCGTGCCCCGGCGACCTGGAGTCCCGCCGCTACCACGGGTTCTCGCCGTTCACCGGCACGTCGCTCGACACCACGCTGCGGTCGCTCGGCGTCCGTACGGTCGTGGTGGCCGGGGTGTCGCTGAACCTCGGCGTGCCGGGGCTGGCGCTGGAGGCGGTGAACCTCGGCTACCGCGTGGTGGTCGCGGCCGACGCCGTCGCCGGCACGCCGCGCGCGTACGGGGAGCAGGTCATGGCGCACACGATCGCGCTGCTGGCCGCGCGGGCGAGCACGGACGACCTGACCGCCATCTGGGGTTGAGGAGCGGCGCATGCGCGGAATGCGGCTGGACGGGCGCACCGCCCTGGTCACCGGGGGCGGCGGCGGAATGGGCGCGGCCATCTGCGCGGACCTCGCCGACCTCGGCGCGCGGGTGGTGGCCGCCGACATCGACGCGGCGGCCGCGCGCCGGGTCGCCGACGGCCTCGGGGGCGCGGCGCTGGGCGTGGACCTCGCGGACCCGGCCGGGGTGGCCGCCGCGGTGGACGGGCTCGGCGCCGTCGACGTCCTGGTCAGCAATGCCGGGCTGTCGATCGTCGCGCCGTTCGCCGAGAGCGACCCGGGCGACTGGGAGCGGATGTGGGCGGTGAACCTGCGCGCGCCGATGCTGCTGGCCCGCGCGCTGCTCCCGGGCATGACCGCGCGCGGGTGGGGGCGGCTGGTGTTCGTGTCCTCCGACGGGGCGCGTGCCGGGTCCGGGGGCGAGGGCGCGTACGCCGCGTCCAAGGCCGGGCTGTTCGGACTGGCCCGCACCCTCGCCAGGGAGACCGCGCGGCACGGCGTGACCAGCAACGTCGTCTGCCCCGGCCCGACCGACACGCCGATGCTGCGCGCGGTCGCGCGGGACGACCCGGAGCTGGTCGCCAAGCTGACGCGGGCGATCCCGGTGCGCCGCCTGGGCCGTCCGGAGGACGTGTCAGGGCTGGTGGCGTACCTGTGCACGGATCGGGCCGCGTACATCACCGGGCAGACGCTGAGCGTCAGCGGCGGCGTGACGATGCAATGACGCCCTCACCCGAGCGCGCGGTAGACCGCGTTGACCAGGTGCACGGCGCGCATGCCGCCGGAGACCTCGTCGCCGACGCGGTTCGTGACGTACGCCATGGCCATGCCGGAGCCGAGGTCGCCGACGCCGATCGCGCCGCTCGCGCCGGTGTGCCCGAACGCGCTGTCGCGCCCGGCGGGCGGGATCGCGAACACGCTGGACGGGCGCATGAAGCCGAGCCCGAACGTGCTGTCCACCTTCAGCACCCGGTCCGGTCCGGAGACCCGCGGCCGTACGGCGTCGCGCAGCGTCTCCGGCGCGAGGATCCGCCCGGCGAGCAGCTCGCGGTAGAACCCGGCGAGCCCGCGCGCGGTGGCGATGAGCCCGGCCGCGGGCCAGCCCCCGCGCAGCAGCTCCGGGTTGTTGTAGCCGCCGGGCCCGGGCGCCGGGTTCCCTTCGGCGCGGTTCATCAGGCTGGCGGGGTCGGCCGCTGCGGCCATCATCTCCGCCGCGGGCCCCTTGAGCCGCGGCGTCCCGGGCTTGGCGGCTCCGCCACCACCGCCGGAGGCCGGGCCGGTGAGGCGCTTGGCGGTGAGGCGGGCGGTCTTCGCGATCAGGGCGTCGTCGGCGGCGAGGTGGAGCTCCAGGTCGCCGGCGATCTCGTCGGCGACGTACGCGCCGACCGTGCGGCCCGCGTGGCGGCGGACCAGTTCGCCGGCCAGCCAGCCGTACGTCAGGGCGTGGTAGCCGTGGTCCGAGCCCGGCGCCCACAGCGGGGCCTGCGCGGCCAGGCGGTCGGCGAGGGCGGCCGGGTCGCGCGCGTCGGCGGCGGTCAGCGGGTCGTCGAACGCCGGGAGGCCCGCCTGGTGGCTGAGCAGGTGCTCGCCCGTCGCGTCCGCCTTGCCCGCCGCGGCGAACTCCGGCCACCACGTGCGCACGGGCGCCGCGAGGTCCACGGCACCCCGCTCGGCCAGCCGCAGCGCCGCCGCCGCGGTCACCGCCTTCGTGCAGGAGAACGTCAGCACCGGGGTGTCGGCCAGCCACGGGCGCCCCGTCTTGTGGTCGGCCACGCCGCCCCACAGGTCGACCACCGGCCGCCCGGCGACGTACACCGCCACCGCCGCGCCCACCTCGTCGCCGCGCGCGAAGTTGGCCGCGAACGCCTCGCGTACGCCCGCGAACGCGGGATCGCAGTGGCCGTCGATGGGACCACCGAGCTCATCCGGCATGGGACCTCCAGATCCGAGGGGACGTCATGAACCACAACTGGGGCCGCTGGGGCGCCGCGGACGAGCGCGGCGCGCTGAACCTGCTCACCCCCGATGTCGTACGGGCCGCGGCGGGCGCCGTACGGACGGGCCGGGTGCTCAGCCTGTCATTGCCGATCCGCGGCGCCACGTCGGGCACGGCCGCGCACCGGGTGGCCCATCTGCGGGGGCGCCCGCTGCCGCAGCATTTCATGTCCGTCGACGGCGGCGACTACGCGGCCGGTGCGCGCGCGATCGGCGCCGGGCTGCGCGTGGCCGACGACGCGCTCGTGGTCTCCCCGCACGGCACCACCACGCACATGGACGCGCTGTGCCACATGTGGTCCGGCGACGAGCTGTACAACGGGCACCCGGCGGCGCGGGTGCGCAGCTACGGCGCCACCCGCTGCGGCATCGACAAGGCGCTGCCCGGCGTCGTCGCGCGCGGCGTGCTGCTGGACGCCGCCGGGTTCCGCGGCGCGCCCCGGCTGGCCGCCGCCGACCGCGTGGACGCCGCCACGCTCGCCGCCTGCGCCGAGTGGGCGGGCGTCGACCTGCGCCCCGGCGACGTGGCGGTCGTCCGGACGGGCTGGCCCACCGCGTACGACGACGACCCGGAGCTGTACTGGTCCGGGCAGCCCGGCCTCACCGGCGACGCGGGCCGCTGGCTCGCCGAGCGCGACGTCGCGATGGTGGCCTGCGACAACGCGGCCGTCAGCGGGCTGCGCGCCGACCAGTCGGCGGGGGAGTCCGGCGACGACGACCTGCACCTCACCCTCCTGTGGCGGCACGGCGTGCACATCGCGGAGATGCTCTGGCTTGAGGACCTCGCGGCCTGCGACCAGGCGGAGTTCCTGTTCGTGGCGGCGCCGCTGGCCATCGACGGCGGCACCGCGAGCCCCATCAACCCGCTCGCGGTGCTGTGATCACAGCACCGGGTAGCCGCCACCGCCGTACGCGGCGTCCAGCGCGTCGTAGTCGGGGGCGAAGCCCTTCTTCGGGATCGCCTCCGCGAACACGATGTCGCGCGGCTTCTTGTACGACGCGACGGACGCCCGGGTGAGCGCGATCAGCGTGCCGCCGACCAACCGCACGCCCGGCTCCGGAACGACGATCGCGCGTACGGCCTGCCCCCACTCCGGGTCGGGCACCCCGATGACCGCGGCGTCCGCGACCCCCGGCAGCCCCTTCAGCGCCCGCTCGACCTCCGCCGGGTAGATGTTCTCCGCGCCTGACTTGATCATCCGCAGCCGCGGGCCGACGAACGTCAGCGTGCCGTCGGGCTCGCGGCGCCCCAGGTCGCCGGTGTGGTGCCAGCCGCCCGACCGCTTCGCCGCGGTCAGCTCGGGCCGGTTGAGGTAGCCGCTCATCACCGGCGCGCCGCGCGCCACGATCTCGCCCACCTCGCCGTCCGGCACCTCCGCGCCGTACGGGTCGACGATGCGCACGGCGACCAGCGGCGACGGGCGCCCGGCCGCACCGGCCGCGCCCATGGCCAGCCCCGCGTACGTCAGCATGCCGCCCACCTCGGTCTGCCCGTAGCCGCCGAAGGCCGACGCGCACCAGGGGGAGTCGTCCACGGTGATCATCGCGTCCCACTCCGGGGAGTGCGCGCAGAACCGCAGGCTCGTCAGGTCGTGCCCGGCCGTACGGTTCGCCTCGACGAGCCGGTCGATCATCGGGCCGAACAGGAACGCGTGCGTGCAGCGCTCGGCCTCGACCAGCGCGCACACCCGCGCCGGGTCGAACTCCGGCAGGAACACGTTCGTGCCGCCGAGGTGGAAGGTGAGCAGGCAGAACATCATCGTGCCGACGTGGAACAGCGGGCCGCTGTTCAAGAACGTGAACCCCGGCGGCGGCCGGCGGACGTACGCGAGCGCCATGTCGTGCGCCACCAGCGCGGCGTGGCTCAGCAGCGCGGCCCTCGGCCGTCCGGAGAACGCGGCGGTGTACTGCGCGAGCAGCGGGTCGGACGCCGCCACGTCGGCGTCGGGCTCGGTGGCCGGAGCGGCGCCCGCGAACGCCTCGTACTCGGGCCCGGCCGCGACCCACCGCGCCGTGCCCGCCGCCTTCTCCCGCGCCGCGGCGACCACCTCGCCGTCCTCGAACAGCACCACGGACGGCGCCAGGTCGTCCAGGACGAACGCCAGCTCGTCCGCGCTGGACCGCCAGTTGGCCGGGCAGCAGATCGCGCCGAGCCGCCCGCACGCCAGCAGCGCCTCCAGCACGCGGAAGGACGTACGGCCCAGCCACAGCACCCGGTCGCCGCGCCCGGTCCCGGCGGCGGCCAGCGCGTTCGCCAGCCGGTTCACCCGGGCGTCCAGCTCCGCGTACGTCAGCCGCAGGCCACCGTCGACGACCGCGGTCTCGCGCGGCCGCGACCTGCGGTGCTCGCCGAGGATGTCGCCGAACGTCAGCTCGTTGATCGCGGCCATGGCCGGACCTCCCGGGGGCTATCGGAACGCGGGCATGACCTCGGCGGCGAAGAACCGCATGATCCGTTTCATCTCCTCCAGCGGAACCGGCCGCGTGGAGCCGAAGTCGCACAGCAGGTGCGCGTAGCCGAAGTCGCGCAGGGCGGCGATCTGCGCGATGACCCGGTCCGGGTCGCCGATGACCTCGAGCTGCTCCCACCGGAACGCCTCGTCCACCGCGCCGCCCTTGAGGTAGCGGTCCTGCCAGTACTCGAAGCCCTGCGCGGCCTGGCCCGTACGGGGGTCGATCGGCGCGCTGTCGGCGTTGAAGATGCGCGACCGGTCGAACATGCGCTCGAACCGCGCCTGGTCCGCGTGCGCCTGCTCCAGCGTCGGCGCGACGTGCACGGCGCGGGTGGCGACCAGCTCGGCGGCGTCCACGTCGTGCCCGTACGCGGCGGCGACCTCGCGCCACGTGCGCGCGGCCTTGGCGATCTTGCGGAACGGCGCGGCCGGGTCGGCGAGGATCGGCAGCCCGCGCCGCGCGTAGATCTCCACGGTCTCCGGGCTGACCGCCGCGACGTGCACGGGAGGGTGCGGGAGCTGGAGCGGGCGCGGCTGGAGGCTGATACGTCCCGTGGTGTAGAAGCGGCCGTCGTGCTGGAAGTCCCCGGTCGTCCACAGGCCGAGGATGACGTCGAGCGCCTCGTCGAACCGGTCCCGCGCCTCGGCGAGGTCCTTGCCGAACCCGGCGAACTCGACGCTCTGGTAGCCGCGCCCGACGCCGAACTCCAGCCGCCCGCCGGAGAGCACGTCGAGCTGCGCGGCCTCCTCGGCCACCTGGATCGGGTCGTGCAGCGGCAGCACGACGATGCCCGAGCCGAGCCGGATCCGCTGGGTGCGGGCCGCGATGTGGCCGAGCATCGTGAAGATCGACGGGACCACGCCGTAGTCGCGGAAGTGGTGCTCGGCCGCCCAGATCCCGTCGAACCCCAGCTCCTCGGCGAGCTCGATCAGCTCGAGGTGGTAGTCGTACACCTCGCGGACCGTCTGCCCGTCGAAACGGTGGAACAGGTGGAAGGTGGAGAACCTCATCGGGCTCCTCAAGACGGTAACCAAGCGCTCGCTTGGTAAGCTTAACGAGGCCGCCGCCGATCCGCCACCCGCCGCGTCCGCCCGTGCTGGATCGCGTTCTCGTTGGGTGCCGTACGTACGGCGTAACCCCTGATCCACCGGCGATCCGTTGCACGAGAACATGTTTCAGTACTACGTTGTGTGCGCAGGGCCCCGCCCGCCGGGAAACGGATCGCGCCCCTACCCCGGCGGGCGGATCACGCTCGGAGGGCACGATGTCCGCACGGCAGGGCTTCGCCGGCCGCGCCGCCGTCGCGGGCGTCGGCATGACCCCGCTGACCCGCCGGTCCGGGCGCACCGAGCTCGACCTCGCGGTGGCCGCCGCGCGCGCCGCCCTCGACGACGCGGGCCTGGCCGCCGCCGACATCGACGCCGTCCTCAGCTACCACATGAACGACTCCGCGCCGGTCACGCACGTCGCGCGCGAGCTCGGCGCCGAGCCGCTCGGCTGGCACAACGACATCCACGGCGGCGGCACGCAGAGCGCGTCCATCCTCGGCGACGCCGCCATGCTGATCGACGCCCGCGTCGCCCGTACGGTGCTGGTCTACCGGGCGCTCAACGGCCGCTCCGGCGTCCGGATGAACGCCGCCGACCTGCGGCTCGGCGCCGGAACCGACTTCACGCTCCCGTACGGCCTCGCCGGTCCGGTGGCGGCGTTCGCGCTCGTCGCCCAGCGGTACCTCGCCGAGACGGGACTCGGCGCGGACGCGCTGGCCGACGTCGTCATCGCCTCGCGGCGCAACGCCGCGGCCAACCCGCGCGCGCTGCGCCGCGAGCCGCTCGACCGCGCCGCGTACGACGCGAGCCCGATGGTCGCCTCGCCGCTGCGCCGCGCCGACTGCTGCCAGGAGACCGACGGCGCCTGCGCGCTGGTGCTCACCGCGGCGGACCACCCGGTGGCCAGGGGCGCGCCGCGCGTGCACGCGGTGGTGCGCGGGGGCGGGCCCGGCGCGTCCGACCCCGGCCGCGCGCCCGACCCCACCCGGATGTTCTCCGCGTACGTCGCCGCGCCGCTGTACGCCGCGGCCGGGATGCGCCCTGCCGACATCGACGTGGCGCTGCTCTACGACGCGTACTCGTTCCTCGTGCCGGTCCAGTTGGCGGACTTCGGCCTGGTCGCCCGCGCCGACCTGCCTGACGTGCTGCGCGCCCTCGCCGGGCCGCGCCCGCCGGTGCCGGTGAACCCGCACGGCGGCCTGCTGTCCGAGGGCTACGTGCACGGCCTGAACAACGTGGCCGAGGCCGTACGGCAGTTGCGCGGCGACGGCGTGCACCAGGTGCCGGACGCCGAGGTGGCGCTGTGCACCGGGTTCGGCGGCAGCTACGGCAGCGCGGCGGTGCTCATCCGCGACCGGTGACCGTACGCGCCGCCTCCGCGCGGCGGGCGATCGCCCGGAGCATCTCGAAGCGGATGAACCCGGCGCCGCCGACCCGGATGAGCAGCCAGTACGGCGCGAAGGCGCGGCGCGCGGCGGTGTCCGTGGCGCGGACGCGGGTCTCGGCGGCCAGCAGCGTGCCGCCCTCGATCAGCGGGGTCAGCCGGAAGCCCATCGCGCCCTTGGCCCAGCCGGGCGCGTCGAACGCCGTGAACCCGTCGGCCGTCCTGGTCTCTTCGGGGCCGGTCACCGGGCGCGGGCGCCAGTACTTCGCGACCTGCCCCACGACGGCCTCGCGGCCCTCGTCGAGCGCGAGCACGGGCATCGACGACAGCGCCACGGGGCCGTCCAGCCGCGCGCGGCCCGCCGTCCGCACGCCCATGAGCAGCCGGGTGAGCGGCAGCTCCGCGTACGTGAACGTGGTCAGCGCGTCCCATACGCGGCCGGGCTCCGCGGCGATGTGCCGGGTGTAGCGGGTGCGGAAGTCGTAGACCGGCAGCAGCCCGTCGAGGAGCGATCCCATCGGCCCGCCTCCTGTTCTGTACGGTGTCGTACAGTACGAACTGTACGGCAGCGTACAGAACGGGTCCAGGGAGGGTGGGCGATGCCGCGTACGGCACGATTCACGCGGGAGGACTGGGCCGCCGCGGCGCTCGGCGTGCTGGCGGAGAGCGGGCCGTCGGCGGTGGCGGTCGAGCCGGTGGCCGCGCGGCTCGGCGCGTCGAAGTCCAGCTTCTACTGGCTGTTCGACAACCGGCGCGCGCTGCTGGAGGCCGCGCTCGACCAGTGGGAGCGGCGGCAGACCGACGCGGTCCTGCCCGAGCTCGCCGCGATCGCCGATCCGGCGCGGCGGCTGCGCACGCTGGGCCGCGACGCGTTCGCCGCGACCGAGAACGCCGACCTGGCGCTGCGGCTGCTCACCGAGGCGTCCGACCCGGTCGTCCGCGCCGTGGCCGGGCGGGTCACGCGCCGGCGGCTCGCGGTCATCGAGGCCGCGTTCACCGAGCTGGGCCATCCCGCGGACCGCGCACGCCGGCACGCGCACGCCCTCTACTCCGCCTACCTCGGCGCCGCCGCGCTGCGCCGGGTCGGCGCCACGCCGGCGGACCGTGAGGCGTACGTCACGGCGCTGCTCGACGCGTTCGGCGTGGCGCCCCAGGCGGGGGTCAGCGGCAGAGGCCGTCGAAGAGGATCGTGAGGTACTGGTCGGCGATCTGCTTCGTGGTCAGCGGGCCGCCGGGGCGGTACCACCGGACGGCCACCCAGATCGTGTCGCGGATCAGGCGGTACGTCAGCTTGGGGTCGACGTCGGAGCGGAAGACCTTCTTCTTCGCGCCGTCCTTCAGCAGGCCGACCCACATCGCCTCGACCTCGTGCTCGGCCTTCACCAGGTAGCCGAAGCGGTCGAGCTGGCGCAGGTAGTTCCAGTCGTTCTGCATGACCGTGATGGCCGCGCGGTGGGTCTCCAGCGTGCCGAACGCGGTGACGACCAGCTCCGACAGCAGCTCGCGCGGCGTGCCGCCGCGCTCCATGGTGGCGCGGTAGGACGTCAGCAATTCGTCGAGGTAGCCGGACAGCACCTCGTCGACGATCGACTCCTTGGAGTCGAAGTGGTGGTAGAGGCTGCCGGACAGGATGCCGGCCTCGTCGGCGATCTCGCGGACCGTCGTGGCCTGGAACCCCTTCTCGGCGAACAGCTCGGCGGCCAGCTTCACGAGGTGGTCGCGGCGCTCGGAGGCGAGCGCGGTCGACCCGCGGCGGCCGCGTGGGCGCGCGGGCTTCGCCGACCGGGCCGAGGTGTTCCTGCTGGTGCTCACGGGGGCATTCTACCAAGCGCTTGGTGGTCGGACCTTCACCGGCGGCGTACGCACAGCATCCGCTTGTACGCGAGGCGCACCTTGACCAGGGCGTTCGCCCCGGTGTCCTTGCAGCCGGTGACGCTGTCGGCCACCCCGGTGATCCTTCCCCAGGCGCGGGCGCCGCCACACGGTGACGTGCGCGGCACGCCCGTACGCGCGTCGCGGGCGCCCGGGAGGTGCGGGTCGCGTACGCAGTCGCCGGTGCCGAGCACCCGGCCGCCGCGGCCGAAGCACAGCACGGGGCGCGCGGACGGCTCGGGGAGGCGGCCGACGTCGAACGTCCGCCCGGCCGGGCACTGGTCCTTCTGCGCGGCGCGGCCCACGACCTTCGCCGTCCACGCGCCGCCCGCGCACGCCACCTCGCCGGGTCCCGTCTCGGACCAGCAGTCGCCCGCGCGGACCACGCCGCCGCCCTTGCCCGCGTCGCCGGGGTGGTCGTCCTTGAGGCGCCGTACGCACGCGGCGGTGGTGGCGTCGTCGCCGCTGCGGGCCACCTCGTCGGTGCTCGCCGGGCAGTCGGCGGGCCGCGCGGAGGTGCCGCGCAGCATCTGCACGATGCGGACGTCGGCGCCGCCGGTGTTGCAGCCCGTGACGATGAACGACGAGGGGTCGTCCTGCTCGGCGCTCGACAGCCGGTGCAGGCAGCCGCCGGCGTGCCACTCCTCGGACTCGTAGATCGCGCCCCGTGCGTACTGGAGGCCCACGACGAGGCTGGTGCCGAGCGCGCCGGCGATCAGCACGGCACCGATGATCACCCACGCGGGCAGCCCCACGCGCCGATCCCACCGCGGGGGCGGCGACGCTTCCTCGGACTCCGACGGCCTGGCCAAGGATCCTCCACGAACGGGAACGACGGTACGCGGCCAGACCCGCAGAAGGCCCGGCCCGGAAAAGGGGATCCGCCGCAGAATAGCGGTCCGCGCACCGCGACGCGCCGGGGACGCGGGCAGCCGAGGTCAGGGGTGGCCGAGGAGTGCGGCCATGGCCGAGGTCGGCGGTGGCCCCAGGAGTGCGGCCCGTCCGTCAGTCGTCGAAGCGGCCGTAGTCGCCGCGGAAGAACACCAGGGGACCGCCGTCGTGGTTGTGGTCCAGGTGGTGGACGCGCGCTACCACGATGGTGTGGTCGCCCGCCGGGTGCTCCGCCTCGATCGCGCACTCGATCCACGCGAGCGCCCCGTCGAGCATCGGCGTCCCGCTCGGCGAGGCCGACCACCCCAGCCCGCGGAACTTGTCCACCCCTTTGGCGGCGAGCTGCACGCACACGTCCCGCTGCCGCTCCCCGAGGATGTTCACGCAGTGCCGCCGAGAACGCCGGAGCAGCGGCCAGGTCGTACTGGTATGCGCCACACAGAACGCCACCAGCGGCGGATCCAGCGAAACAGACGTGAACGAGTTGGCCGTCAGCCCCGTAGCCACCCCGGATTCCGGCTCAACAGCGGTAATAGCGACAACCCCGGTAGCGAACCGCCCCATCACATTCCGAAAGTGCCGCCCGTCGACCCCCTGAACCGACGCGACACCATCCCCCATGCCAACCCGCCTCCATTTACCCAAGCGCTTGCTTGGACAATAAAACCACCCCCACACCCCTGTCAATCAAC
>DASXYG010000100.1:0-24339 GCA_036502625.1 Streptosporangiaceae bacterium
GCCCCGCCCCCGAGGCGCGCCGCACCACCCTCGCCACCCGCACCCTCCACGCGGCCACCGGCACCCAGCCGCCCCCCGAAACGAGCACGGACCCCGACCCCGGCACCTCAACCCCCCGCGGCACACACGCCGCCCCCGAAGGCGGCCCCAGGTCGGTTCGGGCTCGGGGGGTCGCGTGGGTCGGACGGCACCGCGCCCCCGCCGCGATCACCGCGATCTCCACGGCGTTCGCCCTGGTGGCCTCCGTCGCGGGCTGGAACGCGCTGCGCGACCGGGGCGACGCCGCGTCCCCCGCCCCGGTGGCCTCGAACGGCCACGTACCCGCGCCGCGCACCCCGTCGGACCCCCGCCACGCGCGTACGCACGACCCGGCCTCCCCCGTGACCGTCGGCTCGACCCCGGCGGAGCACCCCACGCACCGCCACCACCACACGGACGCGCGCACCCCGGGGCACCGCCACGCCACCCCGGCGGCGCCGCACAGCGTCGAGCCCCCCGCCACCGCGAAGCCGCACCGGACACTGCTCCGCGACCCGGGCGGCAGCGAACCGCCCCGCGTCATCCCCGCCCTGCCGCGCCTGTGACCCGCGCACGCAATTCCGGCACCCCCGGCAAATCACCCCGGAATTGCGCCGCATAAATTCTGTTGTCCCAAGAATTCGGCGAGCCGGGCACCCGAATCCGCGTGGAGCTTATACGGTCATTTCCATATCGGAGCCACGCGGAAAGGCACGCGCGATATGAGCAACTCGCCCGGTCGTGCCCTCGCCGGACGATATCGCCTGCTCGACGTCATCGGGCGCGGCGGAATGGGCACGGTATGGCGGGCGCGGGACGAACTCCTCGGCCGCGAGGTCGCCGTCAAAGAAGTCCTGCTTCCCCCCGAAATGCCCACCGCGGAACGCGAGACCCTTTACCAGCGCACCATTCGCGAGGCGCGTACGGCGGCCCGGCTGAACCACCCGAGCGTCGTGACGGTCTACGACGTGGCCGAGGAGGACGACCGCCCCTGGATCGTCATGGAGCTGGTCCCCGCCCGCCCGCTCGACTCCCTGGTCGCCGACGAGGGCCCGCTCTCCCCGCAGCGCACCGCCCGCATGGGCGCGCAGATCCTCGGCGCGCTGCGCACCGCCCACGCGGCCAGCGTCCTGCACCGCGACGTCAAGCCCGGCAACGTGCTCGTCGGCGACGGCGACCGCGTCGTCCTCACCGACTTCGGCATCGCCACCATCGACGGCGACGCCTCGATCACCCAGTCGGGCATGGTGGTCGGCTCCCCCGCGTACCTCGCCCCGGAGCGGGCGCGCGGCGAGCGCGCCACCCCCGCGTCCGACCTCTGGGCGCTCGGCGCCACCCTGTTCATGGCCGTCGAGGGCCACGGCCCGTACGACCGGGACAGCTCGATGGCCGCCCTCGGCGCCGTCCTCACCGAGGAACCGCCCGCCGCCGTCGAGGCCGGACCGCTCTCCCCGGTGATCGAGGGCCTGCTGATCCGCGACCCGGACCGCCGCATGGGCGCCGACCGCGTCGCCGAGCTCCTCGACGAGGTGATCGCCGGCGTCAGCCCGTGGGTGATCAAGGCGCCAGCGCCCGCCGAGGCCGCGACCGCGGAGTTCACCCCGCCCAAGGTGGCCGCGCCCGAGCGCCGCAGGCGCGCGCCGCTGTTCCCGGTCGTCCTCGGCCTGCTGATGCTGGCGGCGTCCCTGGGCGGCGGCGCCTGGGTGCTGGCCCACGACGACCCGCGCTTCCCGGTCCTCAGCCTGGCCTCGCCGACCCCCGGCACGGCCACGTCCCCCACACCGTCGCCCGCCGCCCCGGCCACCGTCTCCCCGTCCGCGTCCGTCCCCCCGGGCTTCCAGGTCGTACGCGACCGGCTCGGTTTCACCGTGGCGCTGCCCGCCGACTGGCGCGAGCGCGGCCGTGCCGACGGCGCGGTCACGTACGGCGCGCCCGGTGACGTCAGCTACCTCATGGTCGACCGCTCCGACCAGCCCGAGCACGACCCCTTGGCGAACCTCACCGACATGAGCACCACCGCGCGCGAGGGCGAGAAGTACCCCGGCCTGCGCACCCTCCGCCTCCAGGCCGGCACCTACCTCGGCCGGCCCGCCGCCGACTGGGAGTTCACCTGGCGGCTCGGCGACGGAACCACGGTCCGCTGTCTGGACCGCCAGGTCGCCCTCCCGGACGGCCACAGCCTCGCCGTCTACTGGCAGACCGCCGACACCAACTGGTCGTCCGACCAGTCCGGCATCACCACCGCCTTCACGTCGCTGCGCCTCGCCGACGGCTGACCGCGTCCCGATTCTGTACCGATCGCCCGTCCGATCCACCGCAGCCCCGCTTCTGGTTCATTGGAACCGGTAGGTTCCTCTACGCGGTCGAATGGGTCGAAGCGGGACGGAGGAGGGGACACGGCGTGGATGACTCGGGGGAGGCCATGCGCACCCTGGCCGGGCGTTATCGCCTGGTGGAACCCATCGGGCAGGGCGGCATGGGCATCGTGTGGCGCGCCGTCGACACGCTTCTCGACCGGGAGGCGGCGGTCAAGGAGGTCCGCGTGCCCTCCGTGCTGCCGGCCGCCGAGCGCGAGGAGATGTACCAGCGCACGCTCCGCGAGGCCCGCACCGCGGCGCGCCTGCGCCACCCGAACGTCGTCACGCTGTTCGACGTCGTCGAGGAGGA
Organism: Streptosporangiaceae bacterium; assembly: GCA_036502625.1. GTDB lineage: Bacteria > Actinomycetota > Actinomycetes > Streptosporangiales > Streptosporangiaceae > DASXYG01. The sequence goes on from DASXYG010000100.1 coordinate 2,686, forward strand.
CGAGCGCCCCTGGATCGTCATGGACCTCGTCCACGCGCGCTCCCTCGACCAGATCGTCGGCTCCGACGGCCCGCTGCCGCCCGAGCGCGCGGCGCGCATCGGCCGCCAGATCCTGGCCGCGCTGACCGCCGCCCACACCGCCGGCGTGCTGCACCGCGACGTCAAGCCCGCGAACGTCCTCGTCGGCGCCGACGACCGCGTCACCCTCACCGACTTCGGCATCGCCACCATCGAGGGCGACACCTCCATCACGACGTCCGGCCAGCTCATCGGCTCACCCGCCTACCTCGGCCCGGAACGCGCCGCGGGCGATCCCGCCACCTCCGCGTCCGACCTCTGGGCGCTCGGCGCCACGCTGTTCATGGCCGTCGAGGGCCGCGGCCCGTACGACCGCGACGGCGCGATGGCCACGCTCGGCGCGGTCCTCACCCAGGAGCCGCCGCCCGCGCCGCACGCCGGCCCGCTGACGCCGGTGATCGACGGCCTGCTGGTCCGCGACCCGGCCCACCGCATGGCCGCGCCCACCGCGGCGGCGATGCTCGACGACATCTCCGCGGGCCGCCCCGCCGTCCAGGCCCCCTCCGGAGCGGACGCCCAGTCCACCGCCATCGCCGCGATGCCGCCCATGGACCCCGGCGCGACGATGTCCAACGCCCTCGTCCCGTCCACCGGCCCGTACGACCAGGCCCAGCAGCAGCCCGCCGGCTACGCCCAGGCCCCGCCGCCCGGTCCGTACGGCGGGCCCCCCGGTCCGTACACCGCACCGCCGCCCGCCCGCCGGCGCCGGTCCGCCACGCCGTTCGTCCTCGGCGGCGTGGGCGTCCTCGTGTTCGCCGCGCTGGTGGTCGGCGGGCTCTGGCTGCTGCACATCCGCTCGTCCGGCGATCCGACACCGCAGGCCGATCCCGAGCCGAAGCACTCCGCGACCGGGCTCAGCACCCCGGCCGCCCAGCAGCCCACCCACACCCACCACCCGAAGCCGAAGGGCACCCTGCCGCAGGCCGCCACGCCCGTCGGCTTCTGGTCGGCCAAGGACCCGCGCGGCTTCCGCGTCGCGCTGCCCAACTCGTGGGACACCGAGGACCGCCGCGCGCTGAACGACGGCGTCACGTACTTCTCCCCCAGCCACCACGCCTACCTCCTGATCGACCAGACGCAGCAGCCGACCGACAACCCCATGGTGAACATGCGCCGGTTCCGCGCCGACGCCATGAAGGACGGCAAGTACCCCAACATCTCGACGGTCCGCCTCGCCCGTACGACCTTCCTCGGCCGTCCCGCCGCGGTGTGGGAGTTCACCTGGCACGAGGCCAACGGCGTGCTCTACCACGCCGAGGACCGCCAGGTCGTGCTCCCCGGCGGCCGCCCGGTCGCCGTCTACTGGCAGTCGTACGCCAACCAGTGGGCCGCGACCTCCCGCGCCCGGATGACCGCGTTCACCACCTTCCGCATGACCTGACCTCGGACGATCCGAACCGTCCACAGGGGGTACCGGCACGCGTCCAGAAACGTCCGCTCGCCCCTGTATGTTCTAGGCAGCCCCCTGGGAGAGAGGACGTAACCGAATGTCGCCGGCGGACGACGGACGCGTGATCGGCGGTCGCTACCACCTGATCGAACCCGTCGGCCGAGGCGGTATGGGCACCGTCTGGCACGCCCGCGATGAGGTGCTCGGCCGCGACGTCGCCGTCAAGGAGGTCCGCCTCCCCGAGGGCATGGATCCCGACGAACGCCGCACCCTCTACCAGCGCACCATCCGCGAGGCGCGTACGGCGGCGCGCATCAGCCACCCCAGCGTCGTCACGGTCTACGACGTCGTCGAGGAGGACGGCCGCCCGTGGATCGTCATGGAGCTGGTCCGCGCCCGCCCGCTCGACAAGATCGTGAAGAAGGACGGCACGATCGCCCCCGGCCGCGCCGCCCAGGTGGGCCGCCAGGTGCTGGCCGCCCTCGCCGTGGCCCACGCCGCGGGCATCCTCCACCGCGACGTCAAGCCGAGCAACGTCCTGATCGCCGAGTCCGGCCGGGTCGTCCTCACCGACTTCGGCATCGCCACGTTCGAGGGCGACGCCTCCCTCACCCAGTCGGGCATGGTCGTCGGCTCGCCGGGCTTCATGCCGCCGGAGCGCGCCAAGGGTGAGCGCGCGACCCCCGCGAGCGACCTCTGGTCCCTCGGCGCCACGCTCTACATGGCGGTCGAGGGCGAGGCGCCGTACCAACGGGAGACCTCGGTGGCCACGCTCGGCGCGCTGCTCACCGAGAAGCCGCCGTCGCCGGTCCACGCGGGCCCGATGCGCCGGGTCATCGACGGCCTGCTGCCCCGCGAGCCGCGCCGCCGGCTGACCGCCATCCAGGTCGCGCAGATGCTCGACCAGGTCATCCTGGAGACCCGCACCCCCGACCCGCTTCCCGCGGAGACGAGCGGCGGCACCCGCGTCATCGGCGCCGCGGCCACCAGCGACTCCCCCGCCCCGTGGAGCACCCCGTCCGGCGGGTCGTGGCTGCGCGGCATCAGCGGCCGCGTCAAGAAGCCGGGACGTACGACCCTCGTCGCGCTCGCCGCCATCGTCGCGGCCATCGTGGTCATCGGCGGCGTCGGCCTCGCGCTGTCCGCCTCCAGCTCCGGCGACGACTCCCCCCGGGGCGGCGCGACCCACACCCCGACCCACGCCAAGGGCTCCCCCTCGCCGAAGAAGTCCAAGAAGAAGGACACCACGCCCGCCGGGTTCCGCTCGTACCACGACCCCACCGGCTTCCGCATGCTCCTGCCGGCCGACTGGACCCGCAAGAAGCGCAAGGGCACGAGCGTCTACTTCTACACACCCGACGGCAACGGCTACGTCCAGATCGACCAGACGTCCTCCCCCGGCTCGTCCGCGCTCGGCGACTGGAAGCGCGCGGAGTCCGCCTGGCGAAGCGGCTTCCCCGGCTACCACCGCGAGCGCATGGAGAACGTCTCCTACCTCCAGTCCTCCGACGCCGCCGACGCCCAGTTCACCTGGCACGGCAGCGGCGGCCGCATCCGCGTCCTCAACCGCGGCTTCGTCGCCAACTCCGACCACGGCTACGCCATCCTGTGGTCCATCCCGGTCGACCGCTGGGACGCCACGAGCGCGATCCGCTCCACCGTCTTCGACTCCTTCAAGCCCGCAGGCGGCTGGGGCTGAGAAGCGGCACCCCCCGAACACGCCGGAGGCGCCACGCAGGGGGTTGCGTGGCGCCTCCGGTTGGGGGGCGAAACCGCGACGGGGGCACATCGCGATCTCTTGGGGGATGGCCTTCACTCGTGCTAACGGCGACCAATCGTTGCCGCCGCAGGCGGCGGGACCAGCGTCCGCCAAAGGGCGCCCGCGCCCGACGCGGGCGCCCCGCCGCCGAGGATCTCGTGGCGCCGCGCCAAGCGAGGCCCCCCGGGGCCGAGACGGCGTATAGGCGCCACAAGCAAACTCAGTACCAGTTGTTGGCCTGCGAGTGGCTCCATGCGGAGCACGGGCTGCCGTAGCGGTCCTTGATGTAGCCGAGGCCCCACTTGATCTGGGTGGCCGCGTTGGACTGCCAGTCCGGACCCGCGCTGGACATCTTCGAGCCGGGCAGGGCCTGGGGGATGCCGTACGCGCCCGAGGGGTTGGCCGCGCTGACGCGCCAGCCGCTCTCCTTCGTCCACAGGCTGTCGAGGCAGCCGAACTGGTCGGACCAGCCGCGGCTCGCGAGGAGCTGCTTCGCGATGGCCTTCGGCGACCCGCTGGGCGCCGACACCGACGGCCCGCTGTCACTCGGGGAGGACGACCGGCTGGACGAACGGCTCGCCGCGCGCTCCTTCGCGCGCTGCTTCGCGATCGCCTTCGCCCGCTCCGCGGCGCGCTTCTTCGCCGCCGCGCGCGCCCGCTCGCGGGCCCGCTCGCGCGCCTGCTTCTTCTTCAGGTCGGAGAGCTTCTTCGCCGCGGCCTTCGAGATGACCTGGTGCTGGAGCCGCTTGTCGACATTGACCTGCGACGGGCCCCACAAGCTATTGGCGTTGTACGCGGTACGGTCCGCGCGCTGGTTGTTGAACCGGTCAGGGGTGCCGGCCTTGACCGCTGCGTTGCTGTTCGAGCCGTCCTGATCCGGCCCGAGGGTGGCCGCGCTCACCGCGGCGCCGGAGACCACGACGGCACCGGCCACTGCGGCCGCGATGATCGTGGGCTTGCGGTACCGGAAACGACGCCAGCCAGTTTCGTCAGACAAAAACAAACCTTCCACGGTCATGCACACGTGATCGCGTGCACGAGCGACTCCCACCCCACGACATGATTCGTCCCAGCGTTGACCCGTACGGGGAGTAGAGGGGGCATAGGACGCACGCCGTCGCACGCGGAAATGGTCGGCGGCGAATGCCGCGGCACGGGGGTTGGCCACCCACGGGCGCTGAACGCGTGGTCATACGGCGGGCGGTCGCGACCGCTGCGGGTCAGGGCAGCGGGCCGTTCTCGGCTCGATCGCGCACCGCCGGGGGTGCTGACAAGAACCCACCCTGCATCACGATCCGGGGTGGAGTGCAACAAAACCTACCGTGACCAACGCCACAAGCGGGGTGCTTTTCTTTGATCCGGTCCGCGTTTAGTCCGCATGGGCCGGGGAAGTTGAATTCTTTAGTAGTTATCCAGGCCCAATGTGCCCATCGTCACATTTCGACAATTCGCGCATATGCAATTACTCTCGGTGAGTAATACTGCCTAAGATCACGTGATCCAGGTCACCCGATAGGGCTAGTCCCCCACCGGCCCACGGTACCCGCCAAAACGCCGACGGCCCCTTTCCCGTAACGGAAAGGGGCCGCCTGCGTACGCGTACTAGCCGTTGTCCAGCAACTCCGTCACGAGCGCGGCGATCTGCGAACGCTCCGAACGGGTCAGGGTCACGTGCGCGAACAGCGGGTGCCCCTTCAGCTTCTCCACGACGGCCACCACTCCGTCGTGCCGCCCGACGCGCAGATTGTCACGCTGCGCGACATCGTGGGTCAGCACGACCCGTGATCCGGTGCCGATTCTCGACAGCACGGTGAGCAGCACACCGCGCTCCAGCGACTGCGCCTCGTCGACGATCACGAACGCGTCGTGCAGCGAACGCCCGCGGATGTGCGTCAGCGGCAGGACCTCCAGCATGCCGCGGTCCAGCACTTCGTCGATGACGTCGGGGGTGGTCACCGCGGACATGGTGTCGTGCACCGCCTGCGCCCACGGGTTCATCTTCTCGCTCTCGCCGCCCGGGAGGTAGCCGAGCTCCTGCCCGCCGACCGCGTACAGCGGACGGAACACCACGACCTTCCGGTGCTGCCGCCGCTCCAGCACGGCCTCGAGCCCCGCGCACAGCGCCAGCGCCGACTTGCCCGTGCCGGCCCGGCCGCCCAGGGAGACGATGCCGATGTCCGGGTCGAGCAGCAGGTCAAGGGCGATCCGCTGCTCGGCGCTGCGGCCGCGCAGGCCGAACGCCTCCCGGTCGCCGCGTACGAGGCGTATGGATTTGTCCGCCGTGATCCGGCCGAGCGCGCTGCCCCTCTCCGACAGCAGGACGAGCCCGGTGTTGCACGGCAGTTCACGTGCGTCTTCGAGGTCGAGCGAGCCGCTCTCGTAGAGCTGCTCGACCTGCCCGGCGGAGACCTCGACCTCCGACATGCCGGTCCATCCGGCGTCCGGTGCGAGCTCCGCGCGGTACTCCTCGGCGGTCAGCCCGACGGCCGAGGCCTTGATGCGCAACGGCAGGTCCTTGCTGACGAGGACCACGTCAGCCCCCTCGGCGGCGAGTGTCTTCGCCACCGTGAGGATTCTGGTGTCGTTGTCGCCGAGCCGGAACCCGGCGGGCAGGATGGCGGGGTCGCTGTGGTTCAGCTCGACCCGCAGAGTGCCCCCGTGTTCGCCGACCTCGATGGGCTGATCCAACCGGCCGTGCCGGACCCGGAGGTCGTCGAGCAGGCGCAGTGCCTGCCTGGCGAAGTATCCGAGTTCGGGGTGGTGCCGCTTTGCCTCCAGCTCGGTGATGACGACCACAGGAAGCACGACCTCGTGTTCGGCGAACCGAGATACGGCAACCGGGTCTGCGAGCAGGACGCTCGTGTCCAGCACGTAGGTACGCCGCTCACTGCGCGGCACTCCTGCGTCGGGGGACACAGCGGAGGGACGGCTGGTCGCGATTTCGGCCACTCGTTCTCCCTCGGGCGCCCGCGCCGGGCGCCCTGCACAGGTGATGGACGGACCGGGTGCTGGCCCCGCAAAGGACCGGAGCACCGGCCCTTCTGCCATCTCATGCGCAGGATGGACGGGGCCTCCCCAGCGGGCGACGGACGTCGCCCTGCAATCGACGGTACGTCATCGACCGTGCTCCCCCAAGGACGACAAGCCGCGCCGCCCGTGAACGTTGCGTTAAACCGGTCAGCCGCCGTACCGGCGATTGCGTGCGGCGTACGCGCGGACCGCGCGGATGAAGTCCACCCTGCGGAAATCGGGCCAGTAGGCCTCGCAGAAGTAGTACTCCGAGTGCGCGGTCTGCCAGAGCAGGAATCCGGAGAGTCGCTGCTCTCCCGACGTTCGGATGACCAAGTCCGGGTCGGGCTGGCCGCGGGTGTAGAGATGCTCCGCGATGTGCTCGACATCGATCGTCTCGGCGAGCTCTTCGATGCTGATACCACGGCTCGCCTGCTCCTGCAGGAGCGAGCGCACCGCGTCGGCGATCTCACGCCGACCCCCATACCCGATCGCGACATTTACAACCAAGCCCGGAAAACCGGATGTGGCCTCGGCCGCATCCTTCAGCACCCGGTTCGTCTCGTCGGGCAGCAGGTCGAGCGCGCCCATCGGGTTCGTGTGCCACCCCTCGGCGGCCAGCCGCTTCACCGTGCCCTCGATGATGCGCAGCAGGGGGTCGAGCTCCTCCGAGGGCCGCCCGAAGTTGTCCGTCGACAGCAGCCACAGCGTCACGACCTCGACGCCGGTCTCCTGGCTCCACTGGAGCAGCTCGAAGATCTTGTCGGCGCCCGCCGCGTGGCCGGTGCTGACGTCGGTGAGGCCCATGCTCCGCGCCCACCGGCGGTTCCCGTCGATGATCAGGCCGATGTGGCGCGGAACCGCCTCACGGTCGAGCCGCCCTTCGAGCCGACGCTCGTAAATCCGGTAGGCGAGATCCCGCAATCCCATTTCAAGCCCTTCCTGCGACGTTCCGCCCGGTGGCCGCCGCATCCGTACGCTCCGGGGATCCGGACGCCACGCCGCGGCAGAGGCGGCTATTCACGGTAATGCGCTCCTGACACCGCGTGCCGCACATCCGCGACACTCGTCCGCAAAGATCACGTACGGCGCATACCGTCACCGAGCGCATCGGGGAGCGCACAGCGGTTGATCATCGCACCGCGCCCGCCCCCGCGCACCCCCCACTGTGAAAGACGCCACGCCCCCCGGAACGGTTCACCAGCTCCCGCCGCCACCACCTCCGCCGCCCCCGCCGACGCCACCGCCGCCGCCACCGCCGCCGAAGCCGCCGCCTCCGAAGCCGCCGCCTCCTCCGAAACCACCGCCGAAGCCGCCGCCGCGGTACGTACGGCCGCCGGCGAACCGGGCGATGACCATGAGCAGCAGCGCGCCGCCGACCACGACGGACACGATGGCCGTCCCCACCAGGCTCCAGCCGTGCAGCCCGCCGTCGTGGTGCGGCTTCTTGGCGAACAGGTGCACGGCGACGTCCGGCGGGAGGTCGGCCTGGATCGTCATGCCCTCGCCCTTGCCGAGCGCGCGCGGGCCGTACGACGCCGTGGCGCCGGACCCCTTGCGGTGGCCGCAGGAGCCGGTGGCGTCGGGCGGTCCGGCGAAGCAGGTGACGGTGCCGAGCCGGCCGGGCGCGTGCAGCCGTACGGTGGCCGCGCCGATCGGGGTGCGCCAGCCGGTGCCGATCGCGTTCCAGCCGAGGTGCGGCCGCATATTGGCGTTGTGGTCGTACGTCTTCGTGACCGCGCCCACGACGTCGTAGCCGATCACGTACGTGTGCACCCCGGTGACCGTACGGTCCGGATCACCGACGCGGATCGTGGTGGTCACGTCCGACGTCTGCGTGCGCACCTCGGCCGGCGCGCCGTCCGGGCTGCTCGCGGTGGCGTTCTTCACCGGCATGATGCCCGTGCCGTCGTCGGTCTCCGTCGGGATCTCCCGGGTCAGCCCGTGCCGCGGCTGATCGCCGAAGTTGTAAACGATCTCCTCGCGTACATGCAGGCCCCCGTCGCGCGTCACCGTGACGTCTACGGAGTAGGACCGGGTGTTCTCCCCGCCCCCACTCGCGTACGCGGGCACCGCCGCGACGGCCGACAGCGGGAGCGCGAGCAGCGCGACGGCGAGAACCCGGCGGAACGTTGGCATGCCCGTACGACGTGCCGAACCCCCACCGGGTTTCGCCCCGGTCCGCTTCCGGCCAGGCGTCAGCCGATCGACTTGGTGATCGCCTCGTCGAGGCCGGGGAAGGACGCGAGGTACTCGCGGCGCTCGCGCTTCATGCGGTCGACCATCGCGGTGTACTCGTCCTGGCGGCCCTGGCGTTCGTACAGCCGGCGCGGCTGGAGGATCTCGATGTCGTCGACGCCGGGGATCGCCGCGGCGATCTCGTAGCCGAAGTCGGGGTCGGCCTCCCAGGTGATCGTGCCCTGTGCGATGCCCTGGACGATCGCCGAGGAGTGCGGGATGCGCACCTTCTTGGAGCCCTCGTGGTCGTCGCCGCCGCCGACGCGCCCGGTGTTGAGCACGAAGACCTTCAGCTCGTGGCCGTCCATCAGCTCGAGGATGCGGTTGCCCATGTCGGCCATGTCACGGGGGAAGAACGGGTTCGTGCCGGGCACCCGCAGGAACTTGCCCTCTTCGTCCTTGCCGCCGGCGCTGGTGCCGGTCGTCTCGCCGAGCATGAAGTACGCCGCGGCCTGCGCGCGGTCCAGCCGCGCCACCCCCGGCATGATGTTCTCGTTCCGGTTGAGGATCAGCAGGAACTCGGCCGGCTCCACCTGGTCGGCGGGGAACGGGTCGACGTACTTGAACGGCCAGGTCGTACGGCCGTTCTTGGTGTACGACGTGTCGTGGAAGTCGACCTTGCCGGAGTCGTCGACGGATACGTTCTCCAGGTAGGCGTCCGGCTTGGTCGTCGCGTTGTAGATCGCCGGCTCGTCCTTCGGGTCGAGCCCGAACGTCTTCGCGAAGCAGCCGTTCTCCGTGGTGTACACCCGGCCGCCGGGCATCAGCGCGACGAAGTCGTCCTGCACCGGCTGGCTGCCGAGCTGCTTGGTGAACGTGGTCGTGGTCTTGCCGGTGCCGGACAGGCCGACGATCAGCATCGTCTTGTGCTCGCCGTCCACCGGGATCACCTTGCACCCGGCGTGCAGCGAAAGCCCGCCGCGGCGGTAGACGATGTCGTTCCACATCCGCAGCCCGCCCTTTTTGGACTCCCCGAAGTAGTCCGAGTTCAGCACGCGGGTGACGCCGGCCTTCAGGTCGACGGCGATCAGGCGGTCGTCGGGGTATCCGGGCGCGTCGAGGTTCGGCGTGTAGACGACGGTGGTCGCCGGCTCCCAGGTCTCCGGGTCGTGGCCGTCATCCGCGGGGTAGAAGAGCTGCCGCTGCATGCCCGCGATATTCGCGTTCGCGGACTCGATGACCAGCCGCGCGCGGGTGCGGAATTGCGGATCACTTCCGATGTAGCCGTCCACGACGACCATGTCCTGGTCGCGAATGTAATCGTCCTGCAACTGGGAGACACGGTCGTACTCGGCGCGAGTGATCGTCTGCTTGGTCGCATTGGTGGAGTCGTCGACCACGTACGTCGACTTCGCACTCCGGCTGAGCACGCGAGTCTTCACCACGACGTTTCCGAACTCGGTCTTACGGGCGTTCGACATTTCCTCGGTGAGCTCGCGGAGCCGCTCAGACGCGGGATTCCACTCCACCGACTTCGCCTGGACCTGGTACGCCACGATCGCTCCTTCGTGCCGGCACACGCCGACCTCGCCGCTGCGGATTGCAGAAGTGTACCCACACGGCAGGTTAATAAATAGGAAAGATCATGGCGCGGACACGCATGTGTCACGTCAAGTGAAGAAATGAAGAATAAGCATATAGTCTTTGGTCTAGACCATGGCGATCCGACTTTCGATAAATTGCCGCCTTAACCTCGGCGTAATCACGTAGTGGGACCCTCGTCGCGCACCTTCTCGACATGCGAGAGCGCCGAACGGAGATCATCCAGCCATTGGTCGGCGTTCTTGCCGACCAGCCGTACGCACCAGGCCAGCGCGTCGCTGCGGCTGCGCGCGACCCCGGAGTCGACCAGGGTGTCGAGCACGCGGCGCTCGGGCTGGCGCAGCCGCGTCATCACCGGCGCGGACAGGTGCGTGAACATCACCTGGCGCTCGCCGCACCGCACACCCCAGGAGACCTTCCTGTCGAACTTGCGCTCGGCCTCGCGCGCCACGCTGATGCGCCGGTCGCGCGTTTCCTCACGGAAGCGCCGGATGCGCCCGTCGACGGCTGCCTCGCGCTCGGCGTCCGATGTGTCGTCGCCGCCCTCGGGCTCGGCCAGCGTGCCGACGATGGTGATCTCCTCGCGGTCCACCACGACGTTCGGCTGCTCGGTGAACCAGTCGTCGGGCAGCCGCCCGGCGAACCAGCCCCTCAGCTCATGTGCTTTCTTCTCACTCATGTAATCGAGATTACAACGCTGTTCGGCACGCGCCCAGGGCTCACGCGCGCGGAACGCGGCACAGCGGGATAGATGAACGGAACCACGTACGGGCGGGAGGCTCGGCGTCAGGCCGTCGCGCGGCGGGCGCTCGCGGCGCGCTGCTCCTGGTCGACCAGGGCGGCAGCGAGGTCATCGGGGGTGTCCTCGGCAACGAACAGGCGGCAGCCCGCGGCGAACTGGTGCCAGTCCCACGCGACCTCGCGCGTGGCCAGCCACCGGCCCGACTGCGACCGCACCTGGATGTTCCAGGCAGGGAACTCCGCGGCGAGACGCGCGAGCGGTCCGGCATCCACTCGACCCAACGGCGATATGAACATGACACTCCCGACGAGCACCGAACGCTACACAAAACAACCGTTCGTACAGCAATCCCATGATGGCGCGCGGCCGGTGCCGTCGCAAGTGCATCTGCACGATCCGGATGCACGTGCAGGGAAGAAACTACTTACACGACATCATCCCAGCATCGCGGCGTCCGCTCGGCAAGCCCACGCCGGTGCGCACGTTCGATAACACCGTACGAGATCAGGCGACCGCGCACAGTGGTAATCGCATGTCGCATGGGAATCAGCCGATCTCGGCGGCGAGCGCCTCGGGGGTGGTGACCGGCATTCGGCAGGCGAAGTCGCGGCAGACGTACGCGGCGGGCGCGCCGTCGACCGGATCGCGCCCCTCCAACAGCGGCACGGTTGCGGGTACGCCCGGCTCGCCGCGCGCGACGACCGTTCCCGCGCTGGTCACCGACAACGCGGCCCGGTGCAGGCCGGACGTGCGCGGGTCGGCCGCGTCGCCCACGACCGCGATCTCCACGGGCCCGGCGAGCAGCGCCTCGGCGGCGGCCATGCCCCAGCCGCAGAACCGCGGATAGTTGGGCGCGAGCGCGGTCACCGGGGCGAGCGCGGCCGCCGCAGCGTCGCGCCCCTCGGGCGCGCCGGTGAGGGCGGAGTGCGCGAGCAGCGCCGCGGCCAGCGCGAACTGGCCCGACGGCGTGGCGTTGTCGGTGGGGTCCTGGGGGCGGCGGAACAGCGCCTCGGCGTCGTCGGCGGTGTCGAAGAAACCGCCGGCGCCGTCGGCGAAGTGGGCGCGCGCGGCGGCGAGGAGGTCGCCTGCACGTGCGGACCACCGTGCCTCGCCGGTCACGGAGTACAGGGCGAGGAGCCCCTCCGCGACATCGCCGTAATCCTCCAGGACGCCCGCGTTCGCACCCGCGGCGCCGCCGAGGGACGTACGGGTCAGGCGACTCTCGGCGCCGTCCGCGTGCACGTGCACGTCGTCGATGACGGCGGCGGCGGCGCGCGCGGCGTCGATCAGGTCGGGGCGGTCGAACAGCGCGCCGACCTCCGCCAGGGCGGCGATCGCCAGGCCGTTCCATGCGGCGACGACCTTGTCGTCGCGGGCGGGCGGCACGCGCTCGGAGCGCACGGCCAGCAGGGCGTCGCGGACGCGGGCGAACCGCTCCGGGTCGGCGGGCGGTGTGCGGAGCTGGAGGACCGAGGCGCCGTACTCGAACGTGCCGGACTCGGTGACGCCGAAGACCTCGGCGGCGTACGCGCCGTCGGCGTCGCCGAGGGACTCGCGCAGCGCGACCGGGGTCCAGACGTAGTACTTGCCCTCGGCTCCCTCGCTGTCGGCGTCCAGCGCGGAGGCGAAGGCGCCTTCGGGGGTGCGGAGGCCCGCGACCATCCAGTCGCAGGTCTCGACGGCGACGCGGCGGGCGAGCGCGCGGTCGTCCGGGTCGGCGGCCTGGCGCCACCAGTGCGCGTAGACGCGGGCCAGCAGGGCGTTGTCGTACAGCATCTTCTCGAAGTGCGGCACGGTCCACGTGGCGTCGACGGAGTAGCGGGCGAAGCCGCCGCCGAGCTGGTCGTACATTCCGCCCGCGGCCATCGCGGTGAGCGTGCGGCGCGTCATGTCGGCGGCGTCGGGCGAGCCCGTACGCGCCTCGGTGCGCAGCAGGAACTCCACGACCATGGACGGCGGGAACTTCGGCGCGGCGCCGAAGCCGCCGTTGGCGTCGTCGAACCCCGAGCGCAGGCCGGCGACGGCGGCGTCGAGGAGCGCGGCGTCCGGTGCGGGGCCGGTGCCGAAGCCGGGGCCGCTCTCGGTGAGCGCGGCGACGATCTTCTGGCCCTGCTCGACCACCTCGGCGCGGTCGGACCGCCAGGCGTCGCCGACCGCGCGCAGCAGCCGCTGGAAGTGCTCGCGGGGGAAGTACGTGCCGCAGAAGAAGGGGTCGCCGGACGGCGTGGCGAACACCGTCATCGGCCAGCCGCCCTGGCGGGTCAGCGCCTGCGTGGCCTCCATGTAGACGGAGTCGACGTCGGGGCGCTCCTCGCGGTCCACCTTGATGGCCACGAAGCCGTCGTTGATCAGCCGCGCGGTGGCCGGGTCGTCGAACGACTCGTGCGCCATGACGTGGCACCAGTGGCAGGCGGAGTAGCCGATCGACAGCAGGATCGGGACGTCGCGCCTGGCGGCCTCCGCGAACGCGTCGGCGCCCCATTCGAACCAGTCCACCGGGTTGCCGGCGTGCTGGAGTAGATAAGGCGACTGGGAGTCGGCCAGTCGGTTCATACCGGCATCGTCGCACGATCCGCCCCGTACGGCGCACCACCGGCGGCTAGAGGGCGCGGAACTCGGTGAAGAACGCCGGGTTGTGCGCCATCTCGCCGTTCGCGGAGGGGCGCGCGACGAGGTTGGCGTACAGGCTGTTCAGGAGCCACGGCGTCTTCGCGGGCCCGATGTCGTGGACCATGGGCGGCTGCTGGAGGGCGCCGTAGGCGGCTACGGCGAGGCGGCCGGTGCCGCGGAACCGGCGCACCTGGTTGGTCAGGTAGTCCGTCCGGGTGGCGAACCACGGGCTGTCCATCAGGAGGTCGTGCCACCGGCGCTGCGGAACGGGGTGCGCGGCGGCGGCCCGCAGCTCGCGCCATACGGGGGTGGCGGCCGGCACGCCGTAGCGCCGGGCGTACGCGGCCGGCACGCGGTCGGTCAGGTGCCGCTTCCACCAGTGCACCAGGGAGAACTCGGTCGCGAGGAACCGCTGGCCCGGACGGATGCGGGGCAGCACGTAGTCCGTGTACGCCGTGGCGTCCTCGATGGAGGAGACGTGCGGGTGGACGTCGACGCCGTCGATCTCGGGGGTGGCCCGGACGTGGGCCAGCCAGTCGGCGACGGCGGCGGTCCGCGCGGCCGGATGCTCCAGGCGGTTGAGCGCGCCCATGTACAGGCGGGTGCGGCAATTGGATCCGAACCGCCGCGTGCGCTCGGCGATCACGTGCGCGGCGACGGCGCGGTAGAAGGGGTTCAGGTGGGCCGGACGGTCCTCGTGGCGCGTCTCGAGGAACGGCTCGTTGCCGATGACCAGGATGTCGACCGTGTTCAGCACGGCGTCCAGGGCCCGGTCGACGCGGGCGAGCTCCGCGTCCATCGCGCCCGAGCCCGGCCGCGGGAGGGCACGCCGCTGGTACGGGAACTTCAGGGACAGCACCGTGCGGTAGCCGGAGCGGGAGAAGTCCAGCAGGGCCTTGATCGCGGGCTGCCGCGCGGCGTCCGCGGACCGCAGCCCGGTCGTGGCCACGAAGCCGCGCACCCATTTCGTACGGAGGTCGTCCAGTACGGCGGTGGTGAGGCCGCGCGGCTCCTCGTTGAAGTTCGCACCGAGCTCGCCCGCCGGGGACGCCGGGCGCGAGCCGTGCCCGGCGTCGATGGCGGGCCCGGGCCCGGCGCATCCCGCGAGCGCCAGGGTCGCGCCGCCCGCGAGGCCGAGGACCCGGCGGCGGCTGACGGGACCGGGATCGGTGACTGCCTGTTCCCGTTCGCGCATCGGCCCATCCAAACAGATGGCCGGGATCCGTCCGCGCCGCGGCCGACCGTTATGGCATCCTTCAACCCGTTCCCGAAACGCCGGAGGGTGAGTGATGCGCGACCTGCTGGCCGGCGCGGGATGCCTGGTGTCCGGGGTGCGGTGGGTCGCCCGCCATCCGCGCCAGTGGCTGTTCGGGCTGCTGCCCGCGCTGATCACGCTGGTCCTCGACGTCGCGGTGATCGTCCTGCTGATCGTCTCCGCGTCGGACCTGGTCACCTGGGCGACACCGTTCGCCGACACCTGGGGTGAGACGTGGCGCACGGTGAGCAGGGTCGCGGCCGGGGTGATCCTCGTCGGCGCCGTACTGCTGCTCGCGGTGCTGGTGTTCACGGCGGTGACGCTGGCGATCGGCGCGCCGTTCTACGACAAGCTCGCCGAGCGGGTCGACGCCGACCTCGGCGGTGCCGCCTCCGATGACGCGCGCCCGGTGTGGCGGCAGGCGGTGGCCGCGATCACCGAGGGCGTACGCGTCGTGGTGTACGCCGCGGTCTGCGGCGTGGTGCTGTTCGCGCTGGGGTTCGTACCGGTGGTCGGGCAGACGGTGGTGCCGGTGGTCGGCGCGTGCGTGTCCGGGTTCTTCCTGACCGTGGAGCTCACGGCGGCCGCGGCCGAGCGGCGCGGGCTGACGTTCCGGCGGAGGTTCGCGGCGCTGCGCCGGAAGAAGATGCTCGCGGTCGGGTTCGGCACGCCGCTGTTCCTGCTGTTCCTCGTGCCGGTCGTGGCGGTGGTGCTGATGCCGGCCGCCGTCGCGGGCGCGACGTACCTCATCCGTGAGCGGCTGCCCGCCTGAGCGTCACGGCGTCAGCTCGCCGAGCACGGTCGCCGCGTTGGCCTCCAGGTAGTCCCTGAGCTGCGCCGGATGGAGGTCGAGCCCGGCGATGGCCGCCGGGGTGAAGGGGATGCGCGCCAGTTCGTACTCGCCGCGGGTCGGGTCGTCGAACTCCGGGCCGTACTTCTCCTGCGGGCTCATGGCGAGCAGCCGGGCGCCGAAGATCAGGTGGCGGTTGTGCTTGCCGTTGTCGTGCACCCGGTCGATGGCCAGCAGGGACACCGGCTCGCCGATCTCCGCGCGCAGCTCCTCGTCGAGCTCGCGGCGCAGCGCGTCGGCGAGGCTGCGGTCGCCGGGCTCGACGCCGCCGCCGGGGGTGCTGTAGTACGGCTCGCGGCCTGGCCGGATGCGGCGGAACACCACGATGTGGTCGGTGTCGTCGACGAGCACGGCACGGACGCGGAGCTTGACGCCGTCGACGTCCCGGGAGATGTCCACCTGCGGACTCCTTCCTCCAGACGAGCCGGAGTGGGCAGTATCGCAGCTTCCCCGTATCCGGGCCGTCACTCCACCTGCGCCGCGACCATCAGCACGATGCCCATCCCCGCGGACCCCAGCGCCCCGACGAGCCCCGTCACGACCCCGGCGAGGCCCATGCGCAGCGACGCGTCGGCCTGGTCGCCGCGCTTACTGCACCGCCGCCGCGATGATCATGGTGATGAACAGGGCGCCGATGGCCAGCGCGGCGTAGCCGATGACGAGGCCCGCGATGGCCATGCCGCGGGAGCCGGGGCTGTATCTGGGCGCGCGGGCGAGCGCGATGTGGCCGCAGATGACGGCGGCGACGGCCGGGAGGCCGAACAGGAACCAGAGGACCGGCGTGACCAGGGCGCACACCAGGGCCGCGACCGAGCAGCCGTCGACCGGGGCCGACCGGGGATAGGCATACGCGGGGTACATGCCGTACGGGCCCATGGCGTACGGCTGCATCGCGTATCCGGGGGGCACCGGCGGCATGGCGGCCGGGAGGTCGGCCGTCAGCTCGCTCAGCTCGTGGTAAGCGGTGGCGCGCAGCGCGGAGTCGACGCGGCTGCGGTGCTCCGTGCCGTCGAGCCGGCCCTCGGCGAAGGCGGCGGCGAGGATCTCGACGGCGCGGGCCCGGTCGGCCTCGGACGCGCGGATCGCGGCGGCGTTCGGATAGAAGCCCTGCGGGCCCTGAATCGCCACGGCGAGCTCCCCTCTGCGCGGCCGGCCTGTCCGTGCGGTCCCAGGAGCTCAGGATAGGCCGGTATCAGAGGGTGGACGGCGAAGTGCGGCGCATTGTCCGTCAGCCGTCGGCGGGCTTCGCGTCGTCGGGCTTCGCGGGCGCCGCGGCGGCCTTGGCGGACTCGGCGCCGGGGGGCGCGGCCTTCTCGGAGCCGTCGTCGAAGTTGATCTTCTTCATCTGCTTGTTCATCGAGCGGATCAGGAAGAACAGCGCGACGCCGAGCAGCGCGACGACGACGAACCCGAGCGTGCCAGGACTGACCTGCTGTTCACTCAGCGCGAGCGGGATGGTGTGCACGCCACCACGATAGGCGCTGCCGGCGCGCTCCCGGATGCGACCACCCGGAAGCGCGCCGAAGAGCACCGCTCAGGTCGCGGCCTCGGTGCCGCGGATGCCCGCGAACAGGTCGGTCTCGGGCAGCGTGACCGGGACCATCGACCACACGAGGTGGTAGTCCTCGTGCGCCCACGCCTCGCGCTCGATCTCGCGGGGGCAGGCGAACCAGAAGCTGTTCGGGTCGATCTGCGTGGCGTGCGCGAGCAGCGCCTGGTCGCGCTGGTCGAAGTAGTCGGCGCAGTCCACCTCGGTGGTGACCACGAGCTCCGGCCACGGCCGGGTGTTCGCCCAGCGCTTGCGCCACTCCGCGTACGGCGACTCCAGGCCGTGCGCGATCATCGCCTGCTCCAGGAGGTCGAAGCGGCGGCGGCGCATGCCCGCGTTGTAGTAGACCTTCTGCACCTGCCACGGCTCGCCGGAGTCGGGGTAGCGCTTCGGGTCGGCGGCCGCGCGGAACGCCTCCATCGACACCGTGTGGGTGTAGATGTGGTCCGGGTGGGGGTAGCCGCCGGACTCGTCGTACGTCGTCATCACGTGCGGACGGAACTCGCGGATCGCGCGCACCAGCGGCTCGGCGGCCACGTCGAGCGGCTGCAGCGCGAACGAGCCCTCGGGAAGCGGCGGCAGCGGGTCGCCCTCGGGCAGGCCCGAGTCGACGAACCCCATGAACCGCTGCTCGACGCCGAGGATCTGGCGCGCCTTCTCCATCTCCTCGCGCCGTACGTCCGTGATGTTCTCGCGGATCTCCGGGCGGTCCATGGCCGGGTTGAGGATCGACCCCGCCTCGCCGCCGGTCAGCGTCGCGACGAGGACCTGCGCGCCCTCGGCCGCGTAACGCGCCATCGTGGCGGCACCCTTGCTCGACTCGTCGTCGGGATGGGCGTGTACCGCCATCAGCCGAAGCCGTTCAGACACCGTCGTCTACTCCCTCGTGAATCAACGGACAGGGGGCCGTCTGGGACCCGGGTCGGGCCGGTCTCACCGACCGGTGACAATTGTCTTGGTCGCGATGCCCGCCCGCCCGCGGCGGGCGAGTCGGTCCACGATCAGAGTTCATAACGCGTAAGCAGTGTTGGGAGATTCCCATGCCCTCCATGCCCGAGTCGCTCGCGGCCGACCGCTACGGGCGGCGATCCCAAGGATCGCGCAAGTTGATCGGCTACGTGGTGATCGGCGTCATCGCGGCCGTCATGGCGCTCGGCTGGACGGTGACGGTCATGAACTACTGGTCCACCGACGGCCTGTCCGCCGAGGTCGTGAGCTATCACTTCGACAAGCCGGCCCAGACGATGACCGTGACGTACGACCTGCACAAATCCGCCGACAAGGGCGCCACGTGCCAGGTCGAGGCGACCGATATCCAGCACGCGCCGGTCGGAACACGTTACGTCAGCACTCCCGCTGGGAAGTCTGACGTGCGGGTCACCTCCCGGTTCCCGGCCCATGGCACCCCCGTCACCGGACAGGTGAAGGACTGCCGGTCCGACGACTGACGCAACGCCGCGTATGGCCCGATACTGGGAGGGTCCCAACCTGCGACCGAAGATGTACGCTCGGGGGTTCTAACCGCAGCCCCATTGCGATGGACGAGGGAGTTCCCGTGACCGAGACTCGCGACGACAACGTCACCTGGCTCACCCAGGAGGCGTACGACCGGCTCAAGTCCGAGCTGGATCACCTCTCGGGGCAGGGACGGATCGACATCGCCTCGAAGATCGAGGCGGCGCGCGAGGAGGGCGACCTCAGGGAGAACGGCGGCTACCACGCCGCCAAGGAGGAGCAGGGCAAGATCGAGGCGCGTATCGCGCAGCTCACCCAGCTTCTCCAGCACGCCAAGGTCGGCGAACCGCCGCGCACGGAAGGCGTGGTCGGGCCCGGCATGACGGTGACGATCCGCTTCGAGGGCGATGAGGACGAGGTCACGTTCCTGCTCGCCTCCCGCGAGGAGAGCGGCGCCCCCATTGACGTCTACTCGCCGAAGTCGCCCCTGGGCTCCGCCATCAACGGCGCGAAGATCGGCGACAAGGTCAGCTACCAGCCGCCGAAGGGCCGCAGCATGACCGTTGAGGTCCTCGAGGCCGTGCCGTACGGCAACGCCTGACACAGACACCCACCGTGGGGGCCGCCCTTCGGGGCCGGCCCCCACGGTCATTCCGGGTCGCGGTCGCGTACGGCCCGGCGCACGAGCGGCGCCGTACGGTAGGCCAGCGGCGTGGCGAGCGCGATCACCGATGACGCGCGGACGACCCCGGTGACGTCGACGATCGCGTCGATGACGCGCTGGAGGTCGGCGTTCGTCCGCGCGACGATGCGGCAGAGCATGTCGCCCGTGCCGGTGATGGTGTGCGCCTCGAGGATCTCCGGGATGCCGGCGAGCCGCTCGGCCACCGGGTCGTGGCCGCCGACCTGGCGGATCTCCAGGGTGACGAACGCCGTCACGCCGTAGCCGAGCGCGGCCGGGTCGATCTCGGGGCCGAACCCGGTGATCACGCCGTCGCGGCGCAGGCGGTCAAGGCGGGCCTGGACGGTCGCGCGGGCGACGCCGAGCCGGCGTGACGCCTCGAGGACGCCGACGCGCGGTTCGTCGGCGAACAGCTCGATGATGCGGCCGTCGAGCCGGTCGACGCCGCGCGTACGGTCGCGCTCCTCGGCCACGGCACACCCCTTTCCCTTGTCGTACGCCGCTGCCGCCTGTCGCGCGCGGGGCTGGGCAAGGTGTACAGGTGCGCCGGGTCCCGTCGCCGATCTTTGGGCAGTGTGTCCAGTAGTGCGTGCAAGGGTTGCACAGCTTGCATGCGATGTGGTCCGTTCCCCCCAACAACTCGTACATCGGGCTGGAGGCAGGTATGGGCAGCGACGGGTTTCCCGTAACGGGCATGGACGCCGTGGTCTTCGCGGTCGGCAATGCGAAGCAGGCGGCACACTTCTACTCGTCCGCCTTCGGCATGCGGCGCGTGGCGTACCGCGGTCCGGAGAACGGCAGCCGGGACGAGGCGGCGTACGTCCTGGAATCGGGCACGGCGCGGTTCGTCCTGCGCGGTCCGGTGCACGCGGGCACCGAGATCGGCGCGCACGTGGCGCGGCACGGCGACGGCGTGGTGGACCTCGCGATCGAGGTGCCGGACGTCGAGGCGGGGTTCGCGTACGCGGTGGAGCACGGCGCCACCGTGCTGGAGCGGCCGCACGTCCTGGAGGACGAGAACGGCAAGGTCACGACCGCGGCGATCGCGACGTACGGCGAGACGCGGCACACCCTGGTCGACCGGTCGAACTACACGGGGCCGTACCTGCCTGGGTACGCCCCGGCCGAGCCGGTCGTGGAGCCGCCCGCGCACCCGCACTTCACCGGCGTCGACCACTGCGTGGGCAACGTGGAGCTCGGAAGGATGGACGCCTGGGTGGACTTCTACCACCAGGTCATGGGCTTCACGAACATGAAGGAGTTCGTCGGCGACGACATCGCGACGGAGTACTCCGCGCTGATGAGCAAGGTGGTCGCGGACGGCTCGCGCAAGGTGAAGTTCCCGCTGAACGAGCCGTCGCAGGGCAAGCGCAAGTCGCAGATCGACGAGTACCTGGAGTTCTACGGCGGGCCCGGCGTGCAGCACATCGCGCTGGCCACCGACGACATCGTCGCGTCGGTGCGCGACATGAAGGCGGCGGGCGTGGAGTTCCTGGCCACCCCCGGCACGTACTACGACGCGCTCGGCGACTGGGTGGGCGACACCCGGGTGCCGACGGGCACACTGCGCGACCTGGGGATCCTCGCCGACCGGGACGAGGACGGCTACCTGCTGCAGATCTTCACGGCGCCGGTGCAGGACAGGCCGACGGTGTTCTTCGAGCTCATCGAGCGGCACGGCTCGCAGGGCTTCGGCAAGGGCAACTTCAAGGCGCTGTTCGAGGCGATCGAGCGCGAGCAGGAGCGGCGCGGGAACCTCTGAGCGAGCCGGTACGGGGGCGCGGGTACGCCTCTCCAGCGTGGCGGAAGTCACGCCGGGGAGGCGTACGCGCACGGTCACGCTGGATGACGCGCACCTGGTCGACTTGTTGATCTTGGTGGCGGCGGAGGTTGCGGACGCTGCGAGATGACGTTTTCCACAGGGCGTGTCCCTTGACGATGCGTTGGCACGGGAAATACGCCAGGATGGCCGGGTGAACCAGCCACCGAATCCTCCGAATGATCCATATGGCGCAGGTCAGGGCTATGGATCCGGCGCGCAGCCCGGCTATGGGTCCGGCCAGCAGCCCGGATACGGCTCCGGCGCCCAGCCCGGGTACGGCTCCACACCGCAGCAGCCGTCCGGCCCGGGCGCCCAACCGGGTTACGGCTCCGGCCAGCAGCCCGGCTACCCCTCGGGCCAGCAGCCCGGATACGGCTCGGGCCAGCAGCCTGGCTACCCCTCAGGCCAGCAGCCGGGCTACGGCCAGGGCTATCCCCCGCCCGGGGGCTATGGGCAGCAGGGATACGCCCCGCAGGTCGCCATGCAGCCCGTCGACCCGACGCTGGCCGAGTGGTGGCAGCGGCTCGTCGCGCGCATCATCGACGGCGCCGGCGTCTACATCGCGGCCTACATCATCTACTTCGTGATCAGCATCCCGCTGTCGCTGATGCTCACGTCCACCGCCTCGGGTAGCTCCGGCGAGGTCGGCGGCGCGGCGGTGGTCTACATCATC
>DASXYG010000101.1:0-1994 GCA_036502625.1 Streptosporangiaceae bacterium
GAGGCGCTGATCTGTCACCTCGGCGTCGTCCGCGACGGCGCGCCGCTGGTGCTGCCCACCGGCTACGGCCGCGACGGCGACACCCTCTACCTGCATGGTTCCACGGGCGCGGCCAGCCTGCGCGCCGCGGCGGGCGGCGTCGACGTGTGTGTCACCGTCACGCTGCTGGACGGGATCGTTTACTGCCGCTCGGTGAACAACCACTCGATGAACTACCGCAGCGCCGTCATCCTCGGCCGCGCCGAGACCGTCACCGACCCGGACGCCAAGATGCACGCCCTGCACGTGCTCACCGACCACCTCTCCCCCGGCTCATGGGAGCACGCGCGCGGCGTCAACGCCAAGGAGTTCGCCGCCGTCAGTGTGCTGGCGCTGGACCTGACCGAGGCTTCGGTCAAGCTCCGTGCGGAGGGCCCGGACGACGAGGCGGACGACGTCGAGGCCGACGCCGCATGGGCCGGTGTTCTCCCCGTGCGCACGGTCTTCGGCGAACCCGAGCCGTCGGCGGACCTGTCCGCGAAATGGACAACGCCCGAGCACGTCGCCCAGCGCGTCACGAAGGAAGGGGCAGCCGCACGGTGAACGTCGTGCGGCCCGGTTCGCTGGCCACCTCGACGGTGCCGCCGTGCTCCACCACCAGCGACTGCACCACCGACAGCCCCAGTCCGGTGCCGCCCGCCGAGCGCGTGCGGGAGTTGTCGACGCGGAAGAACCGGTCGAAGATCCGCCGCTGGTCCTCGGCCGCGATGCCGGGCCCGGCGTCGCTGACGCGCACGACGGCCTGACCGTCCTCGACCGTCAGCGCCAGTGAAACGGGCGTACCCGGCAGCGTGTGGACCGCGGCGTTCGCCAGCAGGTTGTCAAGAACCTGACGAAGCCGGACCGGGTCCGCGTCGATTTCGACCGGCCCGGGCGGCACGGCGATCTCCAGCGGGTGCCCCGGCCGTCCGGCCCGGAACGCGTCGCCGGCCGCGCGCGCCGGATCGGCCAGATCGATTCGCTGCGGCCGTACCGGCGGCTCGGCGTCGTGCGCGTCGAGTCGCGCGAGCAGCAGCAGGTCGTCCACCAGCACGCTCATCCGCGCGGTCTCCTCGCGGATCTTCGACAGGTGCGCCTCGCGTTCCTCAGGCTCGTTCGCGGCGGCGTAGCGGAACAAATCGGCGTAGCCGCGGATCGACGTCAACGGCGTACGCAGTTCGTGGGAGGCGTCGGCCACAAAACGGCGAAGGCGCTCGTTCGCCACCGTCCGCGCGGCGAGCGAGGACTCGATGTGGGTCAGCATCAGGTTGAACGCCGTCCGCAGCTCCTGCACTTCGGCGCCGCCGCCCTCGCCGGAAGCGCGTACAGGCAGGGCGGCCGTGGCCATGAGGTCGTGCGACGCGATGTCGTGCGCCGTGCCTGCCATGTCCGACAGCGGCCGCAGCCCACGGCGCAGCACCAGCCGCCCGGCGACGACGAGGATCGCCAGCGCGATTAGGAAGGCGATCACCTCGACGAGCACCAGCTGCCGCACGGTGTTGTCGAGGTCCGCCTGCGGCGCCGCGCTCAGCAGCACGGTGCCCGTGTCGACCTGGTCCGTCGCGACCGGGCAGGCGCGCACGCGGTACGACCCGGCGCCGTCGATGTACACGGTGCGGAACACGTCGCCGCGCGTCGCATCGACGGCGACCTTCGCGAGCGTCGCGGCGTCACCGGGCAGCTTCCCGCCCGGCTGCGCTGTCGCCACACCCTTGTCCACCTCGAACACGGCGGAGTACCAGGAGTAGATGGTCTGCGGGCTGCCGTGGGACGAGCGCAGCCCGGGCACCTGTGCGACCTGGCTGGTCTTCAGCTGCTCGTCGAGCCGGCGGCCGAGATAGCCGTTCATGAAGCTCACGGTGACCGTGCCGACGATCGCGAAAACCACCAGCGCCAGCGCGCCCAGCCCGAACGCCAGCCGGGTGCCGAGTCGCGACGCGCGCCACGCGCCGAACCAGCGCCGCGCCCAGCGGCCG
>DASXYG010000102.1:0-42061 GCA_036502625.1 Streptosporangiaceae bacterium
GCGCCGTGCGTCCGCGCGCCGCGGGCGCCCGGCGCGCGGCCGCGACTCGTCACCCGCCAGCGCGATCACCCTGCCCCTTGCTAACCGGGGACACGGTCCGCTACCGTCCCCACTAACCGGACCATGCCTCACCTTAGCCGCATGACCGGCCCGACGCAGGGAGTTCAGGTGAGCGGTGACCCGCGCGAGGTCCTGGAGCGCTTCCGCCAGGCCGCGATCAGCCAGTCCGTGGACGACATGGCCGGCCTGTACGCGGCCGACGCCGTCCACGAGTTCCCGTTCACCCGCCCCGGCCTCCCGTCCCGGCTCGAAGGCCGCGACGAGATCGTGAACTGGGTCACCGCGGGCTGGGGCGCGAACGGGCTGGCGTACGAGCACTACCGCACCCGCGCCATCCACGACACCGCCGACCCGGAGACGATCGTCGTCGAGCAGGAGGCCGTCGGCACCAGCGCGGCCACCGGGGCGTTCGCGCTCCCCAACATCGTCATGCTCACCGTGCGCGACGGTCGGATCACCCACCTGCGCGACTACGTCAACGTCCTGGCCGCCGCGGAGGCGATCGGGCGCGAGCTGTGACCGCGCCGCGCTAGGGACGCCCGATGACCGGGCCGGCGAAGCGGTGCGCGGGCGTGGTCAGCCGGTCCCGCAGCTCGTCGAACAGCGCGGCCGCGCGAACGCCGGGCCAGTTGGGCGGCAGCAGCTCCGGCGGCAGGCCCGGGTCGAGGAACGGCAGCCGGCGCCAGGCGGTCAGCGCGCGGACGTAGTCGCCGAACGCCTCGGCATCGTCGTCCGTACGGCGCCGCCGCCACCGGGTCAGCATCGGCCGGAACGCGTCAAGGAACTCCTCGTACAGCCCGTGCAGCCCGGCCAGGTCCCACCACTGGCCCACCAGCTCGCCGACGTCGTCGAACGCCAGGTAGTCGGCGTGGAACAGGTCCACGTACGCGGACAACCCGTGCCGCTCCAGCACCTCGCGGGTCTCCTCGTACAGGCGGCGCGGCGCGATCCACACGCCCGACGCGGTGGTGCCGAAGCCCAGCCAGGTCAGCCGCGACC
This sequence comes from Streptosporangiaceae bacterium, assembly GCA_036502625.1. Classification (GTDB taxonomy): domain Bacteria; phylum Actinomycetota; class Actinomycetes; order Streptosporangiales; family Streptosporangiaceae; genus DASXYG01. The sequence continues at coordinate 1,060 of DASXYG010000102.1, forward strand.
GCAGCAGGTGCCGCTGCCGCCGCTCGGACTCCGGGACGCTGAACACCGCGAGCAGCCAGCCGTCCGCGAGCTCCGCGCGGCGCCGGCCGAAGATCCGCTGGTCGCCCTCGTCCAGGACCTCGCGGGCCTGCGCCGACAGCCCGTACGCGGCGGCGCCGTCGACCCTGCGCGCGTCGAGCAGGCCGCGGCGCTTCAGCCGCGACGTGGCCGACCGCACGGACGGCTCGTCGACGTCGAGCCGCGCCATCAGCTTGATCAGCGCCGACACGCTGATCAGCCCGCCCACCTCGCGCGCGTACAGCCCGTAGATCGTGACGATGAGCGGCCGGGGCTGTGCGGGGTCGGCGGCGCGTACGGTCACCGCCCCGTCCATTCGGGTTTCCGCCCGGCGTTGAACGCCGCGTGGAACTCGGCGTGGTCGTCCGTGGTCATCAGCAGCGCCTGGGTCATCGCGTCGAGCTCCATCGACGACGACATCGACATGTCGAGCTCCCGCGTGAGCAGCGCCTTCGTCTGCGACAGCGCCAGCGTCGGGCCGCCGGCCAGCCGCCGCGCCAGCGCCGCCACGGCGTCGTCGAGCGCGTCGTCCTCGACGAGCCGGGAGACGAGGCCGTACCGGTCGGCGGTCTCGGCGTCGATCGTGTCGCCCAGCATGAGCAGCGAGGTGGCCCGCCCGAGCCCGACGACGCGCGGGAGCAGGTACGCCGCGCCCATGTCCCCGCCGGACAGCCCGACCTTCGTGAACAGGAACGCGAACCGCCCGGAGCGGCCCACGACCCGGAAGTCGGCGGCCAGCGCGACGACCGCGCCGGCGCCCGCGGCGATGCCCTGGATCTTGACCACGATCGGGATCGGGCACTCCCGCATCGCCCGGATCACGTCGCCGGTCATCTTCGTGAACCTCATCAGCTCGCCGGGCTTCATCGTGATCAGCTCGCCGATGATCTCGTTGACGTCGCCGCCCCCGCAGAAGCCGCGCCCCTCCCCCTGGATGACCAGAACCTTGACCCCGTCGTGGTGCGGCAGCTCGGCGAGCAGGTCGCGCAGGTCCGCGTACGACTCGAACGTCAGCGGGTTGAGCTTGTCCGGCCGGTTGAGCGTCACCGTCGCGACGGCGCCCTCGACCGCGAAGGCGAAGTGGTCCCAGTCCGTGGTCAGGGGCGCGGACGCGCGGAAACGGGTCATGTGCGGTTCCTCTCCTTGAACAGCTCTCGGGCGATGATCGTCCGCTGCACCTCCGACGCGCCCTCGTAGATCCGCGGCGCACGGACGTCGCGGTAGAGGCGTTCCAGCAGGTGGCCACGGTGCAGCGCCCGCGCGCCGTGCAGTTGTACGCACTGGTCGACGATCGTCTGGGCCGCCTCGGTCGCGAACAGCTTGGCCATCGCCGCGGCCTTGGTGACCTCGCCGCGCGGCGCCCCTCCGTCGTAGGCGCCCGCGGCCCGGTACACGAGCAGCCGGGCGGCCTCCAGTTGGGTGGCGAGGTCGGCCAGCTTGTGGCCGACGGACTGCTGGTCGGCGAGCGTGCCGCCGTACGCCTGGCGCGTCGAGACGTGGTCGAGCGTCGCGTCGAGCGCCGACCGGGCCATCCCGACCGCGAACGCGCCCACGCTGGGCCGGAACAGGTCGAGCGTGCGCATCGCCACGCGGAAGCCCGCGCCGACCTCGCCGAGCACGTCGCCGGGCCCGACCCGTACGCCGTCGAACACGAGCCGCCCGATGGGGTGCGGCGACAGCAGGTCCAGGCGCGCGCCGCCGAGCCCCGCGCTGTCCCCGGCCAGCGCGAACGCCGTGACGCCGCGGGACCCGGCGCCGCCGGTCCTGGCGAACACCGTGTAGACGTCGGCCTCCGGCGCGTTGGAGATCCAGATCTTCTCGCCGGACAGCCGCCAGCCGTCGCCGTCGGGTTCGGCGCGCAGCTCCAGGCGGGCGGCGTCGGAGCCGGCCTGCGGCTCGGTCAGCGCGAACGCGGCCACCGCGGTCCCCTTGATGACGCCGGGGATCCAGCGCTCGACGGTCTCCGGCCGCCCGGACTGGAGGATCGGATAGCCGCCCAGCCCCTGCAATGCCAGCGCGGTCTCCGCCTCGGCCGACACCGCCGCGATGGTCTCCCGCAGCAGGCACAGCCGCGTCGCGGCCGCGTCCGCGGGCGGGTCGCCGGGCGCGCCGCCGAACAGCCCGCGGAGCAGGCCGAGCTCCCCCATCGCGGCGAGCAGCGGGCGGTTGACCCGGCCCTCCGTACCGCTCGCGACGAGCGGCAGCAGCCGGCCGGCGGCGAGCTCCCGTACGCGGGCGGCGTACGCCTGCTGGTCGGCGTCGGGCGTGGTCATCGCGTCTCCTCCCCGTTCGGACGCCACCTGGCGTGCCGCGTCCCCTGTGCGCCCTCGCGGACGAGTTGCAGCCGCGGCTTGGGGCCGTCGGACCGGCCGGTCTGCGGCTTGCGGCGCCCGGCCTTCCACGGGTCGGGCCAGACCGCGCCGGGGCCGTCGTAGTCCTGCTCCACGGCGGCGTGCAGCGTCCAGTTCGGGTCGTACAGGTGCGCGCGGCCCAGGGCGCAGATGTCCGCGCGCCCGGCCAGGATGATCGAGTTGACGTCGTCGTAGGAGGAGATGACGCCGACCGCGATCGTGGGGATGCCCGCGCGGTTGCGGATCCGGTCGGCGAACGGCGTCTGGTACGACCGGCCGAACGCCGGCGTCTCGTCCGGCGTGACCTGCCCGGTCGAGACGTCGATGGCCGCGGCGCCGGCCTCCTTGAACGCCGTCGCGATCGTGATCGCGTCGTCCTCGGCGATGCCGTCGTCGACCCAGTCGGTCGCCGAGATGCGCACGGTCATCGGCTTGTGCGCCGGCCACACCGCGCGCATCGCGGCGAACACCTCGAGCGGGTAGCGCAGCCGCCCGCGCAGGTCGCCGCCGTACGCGTCGGTGCGCCGGTTGGTCACCGGCGAGATGAACGACGACAGCAGATAGCCGTGCGCGCAGTGCAGCTCGAGCAGGTCGAAGCCCGCGTCGTCCGCGCGCCGCGCCGCCGCGACGAACTGCCCCGTGATCTCCGCCAGGTCGTCGGCGGTCAGCTCGCGCGGCACCTGGTTCACGCCGGGCTTGTACGGCAGCGCCGAGGGCGCGACGACCTCCCAGTTCCCGTCGTCCAGCGGCTGGTCGATGCCGTCCCACATCAGCCGGGTCGACCCCTTGCGCCCGGAGTGGCCGATCTGGATCGCGATCTTCGCGGCGCTCTCGCGGTGCACGAAATCGGTGAGCCGCCGCCATTCGCGCGCCTGGTCGTCGCTCCAGATGCCCGTGCAGCCAGGGGTGATCCGCCCGGTCGGGCTGACGCAGACCATCTCGGTCATCACCAGCCCGGCGCCGCCGAGCGCCTTGCCGCCCAGGTGCGTCAGGTGGAAGTCGTTGGGCATCCCGTCGACCGCGCGGTACATGTCCATCGCGGAGACCATGACCCGGTTGACCAGGTCGAGCCCGCCGATCCGGAACGGCTGGAACATCGGCGGGGTGTCCGCCGCGCCGGCGTTCGCGCGCGCGAACCAGGCGTTCACCTCGGCGACGAACTCCGGGTCGCGGAGCTGGAGGTTCTCGTACGTCACGCGGCGGCTGCGCGTCATGATGTTGAACGCGAACTGGTACGGGTCCTGGTCGGTGTACTGGCCGAGGTTCTCGAACCATTCGAGGCTGGCCTGGGCGGCGCGCTGCGTGGAGACGACGATCGCCGTGCGCTCGGCCTCGTACTCCGTGAGCGCGGTGTCGAGCGTCTCGTGTTCGTGCAGGCAGGCGGCGAGCGCGAGGGCGTCCTCCATGGCCAGCTTGGTGCCGGAGCCGATCGAGAAGTGCGCCGTGTGGGCGGCGTCGCCCAGCAGCACGACGTTGCCGTGCCGCCAGTTCTCGTTGCGGACCGTGGTGAAGTTGATCCACTTGGAGTTGTTGGCCATCAGCTCGTGGCCGTCGAGCACGTCCGCGAACAGCTCGCGCACCAGCTCGATCGACTTCAGGTCCGACTCGCCGGGGGCGAGCTCGCGCGCGGCGAGGGCGTCGAACCCGGCCGTGCGCCAGACCTCCTCGTTCATCTCGATGATGAACGTGCTGCCGTGCGCGTCGAACGGGTAGCCGTGAACCTGCATCACGCCGTACGGCGTCTCGCGAATGAAGAACTTGAAGGCGTCGAAGACCTTGTCGGTGCCGAGCCACATGTACTTGCAGTCGCGGCGTTCGAGATCGGGCCGGAACCGGTCGGCGTACGTCGACCGGACCACCGAGTTCAGCCCGTCGGCCGCGACGACCAGGTCGTGGGTCTCCCGGAGCGCCTCGACGCCGGGCGCCTCCGTACGGAAGTGCGTGGCCACGCCGAGGTCGGCGCAGCGGTCCTGGAGGATCCGCATGAGCCGCTTGCGGCCCATGGCGGCGAACCCGTGGCCGCCGCTGGTCGTCGTCCGGCCGCGGAAGTGCACGTCGATGTCGTCCCAGCGGGCGAACTCCCGCTGCATGCGCCGGTGGACCTCCGGGTCGGCGTGCTCGATGCCGCCGAGCGTCTCGTCGGAGAAGACGACGCCGAACCCGAAGGTGTCGTCGGCGGCGTTGCGCTCCCAGACGGTGATCTCGTGCTGTGGCCCGAGCTGTTTGGCCAGGGCGGCGAAGTACAGGCCGCCGGGGCCGCCGCCGATGACCGCGATGCGCAGGGCGCCGTCCGGCCGGGCGGTCTCGTCGCGCAGCCGGGCGCGCTGGAGCTTGCCGCTCGCGGTCTTCGGGAGGTCGCGGCGGAAGATGACGCGCCGCGGGTACTTGTACGGCGCGATGCGCCGCTTGACGAACTCCTGCAGCTCGGCGGCCTTGTCGTCGTCGCCGGCGACGCCGTCGCGGAGGACGGCGTACGCGCTGACGACCTGGCCGCGCGCCTCGTCCGGCACGCCCACGACGGCGCACTCGGCGACGTCGGGGTGGGCGAGCAGCGCCTCCTCGACCTCGGGACCGGCGATGTTGTAGCCCGAGGAGACGATCATGTCGTCGTTGCGCGCCTGGTACCAGAAGTAGCCGTCGGCGTCCTCGACGAAGGTGTCGCCGGTGAGGTTCCACCCGTCCCGTACGTATGCGGCCTGCCGGGGGTCGGCGAGGTAGCGGCAGCCGGTGGGGCCCTGCACGGCGAGCCGCCCCGGGGTGCCCGGCGGCAGCTCCGCGCCGTCGTCGCCGACCACCTTCGCGCGGTAGCCGGGCACCGCGCGCCCGGTGGCGCCCGGCCTGATGTCGTCGTCGGCGGCGGAGATGAAGATGTGCAGCATTTCGGTGGCGCCGATGCCGTCGATGAGCGTGATTCCGGTGGCGTCGTGGATGGCGTGCCAGGTCGCGGCGGGCAGGTGCTCGCCGGCGGCGACGCCGCGCCGCAGCGTGGCCAGCCGGTCCAGGCGCCCGGCGCCGAGCATCGCCCGGTACGCCGTCGGCGCGGTGATGCAGACGGTCACGGCGTGCGCGGCGATGTGGTCCATCAGCTCGTCCGGCGTGGCCTTCTCGACGAGCAGCACGGACGCGCCCGCGCGGAGCGGGAACACGACCAGGCCGCCGAGGCCGAAGGTGAACGCGAGCGGCGGGGTGCCGGTGAACACGTCGTCCGGCTCGGGGCGCAGGATGTGCGCGGAGAACGTGTCGGCGATGGCCAGCACGTCGCGGTGGGTGTGCATGGTCGCCTTGGGGCGTCCGGTGGTCCCCGAGGTGAACCCGAGCAGCACGATGTCGTCGGCCGCGGTGTCGACCGCCGTGAACGCGGCGGGCTTGCGCGCCGCGGCGGCGGTGAGGCCGTCCGCGCCGCCGTACTCGACGATGCGCAGCCCGTCGATGCCCGCGGCCCGGAGCTCGTCCACGTAGCGCGCGTCGCAGAGGGCGATGTCGAGCGCCGCGATCCCGGCGATGCCGGCCAGCTCGCCGCTTCGCAGGAGCGGCATCGTGGACACCGCCACCGCACCCGCCTTGACCACGCCGAACCAGCAGGCCACCTGCCAGGGCGTGTTCGGGCCGCGCAGCAGCACCCGGTTGCCCGGGACGACCCCGTGGTCCTCGACGAGGACGCGGGCGATCTGGTCGGAGACGCGCCGCAGGTCGCCGTACGTCCACAGCTCGCCGCCGGGCGCGCGCAGGCACGGCCGGCCGGGTCCCAGGCGCGCGGCCGTGGCGTCGGCGAGCTCGACCGCGCAGTTGAGCCGCTCCGGGTAGCGGACGCCGGGGACGTCGAGGAACTCCGGGCACTCCGCCGCGGACGGGAGGTTGTCCCGGCAGAACGTGTCGACGTGCGCGGATCGTGACGGCGCCATGATGCCCCTCCTCGGGTGGCCGGTACTCGCCTTCGCCTGTGCGCCCAGGCTCAGCCGGGCAGGATCGCGAACCCCTGCACCTCGACCAGGGCTTCCGCGTCCCACAGCCGCGCCACCCCGATGCCGGCCATCGCCGGGTAGGCGCCGCCGATCAGCCGTTTCCACACCGCGCCGATGGCCCGGGAGTTCGCGCGGTAGTCGTCCATGTCGGTGATGTAGATCGTCAGGCTCGCCAGGTCGCCCGGCCGGCCGCCGGCGGCGGCGAGTGCGGTCAGCAGGTTCCCCAGCGCCTTCTCGAACTGCGCGGCCACGCCGTCGCCGACGATGCGCCCGGTGGCGTCCAGTGCGGTCTGCCCGGCCAGGAAGACGATCCGGCCCGTGCCGACGGCGGCGTGCGAGAAGCCGCTGGGGCGGCCGAGCTCGGGCGGGTTGACGAATTCGAGGCTCACGACTGGACTCCTCCGCCGTCGATGTTGATGCCCTGGCCGTTGAGCGCGGCGTTGCCGACGCACAGCCACACGGTGTCCGCGACGTCGCCGGCGTCGACCAGCCGCCCGTTGGGCTGCTTGGCGGCGAGCCGCGCGCGGATGTCCGCGGGGTCGCGGCCCGTCTTCGCCACGACGTCGGCGACGGTCCGCTCGGTCATCGGCGTGTCGACGTAGCCGGGGCACACGGCGTTCACGGTGACCCCGGTCGCGGCCAGCTCCGCGGCGGCCGAGCGCACCACGCCGAGCACGCCGTGCTTGCTCGCCGTGTAGGCGCTGATGTACGGCTCCCCGTGCTTCGCCGCCACCGACGCGACCACCACGATCCGCCCCCACCCGCGCTCGACCATGCCGGGCACGGCCCGCCGGATGCACCGGAACGGCGCGGTGAGGTTCAGGTCGAGCATCGCCGCCCACTGCGCGTCGGTGGTCTTTCCGATCGGCGCGGACGTGCCGGCCCCGGCGTTGGCGACGAGCACGTCGCAGCCGCCCCAGGCCCGCTCCACATCCGCGAAGACCCCGTCGACGGCCTCGGCGGAGGTGATGTCGGCCGGCAGCACCAGCGTCTCGCCGGGGCACAGGCCCGCCGTCGCGCGCAGTTCGTCCGCGCTCCGCGAGGTCAGCGCCACCCGGCAGCCCTTGGCGCTGAGCATGACGGCAACCGCGCGCCCGATCCCGCGCCCCGCGCCCGTGACGACCGCCACGCCGTTGAGTTCGTCCACCCTCGGACCATGACACGCTTACGTGACGATCGTCAATGGCACGACATATCGACGGCCGGGCTAGCGGTCCGGGTCGGCGGTGTTCGTGCGCATTCCCCGCCAGATCAGGTCGGTGAGGTTCGCGGTCTGGCTGCGCCAGTCGCCGTTCGGGTCGAGGAACAGCAGGCCGCCGAGGCCGCGCATGACCGTCTCCGGTTCCAGGTCGGCGGGGACGTTCCCGGCGTCCACGTTGGCCTTCAGCAGCGTGGCGATCGCGTCGACCACGGACTCGTACGCGCTGGCCGGCAGCGCCTGGGGGGACGTCGTCGCGGCGCGCAGGGCGTCGGCCAGGCCGCGCTTGGTCATCATGTAGTGGGCCAGGTGCTCGATCGTCCAGACCCGGAACGCCTGGTCCGGCGTGTGCGTTTCGAGGAGCGAGGGCACGACGTCGACGAGGTGGCGCACCTCGCGCTGGTAGACCGCCAGGATGAGCGCTTCGGGGGTGGGGAAGTGCCGGTAGACCGTGCCGACCCCGACCCCGGCCGTCTTGGCGATGGCGTTGAACGAGACCTCGCCCGACCCGGCCAGCGACTCGGCCGCCGCGGCGAGGATGCGCTCGTGGTTGCGCCGGGTGTCGGCGCGCCGGGGATTGACCGATCCCGTCGTCATGGTCCCTCCCGGTCCGTCCGTAATGGGGGGCAACGCTGCCGCGTTGCGAAGCGGATTGTAATCCGCTAGCTTAGCGTGCAGGCTAAGCGGATGATTATCCGGCTCCGCGCCAAGGCTTCCCAACTGGACGATCTGCGGGGAACAGACCAGTGGACATCGCACTCGAAGTCAATGGCACCACACACGACCTGAGCATCGATCCCGGCGTCACACTGCTCGACGCGCTGCGGGAGCGGCTCGGCATAACTGGCCCGAAGAAGGGATGCGACCGGGGACAGTGCGGCGCGTGCACCGTGCACGTCGACGGCCGGCCCGTGCTCTCCTGCCTGACCCTGGCCGCCACCGTGAAGGAGCACGTCACAACGGTGGAAGGGCTGTCGGACGGGGACGAACTGCACCCGGTCCAGCAGGCGTTCGCCGACCAGGACGCGCTGCAGTGCGGGTTCTGCACACCCGGGCAGGTGATGTCCGCCGTCGCCGCCGTCGAGCAGGGCGTCGAGGACGTACGGGAGTTCATGTCCGGCAACATCTGCCGCTGCTCGGCCTATCCGAACATCGTCGCGGCAGTCGAACAAGCGAGGCAGGCCGATGCGACCCTTTGAACTCGCGGCACCCACGACCATCGAGGCCGCGCTCGCCGAGCCCGGCACGTTTCTGGCCGGCGGCACCACCGTCGTCGACCTGATGAAGCTCAACGTCCTGACGCCGGACAGCGTCCTGGACATCAACGAGCTGCCGCTCCGCGGCATCGACACCGCTGACGGGCTGCGCATCGGTGCGCTGGCCCGGATGAGCGACGTCGCCGCGCACCCCGGCGTCTACCCGGCGATCTCCCGCGCCCTGCTGCTGAGCGCGTCGCAGCAACTGCGGAACATGGCCAGCATCGGCGGCAACCTGCTGCAGCGCACCCGCTGCACGTACTTCCGCGACGTCGCCATGCCGTGCAACAAACGGGAGCCGGGCAGCGGATGCCCGGCGATCTCCGGCGCCAACCGCATGCACGCCGTCCTGGGCGCCGGCGACCACTGCGCGGCCACGCACGCCAGCGATCTGGCCGTCGCCCTGGTCGCGCTCGACGCCGAGATCCGGCTGGTCAGCGCCGCCGGGAGCCGTACGGTCAAGCTGGCCGACTTCTACCGCGAGCCCGGCGACACCCCCGAGGTGGAGAACGACCTGCGCCCCGGCGAGCTGATCACCGAGGTCGTCGTCCCGCGGCTGGACTGGGCCGCGCGCTCCACGTACGTCAAGGTGCGCGACCGCCAGTCGTACGAGTTCGCGCTGAGCTCCGCCGCCGTCGCCCTGGACGTACGGGACGGGCACGTCGCCGACGCCCGGGTGGCGGTCGGCGGCGTGGCCACCGTGCCGTGGCGGCTGCCCGCCGTCGAGGCGGCTCTTCGCGGTGCGCCCGCGACCGAGGCGTCCTTCGAGGAGGCCGCGTCCGTAGCCGCCGACGGCGCCCGGCCGCTGTCCGCGAACGGCTACAAGGTGCCCCTGCTGAAGCGGACCGTCGTCCGCGCACTGCTCGAACTGACCGAGGGGAGCCGCTGATGCCCAGCCGTCTGGACGGCCCGGCGAAGGTCACCGGCCGGGCCACGTACGGGGCGGACAACAACCTCCCCGGCATGGCCTACGGATACGTCGTGCTCAGCACGATCGCGAACGGCGAGATCGCCGCCATAGACGTCACGGCGGCACGCGCCGCCCCCGGCGTGCTCGGCGTGTACTCGCCGTTCGACCCGCTCGAACTGCGCGCCCCGGAGTCGCCGCTGTTCGGCGTGACCTGGGTGCCCCTGCAGGACAAGGACGTCGCCTACTACGGCCAGCCGATCGGCTTCGTGGTGGCCGAGACGTACGAACAGGCCCGCGACGCGGCGATGCTCATCGAGGTCGCGTACAACCCGCGGCCCGCGGAGACCTCGCTGGCGGACGGCCTCGCCGGCGCGGAGGACGCGCCGCCGTCCATGCACGGCGAGCCGCCGTCGCTCACGGTCCTCGCGCCCGGCGTCGACACCATCGACGACGCGCTGGCCGCGAGCCCGGTGGTCGTCGACGCGACCTACTCCACCGCGGCGCAGAACCACGCCCAGATGGAACCGCATTCGGCGGTCGCCGTATGGGAGTCCGGCGCGCTGACGGTCTACAGCGGCAACCAGGGGTCCCACCTCGTGGCCATGGAGCTGGCCGGCGCGTTCGAGCTGGAGCCGTCGGCGGTGCACGTGGTGAACCCGGTCGTGGGCGGCGCGTTCGGCGGCAAGGGCCGTACGTCCGCGCCGGCGTTCCTGGCCGCGGCCGCCGCGCGCGACCTCGGCCGGCCGGTCAAGGCCGCGCTCGCCCGCGAGCAGATGTTCACCGCCACGGCGAACCGGCCCGCGACCGTCCAGCGGATCTCCCTCGGCGCGGACACCGCGGGAACGCTGCTCGCGCTGCGCCACGACTCGTGGTCGAGCACCCCGATGGACCGGTCGTTCATCGAGCCGACCTCGCACGGCACCTCGCGCGAGTGGTACGCCACCCAGAACCTGGCCATCAGCCAGAAGATGGTGCCGCTGAACATCCCGCCGACCACGTTCATGCGCGCGCCCGGCGAGGCGCCCGGGTCGTTCGCGCTGGAGAGCGCGGTCGACGAGCTGGCGGTCGCGCTCAACATGGACCCGATCGCGCTGCGGCAGCGCAACAACTCCGCCGCGCCGCCCGGCCGCGACCTCCAGTGGTCGAGCAAGCACCTCGACGAGTGCTTCCGCATCGGCGCGCAGCGGTTCGGCTGGTCCGAGCGCCTGCCGCACGGCCGCACCGACGGCGACTGGCTCGTCGGCCTCGGCACCGCGACCGCGATGTTCCCGGCCCTGCGCTTCCCGGCCTCCGTCGAGGTCACGCTGCGCGACGACGACACGGCGGACGTCGCGTGCAGCGGCGCCGACCCGGGCACCGGCCTGCTGACCGTGCTCGCCCTGGTCGGCGCGGAGTCGCTGGACATCAAGCCCGACCAGGTCACGCCGCGGCTCGGCGACTCGTCGCTGGCGCCCGGCGGCCTGTCCGGCGGCTCGACCGCCACGGCGAGCGTGGGCTCTGCCATCATGATCGCCGCGCCCAGGGCGATCGACGACCTGCTGGCCCTGGCGTCCGCGCCCGGCGCGCCGTTCGACGGCATGGACGTCCAGTACGCGGACGGCCGCGTGCAGGCCGGCGGCCGGTCGATGACGTTCGGCGAGCTGCTGCGCGCCCTGGACCGTGCGTCGGTCTCCGCGACCGGCACGTCCACGCCCGGCGAGGAGCTGACCAAGCACTCGTTCAGCTCCTTCGGCGCGCAGTTCTGCGAGGTCCGCGTGCACAAGTGGACGCGTGAGGCCCGGGTGTCGCGCATGCTCGGCGTGTTCGACGCCGGCCGGATCATCAACCGGAAGACCGCGCGCAGCCAGATCATGGGCGGCATGATCTGGGGCGTGTCGGCCGCGCTGCACGAGGGCCTGGAGATCGAGGCGAACGGCCGCCCCGCCAACGGCGACTTCGCGGGCTACCTGCTCCCGGTCAACGCGGACATCCCCGAGGTCGGCGTCGAGTTCGTCGAGTACCCGGACACCCTGCAGAACACCCTCGGGGCGCGCGGCGTGGGCGAGATCGGCGTCGTCGGCATGGCGGCCGCCGTCGCCAACGCCATCGCCAACGCGACCGGCATCCGCGTACGCCACATCCCGATCATGGTCGAGGACCTCCTGGACCAGTAGCGCGTACGGGCACCGCCCCCTCACCGAGATCGCGTCAGGCACAATCGCAGTCGTCGCGGAAGCGGTATTCGGTGAGGAAGGCGGTGCCCGAGGTGCCTGTTGTGGACAGCATCCATGTGGACGGCGTGTGGCGTACGGCCGCCGGCGGCGGGACGCGTGACGTGCTCGACCCCGCCGACGCGACCACGCTGGCCGTCGTCGCCGAGGGCGGCGAGGCGGACGCGGACGCGGCGGTCGAGGCGGCGCGCCGCGCCTTCGACGACGGCCCCTGGCCGCGTACGCCGGTGGCCGAGCGCGCCGCGGTGCTGCGCCGCGTCGCGGAGTTCCTCCAGCGCGACCGCGCGGAGATCGCGCTGACCGAGTCGCGTGACACCGGCAAGACGCTGGAGGAGGGCCGGGTCGACGTCGACGACGTCACCAACGCCTTCCGCTACTTCGCGGACCTGGTCGCCGGGGAGTCCGCGGGCCGTGTCGTGGACGCGGGCGACCCGGACGTGCACAGCGTCGTCGTGCACGAGCCGGTCGGCGTCTGCGCCATGATCACGCCCTGGAACTACCCGCTGCTCCAGGCGAGCTGGAAGATCGCCCCGGCGCTGGCCGCGGGCGACACCTTCGTGATCAAGCCGAGCGAGGTCACGCCGCTGTCCACGATCCACCTGGTGCGGCTCGTGATCGAGGCGGGCGTCCCGGCCGGCGTCGCGAACATCGTGACGGGCGCGGGCGACCCGGTGGGCGCCCGGTTCGGCACCCATCCCGGCGTCGACCTGGTCTCCTTCACCGGCGGCCTGGTCTCCGGCACCAAGGTCGGCGCCGCTGCCGTGTCCGGCGCCAAGAGGATCGCCCTGGAGCTGGGCGGCAAGAACCCGAACGTGGTCTTCGCCGACGCCTGCGCCACCGACGAGGGCTTCGACACCGCCGTGGACCAGGCGCTGAACGCGGCGTTCATCCACAGCGGCCAGGTCTGCTCGGCCGGCGCGCGGCTGATCGTCGAGGCGTCCGTCAAGGACCGCTTCGTCGCCGAGCTGGCCGCCCGCGCCCGCCGGATCCGCCTCGGCCGCGGTACGGAGGACGGCGTCGAGTGCGGCCCGCTCGTCTCCGCCCAGCAGCTCGCCAAGACCGAGGACTACGTGGCCTCGGCGCTGGCCGAGGGCGCCACCCTGGTGTGCGGCGGCGCCCGCCCCGAGCCGTCCGCCGTACGCCCCGCCGGCGGCTACTTCTACCAGCCGACCATCCTCGACGACTGCCACCGCGGCATGCGCGTCATCCGCGAGGAGACCTTCGGCCCGATCCTCACCGTCGAGGCCTTCACCACCGAGGACGCGGCCGTCGCCCTGGCCAACGACACCGAGTACGGCCTGGCCGGCGCGGTCTTCTCCGCCGACACCGCCCGCGCCCGCCGCGTCGCCGCCCGCCTGCGCCACGGCACCGTGTGGATCAACGACTTCCACCCGTACCTCCCCCAGGCCGAGTGGGGCGGCATGGGCAAGTCCGGCATCGGCCGCGAACTAGGCCCCCACGGCCTCGACGAATACCGCGAGACCAAGCACATCTACGAGAACCTCCGCCCCGCCCCCGTACGCTGGTTCGCCGGCTGACCGCCCAGAGCCCCGCGCCGCCCCACGCGGCCTCCGGCGCTCGCCGGCCGGCTCCCGGGCGGCGCGATCGTCTCCGCCGACATCGCCGGCCTGACCCGGCGCCCGGCCTTCCTCCTCAACATCCCCGTCGGCCTGGCGGGCCTGGCCCTCGCCCCGGCCCTGATCCCGGAGACCCGCGCCCCGCCCGACCCCGCCCGTACGACCCGCCCCGACCTCCCCGGGCACGGCCCTCCTCGCCCGGTCCGTCCTGCTCGTGCCGCTGCCGCTGTCCCTGGGCCGCGATCTCGCGTGGCCGCCGTGGACGTGGGCCGCGCTCGGCCTCGCCCCGTTCGCGTGGGCGGCGTTCTTCCCCCAGGTCGGCGGCTTCCTGATCACCACCGCGCTGACGCTCCCGTCCGACCTCGGCCTGACCGCCGTCCCGGGTCACCTCACCGGCGTGGCGAGCGGTGTCCTCACCACCGCGCAGCGGCTCGGCATCGCCGTGGGCACGGCCGCCCTGGCCGCCCTGTTCTTCGCCGCGATCACTGCGGCCTTGTGAGTAGGTGAACTCTTACCCTGGCGCGGCTTTCTGTCAGACTGACAGGAAGCGACGCTTGGCGCATGGACGGTACGGAGTGGGTTCCGCCGCGGGTGATGGTGGCGGTCGACCTGGTGATCCTCACGCTGCGTGACGCGCGCCTGCACCTGGTGCTGATCAACCGCGGTGTCGAGCCGTACCGGGGCGCGCTGGCGCTGCCGGGCGGGTTCCTCCGTCACACGGAGGAGGACATCGGCGACGCGGCCCACCGGGAGCTGTCGGAGGAGACCGATCTCGATGTCGGCCGCCTCCAGCTCGAGCACCTCGGGGTCTACGGCGAGCCCGGACGCGACCCGCGGGGACGGGTGATCTCCGTGGCGTACCTCGCGATCGCCCCCCGGCTGCCGGAACCGCTCGCCGGGACGGACGCCGCGGGCGCGCGGTGGTACCCCGTCGGCGAGGTCCTGTCCGGCGGCAGGGAGCTGGCGTTCGACCACCGGCGCATCGTCGCCGACGGCGTCGAGCGCGCCCGTACGAAGCTGGAGCGCTCCGCCCTGGCGACCGCATTCTGCGGGCCGACGTTCACGATCGGTGAGCTCCAGGAGGTCTACGAGGCGGTCTGGGGCATCGCGCTCGATCCGCGGAACTTCTACCGCAAGGTCCAGAAGACCGACGGGTTCATCGTGCCCGCCGGCCCGAATCGCAAGGCCACCAACGGGCGGCCCGCCCGGCTGTTCGCGGCGGGGCCGCGCACGGTCCTGCACCCGCCCATGGTCCGGCCACCAGCAGTGCCGAACGGAGAGGACGCTGACATGCACCCGATCGTCATCCTCACGGCTCTGGACGTCGAGTACGCCGCGGTGCACGCGATGCTCACCGGCGTACGCGTGCACCGGCACCCGCACGGCACCCGCTTCGAGGTCGGCCGCCTCGCCGACGGCCGCTGCCGGGTGGCCCTGGCCCAGGTCGGCAAGGGCAACCAGGCCGCCGCGATCCTGGCCGAGCGCGCGGTCAGCACGTTCGATCCCGCCGCGCTCCTGTTCGTCGGCGTCGCGGGCGCCCTCCACGCGCACGTCGGCCTCGGCGCCGTCGTCGTGGCGACGCACGTCTACGCGTTCCACGGCGGCACCAGCGGGCCGGACGGCTTCAAGCTCCGCCCGCGCGTATGGGAGACGTCGCACGCCGCCGACCAGCTCGCCCGGCACATCGAACGGGACGGCCAGTGGGCGCGCGGCCTGGACCGGCGCCCGGACGTCCTCTTCGGCCCGATCGCGGCCGGCGAGATCGTCCTGAACTCCACGGACTCGGCGGAGGCGCGCCGCATCCGGGACGGCTACAACGACGCGCTGGCGGTGGAGATGGAAGGCGCCGGGGTGGCCCAGGCGGCCCACCTCAACGACACGCTTCCGGTGGTCGTCGTCCGCGGCGTCAGCGACCGCGCCGACGGCACCAAGGAGGCCACCGACCGGGAGGAATGGCAGCGGCGCGCGGTCGAGGGCGCGGCCGCCTTCGCCGCGGCGCTGGCCGAGAGCCTGTACGACGAGCAGGGGAACGCGAGGCGGCAGATGAAACCGGACACGACGGGCGACGACGACATGCCGGGGACGACGCGGAACATCGCCACGGGCAACGCGCACGTCGGTGCGCAGGTCGGCACGGTCTACGGCGGCCTCCGCATCGGCGGCGAGGCGAACGGGCCCGGCGACGTGGCCGAGGCGCTCGCGATCCTGCGCGCCCGGCTGACGGAGGCGCGCGCCGCCGGCCGGCTGGACGACGAGACGTACGCGGCGGTCGAGACCGAGCTGGCGGAGGCCGACGACGCGCTGCGCGACGGCCGGCGGCAGGACGGGAGCCGGTTCGTGCTCGCGATGAAGAAGGTCCGCGGGCTCATCGGTGACGCGGCCGATCTTGCCGCCGCCGCCACCGCCGCGATAACGCTCGCGAGAGGGCTGTCGTGAACGGCCGGAGCGGCGACACGACGAACACCGCGTCCGGCTCTTCGACGATCGGGGCGCAGACCGGCGCCGTGCACGGCGACTTCTACAACTTCGTCGCGCCGCCGGACGCCACGCCGGAGTGGAAGTTCGAGATCGGCGTGAACTGCCTGGACAGCGGGATCGCCAGCCGGGCCAGGACGTACATCACCGACGCGGTGATGGAGGGGTACCAGACCGAACGGACCCTGTTCTACTGGATCCTCGCGCTGGTCAGCGGGCGGTTGCACGACGAGCTGCCGGACGACGACGCCAATGCGCTCTGGGACGGGTGCGAGAAATGCCGGGCGCTCAACATCTCCGGCGGATGGGGCGAGGCGGTGAGCACCGTCTGCCACATCCTGGAGGCCGCGGAGCGGACGGAGGAGTCCGAGACCGAGATCGACGTGGCGCTGAAGGAGCTCGACCGCCTCGACCCGCACAAGCGGGGGCTGATCGTACGGCACACCGAGGACTTCGTCCGCGGCCCCATCCGCGACGGCATCTGGAAACGCGACGTCGAGGCGGCCCGGCTGGGGCAGCATGCCGGTTCGCGGGCCTACCGTGTCTGGAAGTTCTTCGAGCCCGACCCCGCGAACCCCCGGGTGCTCCCGACCGACCCGCCGCGGGTTCCCAAGCTGACGTGGGCCCAGGCCGTGGCGGGCACGGCCGCGCTCGCCGGGGCCGTCGCCTACACCGCGTACGCCCTCGTCGCGGCGGGGCGGTTACCGCTGCTGTTCGTGTCGCTGCTCAGCCTCACCGGAGGCGGCCTCGGCGCGCGTGCCGGCCTGGAATGGCGGTTCCGTGTGCTGCGGTGCCGGGCGAAGGACGCGGCGTACGCGGTGCCGCGGCCCGCGAAGACGGGCGGCCGTACGAAAGGCTTCGCGGCGAACGTGACGGAGCGGTTCAAGGACGGTTTCGCGGCCTACGTTCCCCGCGGCACGGACAAGGCGGTGTGGCTCGCGCGGACCGAGGGGGTGCGCCGCAGCCTCCGCGACGAGATCGTCGAGATCTACCGCGAGCAGCGGACCAGCGCCGACGCCGTCGCGTGGCTGATCCGGCACCTGGTGCGCAAGGTACGGCGCGAGTGGTCGCACCACACCCTGTACGCGTACCGGACCGAGCTGGCGACCCGGACGGCCACCAAGGCCACGGCGGTGCTCGGCGGCGCGGCGCTCGCCTCGGGCGGCCTCCTGTCGCTGGCCGCCGCGCTCACCGCGGATCCGCTGCACGCGGCGTACGCGCTGTTCTTCCTGGTGCTGGGCGGCTGGGCCGCCGTACGCACGACGGCGGACATCGTCCTCGACCGCAGGCGCGCCGACGCCGACGGCCGGGAGCGCGCGCGGGAGCTGGGCGAGCGGTGGGACGCGCACGCGCGCTGGACGAAGAAACTTCGGGGCCGCCCTTCGGACCGGGAGATGTCCGCGTGGCTGGAATGCGACCGGAAGATCCTCCTGGACGAGGCGCTGCGCCACCATTCGCTCCCGATGAGCGACGTCCTGGCGTACACGTTCCTCGAGGCACCGGGGTCGGACCGGCACGGCCGCGCCCGCGGCGGCCCGTGGCGCTACCTCACGTACAACATGCTGCTGTTCGTCCTCACCAAGCAGGGCGTACGCCAGCTCCAGGTGCGCCTCGACATGCGGCACGGGACGTTCCACGACCGGGTGTGGTCCAACTACCGGTACGACGCCCTCGCGGCCGTCGAGGTGGATCATGAGGACAACGAACGCCGCGCCTTCAAGCTCGCCCTCGTCAGCGGCCACCGCTTCAAGATCATCGTCATGCCGAACACCGAGGACGCCACCGACGAGGCCTCCGGCGTGACCCTGGAAGCCGCCGGAATCCGCCACTCCCTCCGCATCCTGGAGGGCATCGCCGCCGACGGAAAGGCCTGGATCAACCACATGTTCCCCCGCACCAGACGCCCGCCCACCTCCAAGGACTGACGAAGAATCCCGGAAAGAGAACCTGACCAATCTGGCGGCGGGCGGTCTCCGAACAGGGGGTGAGGAATTCACGCGTCACCCAAAGGAGTGAGGACCGTGAAGAAGTCCGTCAAGATGATGCTGCCCATAGCCGCCGCGGCCGCCTGCGCCGTGCCGGCGGCCGCCGGCCAGGCCTGCCGCGGAACCTGCCGCACGCGCAGCACATCCACATCGGCGCGCGCGGCGTCTGCCCGAGCACGAAGTACGCCAGCACGCACAACGGCCACCGCATCATCACGGTCAGCGCGAGCACCGCCGCGAACATCCGCCCTGCACGGCGTGGACTACAACCACAACGGCCGCTACGACAACGTCCTCGGCAAGAGCGAGCTCGACCCGAGCCTGCCGCAGGAGGCCACCGCGCCCGCGGCGTGCGGCTCGCTGCGCTCGGCGCCCCCTGCTCCCCACCGGCGGGCTACCCGTTGGGGAGCAGGGGGCGCATGAACGTGCGCTCGTAGCGGAGGACGCACCCTGAGGCGTCCCTGATCCGGTCCGCGGCGACGAAGTCCGGGTCGACGCCGAACAGCGTGCGGTACCGCTCGTACTCCGCCAGCGACGGGAACGAGAACAGCGCCATGGCACGGTCGCTGGCCCCCTCGCCCGGCAGGAAGTAGCCGTGATGCGTACCGCCATGCCGGTCCACCAGCCCCATCCAGGCCCGCGCGAACCGCTCGAAGTCGCCGATCTTGCCGGGGTCGATCGTGTACTCGACAACGCAGGTGATCATTCGCCTCACCGTACCGACCGCGTACGCGCCCCGGTCCACCCGAACGGTCGGACGGGCCGGGGCGCGTACCGGGGTCAGCGGCTCCGGGAGGTCGTCAGGGGGAAGGTGCCCTTGCCGACGTTGCCGAGTGTGGTGGTGTTCGCCGCGCGGTACTGGGCGAGGTACGGCGAGGCGTCGCCCTGCGCCGGTACGTCGGACCGGGTGTCCTGCACGTTCAGGCCGAGGCGCGCGCGGGACACCGCGATCGTGTGGCCCGATGGTGCGCCCACCCAGCCGCGCGAGCTGATCGTGCCGACCTGCACCCCGAGCCGGTGGCCGCGCTCGAAGGTCCAGTCAGTGGACTTCAGGTCGAACGCGACCGGGCCGCGGCCCTTCACCAGCGCGACGTTCTCGTCCAGCATCGTGGCCGTGCCGTCCGGGGCGACGTCCCACAGGCGCACCATCACGTTCCCGCCGGCGCCCGCGTTGAACGAGATCCGCGGTGTGCTGGTGAGCCGGAGCGTGCGCGCGGCCGGCGTGGACCAGGTCCAGAGGCCGGAGTCGGCGTCCTGCCCGGCATCGCTCTTCTCGGTGGCGGACAGCGGCTCCGAACGCGGCGCGCGCTCCATGTCCCACCGGTTGCCCGCCGCCGGGCTCGCGGCCGTGGAGCCGCCGCCGTCGTCGACGTAGCTGCCGGAGGCGAGCGGCGCCTGGTACGACGCCGTGGTCACCGGCCATGTCGACTGCGCGCGCCAGTGGCCGAGGCTGTTCTCGATGGCGAACGCCGGGTCGTGCACCTTGGGCGCGATGCCGCGGAGGTACTGGTCGTAGAACCGCATCGTCTCGTCGAACCAGCCGGCGCGGCCCTGCAGCAGGTGGCCGTTCTCGTCGGTGTCGTTGCCCCGTACGTGCTCCCACTGGCCGAGCCAGCCGCGCTCCCGGCCGTGGTGGTTGTCGAGGTACGTCTTGATGTTCTCGGGCTTGGTGTTGGGCTCGATGAAGCCCTGGGTCACGAACAGCGGCGTGCTGGTCCCGGCCGCGTGGGCGGCCAGGTTGCGGGCCCGCCAGTACGCCGAATTCGGATCTGGGTCGTTGTTGTTCGTGATGTTGTCGCTCAGGCAGGCCGGGTGGCTCGTCTCGTACTCGGCGGCGGCCTTGTAGCGCGGGCTGTCGTCGGTCATCGGCGGCATCGTCGCGATCGAGTTGTACGCCTCGGGCGTGCCGGTGACGTTCGGGCGCGGCACCCCGTTGCTGAACAGGTAGTTGTACATGTTCCAGACGGGCTCCTGCGCGACGACCGCCTTGAGGCTCGGCTGCCTGAGGTCGTTGCCCACCAGCCCGGTGACGGCGTCGTAGGACTTGCCGTACATGCCGACCTTGCCGGTC
Organism: Streptosporangiaceae bacterium; assembly: GCA_036502625.1. GTDB lineage: Bacteria > Actinomycetota > Actinomycetes > Streptosporangiales > Streptosporangiaceae > DASXYG01. The sequence goes on from DASXYG010000102.1 coordinate 21,112, forward strand.
GACCACGCCTGGCCGGCCGACCACTTGATGGCCGCCTTGACGTCGGCCTGCTCGCCGGGGCCGACCCAGTCGAGGCATCCGGTGCTGCCGCCGAAGCCGCGCAGGTCGACCATGACGTACGTGTAGCCGCGGGCCATCAGGTGGGCGCCGTCGACGAAGTCCTGGAAGCGGTTGGACGGCCCGGCCTGCGCCCATCCCTCGGGGCTCTCCTGCCCCGCGTGCGCGAAGTACGGCCCGACCGAGAGGATCACCGGCGTCTTGGCACGGGCCGGGAGGTTCGCCGGGCGCAGCACGTCGGCGTGCAGTACGACGCCGCTGCCGTCGGAGGACGGGAAGTACGCCTCGGTCCACGCGGCGCCCTCGGGTACGCGCGGGTTCTGGTCGTGGGTGACCGGGCCGTGCGGCGCCGGGGCCGGGCGCGCGGCCTGTGCCAGGGCGGGCGATCCGCCCGCGATCAGGGCGGTGGCGGCCAGTGCCCCGGCCGCCGCGACGAGGGACGCCTTGCGAAAGATCATGACCGCTCCGCTGAGTTCAGCCGATGAGCCCGCTTGTCTTCCCGGCGAGAGTAAAGAGTTTCTCCGCATTTGTCGCCGGTGCCGGGGCGAAATACGGCATGGCCGGTCCTGGACGCGTCAGGCCTCTTGCGGCGGAACCGGATCCAGGGTGATCTCCAGGCCCACGGCGCGGCCGCCGAGGACCCGGCCGCGGAACTCCGCCGGTACGCTCGCCCCGTGGAGGAGCCGTCCATGAACCCAGAGCTCGCCGCATTCCTCGAAACCCTCTACCACCAGGGCCGCGAGCACGACGCGCCGCTCGCCGACCGGCTGCTCCGGTTGCGGAACATGACGCCGGACGCCGCCGGGCTCATCGCGACGCTGATCCGCGCCAACGGCGGCGGGCGGGTCCTGGAGATCGGCACGTCCAACGGCTACTCGGCGATCTGGTTCGCCGACGCGGCCCGCGACCTGCGCGGACGGGTGACGACCGTGGAGATCGAGGCCGACCGCGCCGCCCGCGCCCGCCAGAACCTCGCGGAAGCGGGCGTCGCCGAATGGGCCGAGGTCGTCCACGCCGACGCCGCCGAGATCCTGGCCGCCGCCGCACCCGCGTCCGCCGACGTCATCGTCCTGGACGCGGAACGCCCCGCCTACCCGGACTACCTGCCCCACCTGGCCCGCGCCCTGGCCCCGCACGGCGTGGTCGCGGTGGACAACTCCGTCAGCCACGCCGCCCAGGTCGCCCCGTTCCGCGCCCTGGTCGAGGCCGACCCCCGCTTCTCCGTCCACCTCCACGAACTCGGCGACGGCGTCCTCACCGCCGTACGAATCGCCTGACCCCGTACGGCTGGTCTCTCCCAGGGGCAAGGTCAACGCGAGAAGGGGAATCCATCCCCGTGGCTGGTTTGCGTGCGGTGCCGTCCGCGGAAACTCTCCTGCGGAGCCGGTAGGCATCCGGCGTGGGCGAGCACCGGGAGGACCGATGGCGGACATGGCGCTTGGACGGGAGACGGTGCGGGCCGTGGCGCGGTTCCGGCTTGGCGGTGAGGTGGCGCGGTCCGGGCCGGTGACGGTCGCCGCGCTGCGCGCGTTTCCCGCGCGGACCGTACGGGCGGAGTTCGCGTGCTCGTGCGGCGACCTGCGCCGCTACGTGTTCGCCGGTCCGCTGCTGTACGACGTGGTCATGGCGGCCGCGCCCGCCTTCGACCCCGCGCGCGCCAAGGACCGCGTCCGCTACCTCCTGTCGGTGACCGGCGCCGACGGGCACCAGGCGACGCTGTCGTGGGGCGAGATCGACCCCGACTACGGCGACGCGGGCGTGCTGCTGGCCACGGAGATCGACGACCGGCCGCTCGACGCCGAGGGCCCGCAGCTCGCCGTGCCGCGCGACAAGGGCGGCAGCCGCTACGTCTCCCAGGTCACGGAGATCTGGATCGGTCCACCCCGCTGATCGCCGCGGGCCGCTGACGGCCGCCTGATCAAGGACCGGCCGGGCCTTCACGAGCGCCGCCCGGATCGGTAGTCTCAGTGTGACTACCGACTCCAGGAGGGTAGCGCTGCCGTGAGCGTCGTGGCCGAGTACGCGTTTGACGAATCCGTGGCCGGACCGGCCGGGTGGCTTCCGGACGGCACGCCGTACTACGCGCCGCTCGGGCAGATGGTGCCCGACGGCGACCGGGTCTGCTGCCACCTGTGCGGCCGCTGGTTCCTCTCGGTGGCCAGCCACCTGCGCGTACACGGGTGGACGAAGGACGGCTACGTCGAGGCGTTCGGGCTCGAATCGGGGAACTCGCTGGCCGGCGTGGCCACGCGGAAGCGGCGCGCGGCGGCGCTGGCCGCGCGGCGGGTCGTCGACCCGACCCTGCGCGAGGCGCAGTCGTCCGCACGCGAGCGCGCCCGGAAGGGCGAGCTGACCAGGGCGGCCGCGGCCGCCGCGCGCGGCCGTGCGCATCCCCTTGAGCGGCGGCCGAAGACCCTGGCCGCGCTGGCGATGGCCCGCCCGGAGGCGCGGGCCGCCGGATACGCGCGCTGGCACCGGGAGCGGCTCGCCGCGATCGCCGCCGAGGTCGCGGCCCGGTTCGGGTTCGCCGACTTCACCTCCTACGTCGCCAGCCGCATGGCGACCGGCATGAGCATGGCGGCCATCAGCAGGGAGGCCGGCCTCCACAAGGACTGGGTGTGCCGCCACCTCGCGCAGGTCGCCGCGGAGGCCGCGCTCGGCGGCCGGCCGGACCACCGCGACCAGCGCTGGCGCCCGGTGCTCGCCCGGCTCGGCTTCCCCGACCTGGCCGCGTACCTGCGCGTACGGCACGTGGAGCAGCACCGGACGATCGCCGCCATCGCCGCGGAGTCCGGCATGACGCCACGCGCGGTGACCGCCGCGATGCGCCGCCACGGCGTCGCCCGCACCGTCCACGCCGGCAAGCGGCACGCCGCCGCGGGCCGCGACCGCGACGCCGCGCGGAACCTGGGCTTCCCGGCGCTCGACGCGTACATCACGGCGCGCCGCGCCGCCGGAATGACGTGGAAGGCCATGGCCGCCGAGTCCGGCATCCCGGAGACGAGCCTGCGCCGCCGCCGTCCGCGCTGACCGGTCCGCGCCCCCGCCCGTCCTAAGGTTGGGGGGTGGGCAGGTCCGAAGAACCGTCGCTGTCGCTGGCCGAGTGGCTGGTGCTGAGCCTGGTGTGCGAGGGGACGACGCACGGCTTCGCCATCGCGGCGCTGGCCGGGCCGGACGGCGGGATCGGCCGCGCCTGGCGGCTGCCGCGGCCCGTGGTGTACCGCGCGCTCGGCCGCCTGCGCGACGCCGGCCTGATCGCCGAGACCGGGGTCGAGCACAGCGTGCACGGGCCCGCGCGCACCCTCGTCGAGGCCACCACCAACGGCGCGTCGGCGGCCGAACGCTGGCTGGGCCGTCCGGTCGCGCACGTACGGGACGTGCGGTCGGAGCTGCTCGTGAAGCTCGCGCTGCTCGACCGCGCCGGCCGCGACCCGTCCGGCCTGCTCGCCGCGCAGCGCCGCACCCTCGAACCCATCGTCGCGGCCCTGCGCGACGCCCGCGACCGCGCGCGCGGCTTCGACCGTACGCTGGCCGCCTGGCGCTACGAGACGGCCGTCGCCACCGTGGCGTTCCTCGACGAGCTGCTGACCACCGCGGGCTGACGGGTCCGGCCCACCCCCGCGGACCGGACCCCCACCCCGTCTTAGAGCTGCGTCGTGACCGCCTTGACCTCGGTGTAGTTGGTGAGCACCTCGTGGCCCATCTCGCGGCCCCAGCCGGACTGCTTGTAGCCGCCGAACGGCAGGGCCGCGTCGAAGACGTTGTAGCAGTTGATCCACACCGTGCCGGCGCGGAGCTTCTTGGCCAGGGCGTGCGCCTTGGAGATGTCCCGCGTCCAGATGCCCGCGCCCAGGCCGTAGTCGGTGTCGTTGGCCTGCGCGGCGATCTCGTCCAGGTCGTCGAACGGCGCGGCGACCACGACCGGGCCGAAGATCTCCTCGCGGACGACCTTCATGTCCTCCCGGGTGCCGGTCAGCACGGTGGGCTCGACGAAGTAGCCGCGGTCGCCGTAGCGGTTGCCGCCGGTCACGGTCGTGACGCCGTCGGCGCGGCCGGAGTCGAGGTAGCCGGTGACCCGGCGGAGCTGCTCGTCGGAGACCAGCGGGCCCATCTGGGTGCCGGGGTCGAGGCCGGGGCCGAGCTTGATCGACTTGGCGATGCCCGCCACGCCCTCGACGACCTCGTCGAACCGGCTGCGGTGGACGTACAGGCGCGACCCGGCCACGCAGCACTGGCCGTGGTTGAAGAAGATCGCGTTCGCCGCGCCCTCGACGGCCGCCGGGTCGGCGTCCTCGAAGACGATGTTGGGGCTCTTGCCGCCGAGCTCCAGCGTCAGCTTCTTCAGGTTGCCCGCCGCGGCGCGGACGATCTCCCGGCCGACCTCGGTCGAGCCCGTGAAGGCGACCTTGTCGACGTCCGGGTGCACGGCCAGGCGCGCGCCCGCGGTCTCGCCGTAGCCGGGCACGACGTTGACCACGCCGGGCGGCAGCCCCGCCTCGGCGATCAGCTCGGCCAGCCGCAGCGCGGTCAGCGGCGTCTGCTCGGCGGGCTTGAGGATCACGCAGTTCCCGGTGGCCAGCGCCGGGCCGAGCTTCCACGCGGCCATCAGCAGCGGGAAGTTCCACGGGATGATCTGCCCGACCACGCCCACGGGTTCGCGCAGCGTGTACGAGTGGAAGTTCGCGCCGGGCATCACCGGGACCGAGATGTCGATCGTGTTGCCCTCGATCTTGGTCGCCCAGCCGGCCATGTAGTGGAACAGGTCGGCGGCCAGCGGCACGTCCGCGGCCTTGGCGACGGTGTACGGCTTCCCGTTGTCCAGCGACTCGAGCTGCGCCAGCTCGTCGACGTGCTCGAGGATGAGGTCGCCGATCTTCCAGATCAGCTTCCCCCGCTCCGACGGCGTCATCCGCGACCACGGCCCCGTCTCGAACGCCGCGCGCGCCGCCCGTACGGCCCGGTCGATATCCTCCGCGTCCCCCTCCGCAATGTGCGCGAGCGTCTCCCCGGTAGCCGGATCCGGCGTGGCGAACGTCTTCCCCGACGCCGCGTCGACCCACTCCCCATTGACGAACAGCCGCCGCTGCCCGGACACGAACCCCTTGACCTTCTCCTCCACTGCCACCGCCGACATCGCGAAGTCCTTCCCTCGATCGCACCGAACCTCCGGTAGTCACAAGGTGACTACCGATCCGCCCCCCTGACAACCCCCTCCACCGCCACCCGATCCACACCCACCGCATTCACACCCGCGCGCCGTCGATTTACCGGATTCGCAATTGGCCACGGGGTTGGCATGCCGGGCTCTCATCGGCCTCTGCAAGCACGACGCCGACCGCACCGTCCGCCTCATAGCGATCCTGCTCATGGGCCGTAACCCGGGGCTGTTGGGGCCTTCGGGGGTTGCGTGCGCGGGGACGGGTGGGGCGGGGGCGGGCTCCGGGGGGCTATCTACACTGGCCGCGTGAATATCTGTGTCTTCTGTTCCGCTGCTGACCTGGACGAGCGCTACACCTCCCCCGCTCGGGAGTTCGCCGAGTTGATTGGGAAAGGGGGGCACACGCTCGTGTGGGGTGGGTCGGATACCGGGCTCATGCGGGTCATGGCGGATGGGGTGCAGGCCGCTGGGGGGCGGCTTGTGGGGGTGTCCGTCGGGTTCTTGGCGCATAAGGCTCGGCACGGCGCGGACGAGATGGTGATCGCGGGGGATCTCGCCGAGCGGAAGGCGGAGCTGCTGGCGCGGGCGGACGGGATCGTGGTCATGGTGGGCGGGACGGGGACGCTCGACGAGGCCACCGAGATTCTGGAGCTGAAGAAGCACGGGATGCACACGAAGCCCGTTGTGCTGCTGAACGCCGACGGGTTCTACGACGGGCTCAAGGAGCAGATGCGGCGCATGGACGCGGAGGGGTTCCTGCCGATCCCGCTGACCGAGCTGGTGCTGTTCGCCGAGGAGGGCGCCGGGGCCATCGCCTACCTCGAGGAGCAGGTCGGCATCCAGGGGTGAACGGCGTACGGTCTCCGCGTACGGCCACCGCGGTGGACCCGCGTACGGCGCTGGGAGGGCGGTCTCGATGGGCAGGGTGACGACCGGTGTTCTGGAGATCGAGGTCGACGACGGCGGGCCGCGCGAGGGGCCGCCCGTGCTGCTGCTGCACGGCTGGCCGGACGCGCCGCGCGGGTGGCGGCCGGTAGCCGAGCGGCTGCGCGCCGACGGGTGGCGGACGATCATCCCGGCGCTGCGCGGCTCGGCCGGAACCCGCTTCCTGGCGGCGGGCACACCGCGCGACGGCCGCGGGGTCGCCCTGGCCTCGGACGCGTTCGACCTGCTCGACGCCCTCGGACTGGAGCGCGTTGCCGTGGTCGGCCACGACTGGGGCGCACGCGCGGCGTACACCATGGCCGTCCTCGCGCCCGAGCGGTGCGCGGGCGTGGCCGGGCTCGCGCTGCCGTACCAGCCGCGCGGCGTCTTCGCGATCCCGCCGTACGACCAGGCCCGCGCGTTCTGGTATCAGTGGCTGATGTGCTTCGGCGCGGGCGCCGAGGCGGTCGCCGCCGACCCGGTCGGGTTCGCGCGCGTGCAGTGGGACACCTGGAGCCCGCCCGGCTGGTTCGACGACGCCGAGTTCGCCGCGACGGCCCGTACGTTCGCCAACCCCGACTGGGTGGCGATCACGCTGAACGCGTACCGCACCCGGTTCCTCCCGGACGAGCCGCGCGACCCCCGTTACGCGGACCTCGCCCGGCGGCTCTCGGAGACCGAGCGCATCACCGTGCCGACCCTGATGATCCAGGGCGGCGACGACCGCTGCGACCACCCGGCGGGCTCCGCGGGCCTCGACCCGTACTTCACCGCCGCGTACGAGCGCCTGGTCCTCGACGGCGTGGGCCACTTCCCGCACCGCGAGGCGCCCGAGCCCGTCGCCGACGCGATCCTCCGCCACCTCGCCCAAACCGCCGCCCGCTAGCCGGCCAGACGGGCCGCGTCGCGCGCGCATCCCCACGAGAGGCTCACACCGTGCGCCCCGTGGCCGTAGTTGTGGACGACGCGCAGACCGTCCACGTCCTCGGCCTCGACGCGTACGGCCGGACGGCTCGGACGCAGCCCCGTCAGCACGTCCAGCACCTCGGCGTCGCGCAGCCGCGGCTCGGCGGCGCGGCAGCGCTCCAGGATGGCCTCCGTGACCTCCGGGTCGGGCGTGGTGTCCCACCGGCCGGGCCGGCTGACGCCCCCGCACACCACCCGGTCCGGATGCGGGACGAAGATCGTGCTCTCGGTACCGGGCGTCAGGTCGATGAAGACGGTCTCCAGGCCCGGGTTGGACAGCACGACCTCCTGGCCGAAGTCCGGCCCCAGCTCCGCGTCGGCGGCCAGCTCGCGGGCGCCGAGCCCGGCGCAGTTCACCACCGCGGCCGCCTCGCCGCCGAGCTCCCCGAATGACGCGACCCGCCGCACCTCGATCGCGACCCCGGCCGCCGCGAGCCGCCCGGTCAGGAAATCCAGGTACCTCGGCATGTCCACCGCCACCATCAGCGCGCGGAACCCGGACGCGTACCCCGCGGGCAGTTCCTCCGGCCGCGCCTCCCGCAGCTCGGGGATCAGCCGCACCTGCGGCGGGAGCGCGCTCCCCGGCGGCAGCGCACCGACCGACACCGCGGGCGCCATCCGTACGCCGCTGGACGGCTCGGCGGCCAGCGCACGGAAGTCGGCCAGCGACCGCTCCGTCCAGGCCAGCGTGCGCTCCACCGGCTCGGCGAAGCACGGCCCCCACAGCGCGCCCGGCACCATCGAGGTCGTCTCGCGGGGCGGCGCGGCGGCCAGCACGCGTACGGACCGGCCCGCATCGGTCAGGCACAGCGCCGTGGTGAGGCCCGACACCCCGGCGCCGACCACGATCACCTGGTCGTTCGTCGTCGTCATGGCGCCATTCGAGCACGCCGCGGGGGCCGGGCATTGGAGAAAACGGTCCGGACGGGTCAGCCGGCCTGGGCGGGACGGTACATCGCCCACATCGTGGGCCCGCCGTGCGCGGTGATCTCGCCGGTCACCTCGAAGCCGAACCGGCGGAAGTACGGGACGTTCGCCGGGTTGCTGCTCTCCAGGTAGGCGGGCAGCCCGTCGGCGTCGCACGCGGCGAGCCGCGACCGCAGCAGCGCGGCGCCCACGCCGGTGCCCCGGTGGCCGGGGTCGGTGCCGATCTGCGCGAGGTACAGGTGCGGCTCGGTGACGTGCGCGGCGTCCATGGCCCGCGTGGCCGCCGTGAGCCGCTCGCCGTCGCCGCCGATGGAGGCCGCGAACCCGCTCTGCATCTCCAGCATCTCGGCGGAGGCCGGCGCCCAGTGGCCGGGCGGGTCCCACAGCGCCCCGCCGCCGAACTCCGCGCCGGCCAGGCCGACGTCGGCGCCGTCGTACGGCAGGTGCACGAACTCCACGAGCACCTCGAACAGCCGCGTCAGCGTGGCCTCCCGGTCGCCCTCGCCGGGGAACAGCCAGCCCATGACCGGGTCGTCGACGAACGCCCGGCCGAGCACGCGGGCCAGCCCGGCGACGTCGGACACCCCCGCCGTACGTACGACGGGCGCCTCGCCCGTACGCGCCTCCGCCATGGTTCCTCCCCAGCCCCGGTGACCCCGGCGTTCACGATACCGGCGGCGCCGCCTGGCCGCGGCGGAGGCCGTCGACGATGACCGCCACGATCGTGTGGGCGCGCGCGTCCCACTCCGCTTCGGGGATGCGGGACAGCGCGCCCAGGAGCAGGATGACGTCGGCGGCGTCGACCTCTTCGCGTATCTCGCCGGCGGCCTTCCCCCGGTCGAGCAGCGTGCCGAGCGCCTCGTCGAGCCGGTGGTGCTGGTCGGAGTAGAGGTCGCGCCACGCCGACGCCTCGATCGCCGCCATGACACCGCGTTTGACCCGCGCGTACTCGACCAGCCGCTCCAGCCAGCGGGTCAGCGCGCGAAGCGGCGGCTGCTCCGCCAGCAGCGGCGCCACGGCCGCGACGAGCTGGGTCAGCTCGTCGCGGTACACCTCCGCCAGCAGGTGCTCGCGGGTCGGGAAGTGCCGGTAGAGGGTGCCCTGCCCCAGCCCCGCCGCCTTGGCCACCCGGTGCAGCCGCAGGTCGCCGGCGGCGCCGTTGGACGCGCTCAGCTCGGCCCGCGCGGCCTCGACGATGCGGTCGCGGTTGGCGACCGCGTCCGACCGGCGCTCACGACCCGCCACGGCGCCACGCTCCTCCCGACAAAAGACGGACAAGTGTCCGGTACGGTGGAGGCGTAACCGGACAGTTGTCAGTTTAGGGCAGGAGGGGCCGCGATGAGCGGACTGGACAGCAAGGTCGTCGCCATCACCGGAGCCAGCAGCGGTATCGGCGCGGCTACCGCACGGGAGCTGGCGGCCCGTGGCGCGGCCGTCGTCCTGGGCGCCCGGCGTACGGACCGGCTCGACGCGCTCGTCGCGCGGATCCGCGACGAAGGCGGCCGCGCCGAACTGCTGGAGGTCGACGTCACCCGACGCGCCGACCTCGACCGCCTCGTGGCCCTGGCCGTGGACCGGTTCGGGCGCCTCGACGTCCTCGTGGGCAACGCCGGGGTCGCCCGTACGGCCCCCATGACCGACCTCGACGTCGACGACTGGAACGCGATGATCGACGTCAACCTGCGCGGCGTCCTGCACGGCATCGCCGCCGCGCTGCCGGTGTTCCGCGACCAGGGCCACGGCCACCTCGTCACCACCGTGTCGACGTCCGGCATCAAGATCGTCCCGACCCAGGCCGTCTACGCGGGCACCAAGAACGCCGTGCGCACGCTGCTGGAGGCGCTGCGCCAGGAGTCCACCGACGGCGTGCTGCGGACGACATCCGTCTCGCCGGGGTTCGTCCGCACCGAGCTCGTCGACCACGTCGGCGACCCCGGGCAGCGCGCGCAGGCCCAGGACGCCATGGCGGCGCTCGGCATCAGCCCCGACGCCGTGGCGCGCGCCATCGCCTTCGCCATCGAGCAGCCCGACGACGTGGAGATCGGCGACATCACCATCCGGCCGGCCAGGCAGGGCTGAGAGGGTCGCGTACGACCGCGTCCGAACGGGAAAGGAACCGGCCATGCCGAAGACCGCGACCGCCGACAAGGTGGACCTGCCCGAGCTCCTGGAATTCCTGCGCCCGCGCCACCACGGGCTGCTGTCCACCGCGCGCGCCGACGGGCGCCCGCAGCTCTCCCCGGTGACCTGCGGGGTGGACGCCGCGGGCCGCATCGTCGTGTCGACGTACCCGGAGCGCGCCAAGACGGCGAACGCGCGCCGCGACCCGCGCGTCTCGATCTGCGTGCTGTCCGACGACTGGGACGGGCCGTACGTCCAGGTCGACGGGCGGGCCGAGGTGGCCGACATGCCCGAGGCGCTGGACGGCCTGGTCGAGTACTACCGCGCGATCTCCGGCGAGCACCCCGACTGGGACGACTACCGCGCCGCCATGCGGCGCCAGGACAAGTCGCTGATCAGCATCGCCATCGACCGGTGGGGGCCGATCGCCACCGGCGGCTTCCCCGCGCGCCTGACGGGCGATTGACGGCAGGCTGGCTCAGCCGGGGCGGCGGGCGAGCCAGTCGAGGACCGTGGCCATGCCGTCGTGCCAGTGCCGTTCGACCAGGACGGCGGCGCGCTCGGACTCCCCCGCCGCCAGCGCCGCGGCGATCTCCCGGTGCTGCCGGTCGGCGTCCTGCCGTGACCTGACCTCGCGCATGTAGGCGAGCTCGTAGCGCGACAGGGTGGTGCGCAGCCGGCGCGCGTGGTCGGCGAGGCGGCGGTTGCCCGAGGCGGCCACGAGCGCGTCGTGCCCCGCGGAGTCGAGGCGCCAGCGGCGTACGGGATCGGCGCAGGACGCCAGCTCGGCGAACACCGGATCGAGCCGGTCCGCGAGCCCGGCATCGGACCCCGCGCCGGTGCGGACGGCCAGCGCCTCGAGCGCGGCCAGGATCGGGTACAGCTCGGCGGCCTCCTCGGCGAGCAGCGGCCGTACGGTGAACCCGCGCGCCGGGGCGGACTCCAGCACGCCCTCGGCCTCCAGGCGCAGCAGCGCCTCGCGCACGGGCGTGCGCGACACGTCGAGCGCCCGGCTCAGCGCCGCCTCGGTGAGCGCCGCGCCCGGCCCGTACGCCCCGTCGAGGACCAGGCCGACGACGCGCGCGTACACCTCGGCGCGCAGCGGCGCGCCGCGCGGGATGGGGGTGAGCCCGCTCATGCGCGGTACGGGCTGGTGGCGCGGTGGCGGCGCTCGAACTCCGCGCGCATGCACAGCGCGCCCGGTTCGGCCATGCGGTCGACGGCGAGGACGCCGTCGAGATGGTCGATCTCGTGCTGGAGCAGCTCCGCGAGGTCGCCGTCGGCGCGCAGCTCGCGGTGCGCGCCGTCCGGTGTCGTCCAGGCGACGTCGATCCGGCGGGCGCGCTCGGCCGCGCCGAAGAACGCCACGGAGAAGCTGAGGCAGGTGTCCCACGGCCGCCAGGTCTCCGCCGAGCGGGCGGTGATGCGCGGGTTGACCAGCACCCAGGGCTCGCCGAGGTCCAGGTAGACGAGCCGGAGGGGCGCGCCGATCTGCGGGGCGGCGATGCCGCGGCCGTACGTGGTGCGGGCGCGCCAGTCGGCCAGGGTGTCGGCCAGGTCGGCGGTGAGCGCCGCGATCTCCGGCGACGCGGGGTCGGCGACCGGCCCGGACGGGGCGCGCAGCGCGGGGTCGCCGAGTTGGAGCGTGGGGCGTACGGACATACCCCCATGTTAGCGGCGAACGTATACGATGCGCACATGGTCGACCCTCTCTCGCTCGCGCAGATCGAGCACGCCGCCCGCACCCTGGACCCCGTCTTCGGGAACACGCCGCAGTACCTCGACGCCGCGCTGTCGCGGCGGATCGGCGGCGACACCGTCGTCAAGATCGAGACGCTGAACCCGATCCGCTCGTTCAAGGGCCGCGGCGCGGGCACCCTGATGCGCGGCCTGCCGTCCGGCGAGACCGTGGTGTGCGCCTCGGCGGGGAACTTCGGCCAGGCCGTCGCGTACTGCGGCGCCGCGCGCGGCATCGCGGTGCGGGTGTTCGCCGCCACCGACGCCAACGCGGCCAAGGTGGCCCGCATGCGCGAGCTGGGCGCGGAGGTGACGCTCACCGGCGCGGACTTCGACGCCGCCAAGGACGCCGCGCGTACGTGGGCCGCCGAGCACGGCGCGCGCTACGTCGAGGACGGCCGCGAGCCGCCCATCGCCGAGGGCGCCGCGACGATCGGCGTGGAGCTGGCGCCGCTGGGCCTGGACGCCGTGGTGCTCCCCGTGGGCAACGGCGCGCTGATCACCGGCGTGGGCCGGTGGCTGAAGGAGCACGCGCCGCGCACCCGCGTCATCGGGGTGTGCGCGGCCGAGGCGCCCGCCATGGCGGCCAGCTTCCGCGCCGGCCGCGCCGTGCCCACCGCGTCCGCGCGGACCATGGCCGACGGCATCGCCGTACGGGAACCGGTCCCCGAGGCGGTGGCCTGGATGGAGACCACCGTCGACGAGATCCTCCTGGTCGGCGAGGGCTCCCTGGCCGAGGCGCTGCGCGTGGTCCGCGACACGGTCGGCCTCCTGCTCGAACCGGCGGGCGCCGCGGGCGTGGCCGCCCTCCTCCAGTACGGCTTCCCCGGCGGCACGGTCGGCACCGTCCTCACCGGCGGCAACCTCGCACCGGGCCTGCGCGCCGAGCTGACGGGCGCGGCGACCGGCTGACCGCCACGTTCTCCGCTCGATGAGGCCGCGGATCATCTGTTCGCCGCTCATGGCCGGGTCTGGCATCCGGCCGCCGCCCCGGGTCAGCTCCGGCGGTCGGCGGAGTCGTCGAGGTCGGTGATGGCGACGTCCACGCGGTCGACGGCGAGGCCGAGCATCGTGGCGGCGGCCTCGGTGATCAGGGCGCGGACCTCGGCGGCGGACTCGGGGGCGGTGTGGCCGGCGCGGAGGACGGCGGTGACCTCGACGGACGTCGGATCGTCGGGGTCGGGGAAGCGGCAGTCGCGTACGGAGACGCCGGGGGCGTTGTCGGCGGCCGCGGCCAGGAGCGCGGTGGCCGCCGTCTCGCTGACCGTGAGCCTGCTGCCCGCGGGCGCGGGCAGGTTGATGGGGCGGCCGGGGACGAGCTGGCCGCGGATGGCGCGCATGACGCCGGCGGCCAGGCCCGCGGGCGGTCGTACGGGGCGGGCGGCGAGCTCGGCGCCGGCCCGGCGCACGGGTTCGTACGCGCCGGCGGCCTCCTGGCAGTACGGGCAGGTGCGCTCGTGGTCGTCGAGCCGGCCGGCCGCGGCGTGCTCCCAGAGTTCGGCGCGGGAACGGCCGCACGGTAGGGCGTCGGACACGGGTTCTATCGCCATTCGTCCAACACCTCCACCAGGTGGACGCGGGCACGGTGGATCCGTCCGCGTACGGCGTCGGGGGTCGTGTCCAGCATGGCGGCTATCTCCTCGTAGGACATTCCTTCCAGCTCCCGCAGCACCCAGCACGCGCGCTGGGCGGGTTTGAGGGTGCGCAGCGCGGCGGCCAGCGCCGACCCGAGGTCGGCGGCGATGGCCCGCTGCTCGGGACCCGGCGCGGTGTCGCGCACGGCGGTGTGCGGCACGGCGTCGAGGCCCGCGGTGCGCGGCTTGGCGCGCGCGATGTTCATGGCGCGGCTCGTGGTGATGCGGTACAGCCAGGCCGCGAACGTACGGTCGTCGCGCAGCGAGCGCAGCCGCCGCCACGCGGTGACGAACGCGTCCTGCGCGGCGTCGGCGGCGTCGTCGGGCTGGTCGAGCAGCCGGATCGCGATGCGGAAGACCGGCTGCTCATAGCGGCGCACCAGCACCTCGAACGCCGCGGTGTCGCCCGTGCGGGCGCGGGCGAGCAGCGCCGCCTCCTCGCGTGTCCCCGCCGTCGTCGTCATGCGCCGCCCGTCACCTCGTCCCCTCCGTCGGCGATGCGCTCCACACTGCCAGGTCCCGGAGCGCTACCGTGCATGTGTCCTAGGTCACACACGTGCGGCCGTGAGGCACGCCCGCTCCGGCGGGTCTTACCCGCATCCGAACGGACGACATCGAAGGGGCACGACATGACCGAGACCCAGCGGGAGAACAGGAACGCGACCGGGCCCGGCACGGCCTCCTCCGGTGGCGGTGACCTGGTGACGTCGCACGGCCGTACGGCCATCGCCGACTCCGTGGTCGCCAAGGTCGCCGGCATGGCGGCCAACCAGGTCGGTGGCGTGTACGCGATGGGCGGCGGAATGGCCCGCGCGTTCGGCGCCGTACGCGAGCGCATCCCGGGCTCGACGCCCACCACGGGCGTCAGCAGGGGCGTCGCCGTCGAGGTCGGCGAGCGGCAGGCCGCGGTGGACATCGACCTGGTGGTCGAGTACGGCGTGTCCATCCCTGACCTGGCCTCCGGTGTACGCCGGAGCGTCATCCAGTCCGTGGAGCACATCTGCGGCCTCGAGGTCACCGAGGTGAACATCAACGTCGGCGACATCCACCTGCCGGGCGAGGACGGCGAGGGCGACGGCGACGAGGAGTCGCGGGTCAAGTGAGCGACGACGCGACGCGCGCCCACGCGGTGGCCGACGCCGCGCTGGCCTGTCCCGGGGTCGCCGCGCTGACCGGCGGCCCGTACGGCGCGGTCGCGACGTACCTGCCGGGCGGCCGGATCGAGGGCGTCGCGCTGCGCGACACGGAGATCGAGGTGCGGCTCGTCGCGCGCTACGGGATTCCGCTGCCCGAGGTCGCCGCGCGCGTCCGCGCCGCGGTCGGCCCCCTGGCCGGCGGGCGGGACGTCGCCGTCGTGATCGACGACCTGTCATGAGCGACGACGAGGTCCGCGCGTACCGGGCCTGGCTGCGTACGCACCATCCGGACGTCGGCGGCGACCGGGACGCCTTCGAGGCCGGGCTGCGCGCCTGGCACGCGCGGCTGGCCCGCCACCGGCCGCACGCGTCCGGCCCGCCCTCCGCGCCGGTGACCTGCTACCGCGCGCCCCGCGGCCCGATCGCGGCGATCGCCTGGCGGCTGACCAGGCGCCGCGCGCGCCGCGAACGCCGTCTCCGCCTGCGCTGACGGCCCGACCGAACCATCAAGGAGAGACGAGATGTCCGACTTCCCCGTGTGGCCGCTCGTGGGCCTGGCGTTCGGCACCGCGCTGGGCTTCGCGGGCGCGTTCGGCGGCTTCGGCGCGTTCCTGATCGTGCTGGTGCTCGGCGGCGTCGGGTTCCTGGCCGGGCGCGTCGCCGAGGGCGAGCTCGACCTGACCGGGCTGTTCGGCAGGCGGCGATGACGATGGCCGCGGCGACCGGCCGCGCGGAGCCGGAGACGTACGACGGGCGCGGCACCACGACGATCGCCGACCGGGTGGTGGAGCGCATCGCGGCGCGCGCCGCGCGGGAGGGCGGCCAGGTCACCGGGCCCGGCGGGGTCCGCTCGCTGGCCGGGGGCGACGAGCCGCGCGCGTCCGCGAGCGTCGACGGCTCGGTGGCGGTCGTGCGCATCTCGCTCGGCGTGGTCTACCCGGCCCCGGTCGGCGCCACGACGCGGGCCGTACGCGCCCGGGTGCGCGACCGCGTACGCGAGATGACCGGCATCGACGTACGGCAGGTCGACATCGACGTCACGCGCCTGACCGGCGCCGACGAGCAGCCGCGGCGGGTGCGATGACGGCCCCGGCCACCGACGCGCCCCCGGCGGCAACGGGGGTGTACGCCGCGCGGCGCGCCAAGACGCGCGCGTTCCGGCCGCAGCGGATCTGGCCGTCCCTGGTGGTCGGCGCGGTGCTGGCGGCCGTCATGATCGCGATCGCGGTGGCCGTGGTCTCCACGCTGGCCGGCCGTCCCGTCCTCGCGCTGCGCCCGGCACCGCTCGTGGGCCGGCTGACGGAGGTCGCGTGGAACGACCCGGCGGCGACGGGCGCGGCGGCCGCCGTCGTGGCGGCGGGCGTGGTGTGCCTGCTGCTCGCCTGCCTGCCGGGACGCCTGCGGGACATCCCGATGGCCTGCGACGACCCCGACGTCGCGCTGGCGCTGACCCGGTCGGGGCTGCGCTACGCGCTGGCCGCCGCGGCGACCGACGTCGACGGCGCCGACTCCGCCAAGGTGCGGGTCCGCGTGCGCCGGGTCCGCGTCACCGTCGCGACGCCGCTGCGCGCGCCCGGCGCGCTGGCCGCGCAGGTGCGCGAGGCCGTCGGCGACCGGCTCCGCGAACTGGAGCCGGCCCGGGCGCCGCGCGTCAGCGTACGGGTCCGCAGGAAGAACACCTGACAGACGAGAGGTTCCCCGCATGGACCGGCACATCGCCAGGGTCAACAGGACCCACCTCGCCGTGGTCGGCGTGCTGCTGGTGGCCGGCGGCGGCCTGGCGATCGTCCGCGGCCGCGGGCTGCTCCCCGGCCTGCCCGCCGACCAGCCGCTGCTCAACGAGGCCGAGCGCGCGTTCGCCCGGGGCCACGACTGGTTCTGGTACGCGGTCGCCGCGGGCGCCGTCGTGATCGCGCTCGTCGCGATCCGGTGGCTGCTCGCGCAGGGCCGCACCGGCACGATCCGCACCCTGCGCGTCGACGACCCGACCGGGCGCACCCGCCTGCCCGCGCGCGCCGCCGGCCGCGCCGTCGCCGCCGACCTCGCCGCGCTGCCCGCCGTACGCCGGTCCACCGCGCTGCTCACCGGCGCGCCGTCGGCACCGCGCCTGCGCCTGCACGTCACCGCCGACGCCCGCTGCGACTGGCCGGCCCTGCGCGGCGACCTCACCGGCACGACCCTGACGAACCTCCGTACGGCGCTGGAACGCGACCACATCCCGGCCCGCGTCCGCGTCCGCCTCGCCGACACCGGCCCCGGCCGCGACATCCGCTGACGGCACCCGCGCGGCGTCCACCCTCCGCGGCATGGTCACACGGCCGCCGGGTGAGCATAATGCTGTTGATCATGGTGGTTCGAAGCGAGATGCGAGGCTCCGATGAGACGCGGATTCGCCCTGGTCGCGGCGGCGGCCTTACTGGTGCTCGGCGTGCCGGTCGGCGCGGCGCACGCGGACGACGTTGGTACGGCGAAGGTGGTGCCGGTGCAGGTCACCGGCGATCCGGCGCACCGGTTCAACCTGGTCGTGCTCGGCGACGGCTACACCGACGCGGACATGCCGACATTCCGCAAGAACGTCGACCAGGAGATCAGCACGCTGTTCGCCTTCGAGCCGTGGAAGTCCTACCGCAGCTACGTCAACATCTACCGGGTCGAGATCACCTCCGGGGTGTCCGGCGTGAGCTGCGACCCGGACCTGAGCTCGCCGCGGCGTGACACGCCGCTGAGCATGAAGTTCTGGAGCGGGTGCGCGTCCGGCGGCATCCAGCGGCTGCTCGTCATGGACAACGGCGCGGCCAACACGTACGCGGACATGGTGCCGGGCACGACCGCGGCGAACCGGCAGATCGTCGCGCTGGCCAACAGCCCGACGTACGGCGGAGCGGGCGGCACGTTCGCCACGGCGTCCGGCAGCAACGCGATGTCGTCGCTGATCATGCCGCACGAGATCGGCCACTCCCTCGGCGGCCTGCAGGACGAGTACAACTACTACCAGCGCGGCGTGCCCGGCGGCGCCTACACCGGCGCCGAGCCCGACTCCATCCACCACACGCTGCTCACCGAGCGGCAGATGCGGCAGCGGCACGCCAAGTGGTACCGGTGGCTGGGCGACAAGAGCACGTCCGGCGGGCGCATCGGCCGCTACGAGGGCGGCATGTACGACACCACGGGCGTCTGGCGGCCCAGCGAGCACTCCATGATGAAGACCCTCGGCTACGGCTACGACCAGGTGGAACGCGAGCGCATGACGCAGGCGATCTCCGCCAAGCTGAACCTGGTCCAGGACGCGACGCCCACCTCGGCGCCCATCGGCGCCGACCGCGTCGTCTGGCTGGAGACCACCCACCCGGTGAGCCACCCGCTGCGCGTCACCTGGACGCTCGACGGCAGGAGGCTGGCGGGCACCGCGGACCGGCACAACGTGGACCTCGCCGCGCGCCACCTCGGCCACGGCACGCACAAGCTGACCGCCACGGTCACCGACCCCACGGACTTCGTCCGCGACCCCGCGATCCGCGCGTCGGCCGCGCTGACCCAGACCCGTACGTGGACGGTCGACACCGGCGTCCACACCGCGGACGCCCCGGCCGCGCCGGGCTTCACCGAGGCGACGCCGGAGAGCACCGACGTCGCGGCCGGCGACGTGATCTACGCGGAGACCACCCATCCGGCGAAATCCGTCCCGGCGGTGCGCTGGACCGTGGACGGCCGTACGGTCACCACCCCCGGCAACGACCGCGACCTGCAGCTCGGCCGCTTCCACCTGCGGCCGGGCGCGCACACGGTCACCGCGCGCGCCGTCGACATGGCGACCGGGCGTACGTCCGCGCCGAAGACGTGGACCGTGGACGCGCAGCCGCCGAAGGTCGCCGCGCAGTTCTCCAAGCCGGCCGCGGTGACGGGCGGCCGCTACGTGTTCGACGACCACTTCAGCATGAAGCTGACCCCGTCGGACGCCACCGCGGGCACGACGCTGGCGGAGTTCCAGGTCGACGGCGACGGCTGGTACCGCTACTTCGGCTGGCCGACCGACTCCACCGCGCCGTTCCAGTTCACGCCGCTCGGCACGAAGATCGACGACCTGATCTACGGCAAGATCGGAAAGCCGGCGCGCGCCGTGGAGTGGGAGAACGTGCCGCCCGGCTACGGCGACCACACGATCGAGTTCCGCGCCATCGACGCCGCGGGCAACGTCGGCCCGACCACGAAGGTACGGGTGGACCTCCGCAAGGGCTGACCGGCGCGCCCGGTCAGATGCTGAACCGGTCCGGGTCGGCGACCTTCCAGTCGTCGGCCCAGCCGGCCGGCGGGCTGTCGAGCAGCCGGCCTGGCTCCAGCCATTCGTACAGCTCGGCGTACGAACGGACGGTCGCCGGGTCGACCCGGCGGCGCAGCATGTGCGCGCGCAGCTCGGCGGGGCCGCCGACGCCCATGGACGCCATGATCTTCTGCGCGGAGCGCACCGTCGAGCGCTGGAACTGGTAGACCCGGTCGGTCTTGACCGTCACGTCGAGGGCGCGGGCGCGGCGCGCGTCCTGGGTGGCGACGCCGGTCGGGCACTGGTTGGTGTGGCAGCGCCGCGACTGGATGCACCCGACGGCGAACATCATCGCCCGCGCGGCGTTGGTGTAGTCGGCGCCCTGGATGAGCCGCTTGACGATGTCGGCGCCGGTGGCGATCTTGCCGGCCGCGCCGATCTTCACGCGGTGCCGCAGCCCGGTGCCGACCAGGGCGTTGTGCACGAGCATCAGGCCGTCCGTCAGCGGCATGCCGATGTGGTCGGAGAACTCCAGCGGCGCCGCGCCCGTGCCGCCCTCGGCGCCGTCGACGATGATGAAGTCGGGCGTGACGTCCTCGGCCAGCATCGCCTTGCACACCGCGAGGAACTGCTGCCGCGACCCGACGCACAGCTTGAACCCGGCCGGCTTGCCGCCCGCCAGCTCCCGCATCCGCGCGACGAACAGCACCAGCTCGCGCGGGGTGGCGAAGACCCGGTGGTACGGCGGCGACACGACCGTCTTCCCGATCGGCACCTCGCGGACCCGGGCGATCTCGGCGTCGACCTTGCCGCCGGGCAGCACCCCGCCGATGCCGGGCTTCGCGCCCTGGGAGAGCTTCAGCGAGACGCATTTGACGGTGTCGAGCGCGGCCTTGTCGGCGAACCGGTCGGGGTCGAAGCCGCCGTCGGGCGTACGGCAGCCGAAGTAGCCGGTGCCGATCTCCCAGACCAGGTCGCCGCCGGGGCGCAGGTGGTACTCCGAGATGCCGCCCTCGCCGGTGTCGTGCGCGAAGCCGCCCTTGGCCGCGCCGCCGTTGAGCGCCAGGATGGCGTTCGCCGACAGCGCCCCGAAGCTCATCGCCGACACGTTGAGCAGCGCCATGTCGTACGGCTTGGCGCACTCGGGCCCGCCGACCGTGGTGCGCGGCGTGTCCGCGGGCTGCGGCACCGGGGCCATCGAGTGGACGAACGTCTCGTAGCCGTCGCGGTAGACGTCCTGCTCGGTGCCGAACGGCGACTCGTCCTCGTCGGCCTTCGACCGCTGGTAGACGAGGCTGCGGATGTCGCGGTCGAAGGGGCGGCCGTCGGTGTTGTTCTCCACGAAGTACTGCTGGATCTCCGGCCGGAACTTCTCCATGAGGTAGCGCAGGTGGCCGGCGATCGGGTAGTTGCGCAGCAGGGCGTGCTGGCGTTGCGCGACGTCGGCCCACCCGAGGACGGCGAGCGCGACCAGCGGGACGGTCGCGAACAGCCACCACGGGGAGACCACGGCGGCCGGCACCACCGACGCGCACGCGAGCGCGGAGGACACGAGGAGGATCCACAGACGCAGCACGCGGTAGAAGTTAACTTACGTCCCGGTACCGCGCGAACGGGCCCCTATCGGAGCCGCGCACCGGAATGCGCGGCGGCGGGGCTCACATTCCGGGCCGCCGTCTCGTCATGAGGGTGACGGCGTACGCGACCGAGGGAGCCGAATGTCCACACCGTACGAGGCGGCGAGCGGCCGGCCGGATTCCGCGCCGGACCCGGTGATGGGCGCGCGGCGGCGGCTGATCGACCTTGCGTACCGCCTGCTCGGCTCCCTGGCCGACGCGGAGGACGCCGTGCAGGAGGCGTACGCCCGCTGGTACGCCATGGACGCGCCCCACCGCGACGCCATCGACTCGCCTGGCGCCTGGCTGACCACCGTCACCAGCCGCATCTGCCTCGACCAACTCGGCTCCGCACGCGCCCGCCGCGAACGCTACGTCGGCGAGTGGATCCCGGAGCCGCTGCCGGACCGCACGGA
>DASXYG010000103.1:0-20073 GCA_036502625.1 Streptosporangiaceae bacterium
CGACCCAGGAGATGTTCGAGGCCGTCCTCGCGGGCACCCGGGCGGACGGGATCGACGGGGTGGACGTGGTCGTACGCCCCGCGCTGACCGCATCCCCCGTGGACGTGCTCGCCGCGGACGGCTACCTGCTCGGCTCGCCGGTGAACCTCGGCTACATCTCCGGTGCGCTCAAGCACTTCTTCGACGGCGTCTACTACCCCTGCCTGGAGGCCACGAAAGGCCGGCCGTACGCGGCCTACCTGCACGGGAACAACGACGCCACCGGGGCGGTACGCGCGATCGAGTCGATCACCACGGGGCTGGGCTGGCGCGCCATAAGACCGCCGCTCGTGGTGACCGGTGGCGCCCCGAGCCGTACGGACGTGGAGTCCTGCTGGGAACTGGGCGCCACCGCGGCCGCCGGGCTGATGCCCGGCTGAGCCTCAGACGGTCCGGTAGTACTGCACTCCCGGGCCCGCCTCCCACGTGCCGAGCAGGGGCGACACCGCCGCGTGCGCCTCGCGCACCTGCTCCGCGTCGTACACCATGCGGAACCGGCCGAGGCCGACCCGGCGGCGGCCGACCGAGCGGAGCCCGGCCAGATGCACCATCGCCCGCACCTGTTCCGTCGTCACCGGCGGGTCCAGTCGGCCCGCCGCCTCGTCAAGCGTCCAGTGCTCGCCCAGCGCGATGCCGTGGCCACGAACCGGGCGATCACCGTCGTGCAACTCCACCACTACCCCCTGTTATCAATCCCTCGCGGCCGTGCGCCGCCCCCAGCGCGCGCATCAGCCTCATAACCGACAACGCGCGCGACCCCGCCGGATTCCCGGTTTTCGGCAGGTTGCGAGGGAAAAATCGTACGGTCCCCGGCCGCTCGCTTACGGCGACGGCCGGCCCGATAACGTACGCCGCATCCGATTCAGCCCCGAGGAAGGCGGCCCGCCGTGACCGATCCCAGCACCCCCGCCGTGGCCACCCGCGTCGCCGACGGCGTCCGCTACATCGCCTTCGACCGCCCGGCGAAGCTGAACGCGCTGACGGCGGCGGAGCTCGTCGAGGTGACGCGGCTGGTCGAGGCGCCGGGCGAGGGCGTACGCGCGCTGGCCTTCACCGGCTCGGGCGACCGCGCGTTCTCCGCCGGGATGCACGTCGACTCCTTCGCCGGCCTGGCGCCCGCCGACGCGCGCGGCCTGATCAGGAAGGTGCGCGACGTCGTCGGCGCCGTACGCACCTCGCCGCTGCCCACCATGGCGGTCGTCAACGGCTACTGCCTCGGCGCCGCGTTCGAGCTCGCCCTGGCCTGCGACCTGCGCGTCTCGGTCGACTCCGCGCAGTACGGGCTGCCCGAGGTGAAGGTCGGCATCCCGTCGGTGGTGGACGCCTCGCTCCTGCAGGAGCACGTCGGGCTGTCCATGGCCAAGGAGATCATCCTCACCGGCGACCTGTACGACGCCGCCGAGATGCGCCGACTCGGCCTGCTCAACAAGGTCGTGCCGCGCGACCGCCTCGACGCGGAGGCCGCCGCGCTGCTGGCCCGCGTCACCCGGCACACCCCGACCGTCCTGGCCAGCCAGAAGCGCCTGTTCGAGACCTGGCTGAACACCCCGCTGCGCGTCGGCATCGAGCAGAGCGTCGAGGAGTTCGCCCGCGTCTTCGAGTCACCGGAGACCCGCGCCCAGGTCGACCGCCACCGCGCGTCCCTGTCCCACTGACGCGGCCGGCCCCGTACGAGGATCCGTACGGGGCCGGCCGATCGAGGCGTCAGGCGTCGTCGCGCGTGGGCGGCGGACCGTCCGCGTGCGGCACGCGCTCGGACGGGATCACGCCCATCCGACCCGACTGGAAGTCCTCCATCGCCTGGATGATCTCGGTCTTGGTGTTCATCACGAACGGGCCGTAATGGACGACGGGCTCGCGGATGGGGAGGCCGCCGAGCAGCAGGACGTCCAGGTCGGGCGAGCGGCTCTCCTGATGCGGCGCGGCGTCGATGGTGATCGTCTCGCCGGGGCCGAAGACCGCGAGCTGGCCCATACGGACGGGGCGGCGCTCGGCGCCGACCGTGCCCTCGCCGTTCAGGACGTAGGCGAGCGCGTTGAAGTCGGCGCGCCACGGCAGCCGCAGCCGCGCGCCGGGGCTGACCGTCGCGTGCGCGAGGGTGATCGGGGTGTAGGTGCTGCCGGGCCCGGCGTGGCCGCCGACCTCGCCGGCGATGACGCGGACGAGCGCGCCGCCGTCGTCGGAGGCCAGCAGCGCGACGTTGTCGGCGCCGATGTCCTGGTAGCGCGGCGGGTTCCACTTCTTCTCCGCCGGGAGGTTCACCCAGAGCTGGATGCCGTGGAACAGCCCGCCGCTGGCGACGAGCTCCTCCGGCGGCACCTCGATGTGCAGGATTCCGCTGCCCGCGGTCATCCACTGCGTGGCGCCGTTGGTGATCAGGCCGCCGCCGCCCGTGGAGTCCTGGTGCTGGAAGGTGCCGTCGATCATGTACGTGACGGTCTCGAAGCCGCGGTGCGGGTGCCATGGCGTGCCCTTGGGCTCACCGGGCGCGTACTCCACCTCGCCCATCTGGTCCATGTGGATGAACGGGTCGAGCTCGGCCGTGCTGACCCCGGCGAACGCGCGGCGCACGGGGAAGCCCTCGCCCTCATACCCCTGCGGCGCCGTCGTCACCTTCGACACGGTGCGCTCGTCGGCCACCGCCGGGTCGGGCGCGGGGATACGGGGCAGGACCAGCAGGTCCTTGACGGTCACCGCGGGCATGTCGGCCTCCTCAGGTCGTCGGCAGTCATACCCCGGAACCGTGGTTGAAACTTCAATATTCCGATGCGTCGGCATGCCTCGGACGGGTCAGGTGTGCGCGGGGATGCGCCCGGTGCCGTCGCACGCGCGGCAGTTCTCCGGGGTGTTCGCCGTGCCGGTGCCCTCGCGGAAGATCGCCGCGCGCTGCCGGATCTCCACGCCGTCGCCCCCGCAGCTCTGGCACACCCATGACCAGCCGTTCTTCGGCATCTCCTGGCCGTCGTCGGCATCGTCGTCGTAGTCGTCGTCCATCGCCCGCGACCTTACTGGCCCGCCGCCACTGCTCAGCCCCGGCGCGACCGCATGGCCTTCAGGACGACCGTCCCGCCCGCCGCGCCCGCCACCAGCCGCGCGTACTCACCGGACTCCATCGGGCACAGCGCCACCCGCGCGGCACCGTCGCAGCGCAGCCCGAAGCCGTGCCTCTTCGGCAGCGGCGACGCCCGCAAACACGCCTGCGGGCGGGCGAAGAACGCGTCGCGCAGCCGGGCGTGTTCGGCGGCGGGCGGAACCGGGTCCTGGCGGCGCAGCCACGTCTGGAACAGCACGTCCTCCGACGTCAGCGTGTACGGCGCCGCGGCGAGCATCTCGTACTGCACCACCGCGATCGTCTTCGTGCCGCCGCGCGCCACCGGAACCGCGCTCGCGGTGACCGGACAGTCGTCGGCGACCGCGATCAGCGTGTCGGCGTAGTTCACGTCCATGATCGGCCTCCCCGGCCATTGAACCCGACGCCCGGACCCGGCGGCGCAAATCCCATAATCGCCCCCTGCCGGAACCCGGGATTGCGTTTGGTAGGTTCCTCCCGGCCTGCGCTTTCATGTCCCGAATGCGCGGCGTGGCCGTGGGAGGCATGAATGACCGAGTGGCAGGTCGACGGGTTCGCCGAGCTCCAGGAACTGGGCTCCGGCGCGCAGGGGCGCGTGGTCCTCGCCCGCCCGGACGGCACCGACGCGTACGTCGCGATCAAGTACCTGGCCCCCGAGCTGTTCGCCGACGAGCGTGAACGCGCCGCCTT
Source organism: Streptosporangiaceae bacterium (assembly GCA_036502625.1). Lineage (GTDB taxonomy): Bacteria > Actinomycetota > Actinomycetes > Streptosporangiales > Streptosporangiaceae > DASXYG01. Next base: position 3,800 of record DASXYG010000103.1, read on the forward strand.
CCGGGGCGAGGCCGAGGCGCTGATGCGCGTCGCGGACCAGCACGTCGCGCGGCTCTACCGGTTCGTCGAGGGCCCGTACGGCGCGGCGATCGTGATGGAGGCCGTACGGGGCGCGTCGCTGCGCGACCTGCTCGGTTCGTACGGCGCGATGCCGCCGGAGGCCGCGCTCGCGCTGCTCAAGGGGTCGCTGCTCGGGCTGGCCGCGGCGCACGCGGTGGGCGTCGTGCACCGCGACTACAAGCCGGCGAACGTCGTCGTGCAGCCGGACGGCACCACCAAGCTGATCGACTTCGGCATCGCGGTGCTGAGCGGCGCGGCGTCAAGCTCCGGCACGCCCGCGTACATGGCGCCCGAGCAGTGGCGCGGCGAGGTGGTCGGCCCGCCGACCGACGTGTACTCCGCGACCTGCGTGTTCTTCGAGTGCGTGACCGGACGGCCCCCGTACGAGGGCGCCGGCGCGACGCGGCTCATGGGCCTGCACATGACCGCGCCGGTGCCGGCGGAGCGCGCGCCCGAGGCCATCCGCCCGCTGGTCGAGCGCGGGCTGGCCAAGGACCCGGCCCAGCGGTACGCCGACGCGGGCGCGTTCGTCGCCGAGCTGGACGCGGTCGCGGGCGCGGCGTACGGCGGCGACTGGGAGCGGCGCGGACTCGCCGCCCTGTCGGGTGCCGCGACGGCGCTGTCCACCGCGCTGCCGCTCGCCGTGCTCGGCGCGTTCGCCTCGGCGGCGGCGTCCGGCGCGTCAGGCGCCCTCGGCGCCGCCGCGGCCACCGGCGGCGCCACGGCCGCCGCCCCGCCGCCCGGCCACCCGGGCCCCGCCCACGACCTCATCCACCAGGCCGGCAACCAGGCCGGCAACCAGGCCGGCCCCACCCCGCTCCAGCAGCCGGGCCCGCCCGCCCAACCCGGCGGGGGCCACGCCGGTACGGCCGCGAAGGCGGGCAGGTTCGCGGGCAAGAAGCTCGTCCTCGGCGGCGTCGCCACCGTGGCCGTGCTCGCGCTGGCCGGCGGCGGCTTCTACCTCCTCAGCAACCACAAGCCGAAGCCGGTGGCGGCGGCGGTCAAGCCGCCGGACATCGGCGGCACCGCGACCGGCAAGCTGCACGTACAGCTCACCCGCCCCGCGCGCTTGACGGCGACCTCCACGTCGCCGGAGGCGGAGCTCGACTACACCGTCACCCCCGCACGTGTCGTCGCCGGCACCAAGGTCACCATCCGCGAGTCGGCGCACTGGACCGATCCGCGCGCGCGTCCGGGCACCAAGTACTACTGGGCGGTCGGCAGCGCCAAGTGGGGCGTGTTCCTCTACCCGTCACCGCCCGCGCGTCCCGGCACGATCCCGGCGGGCCTTGCCCGTAACGTCCCCAGCAAGTCCCACCAGGTGTCGAGCCGGAACGCGGACACCATGGACGGTGGCAGGCTCACCATCGCCGTCAAGCGCACCACCTTCACCGTGCCCGCGTGGGTGAAGCCCGGGTCGTACGCCGTAGCCGCGATGACGCCGCCCCGGATCACGGTGGTGACGATCAACAAGCACAAGGCATCCCCCGCCAAGCTGGGCGCGAAGAGCACCGGCAGTCTGCCTCAGTTGACGGTGCTCCCGACGCCGCGCTGAGCGGTAAAGTGCCGAGTGTGACACCAGCCCAGCTTCGTGCATTCGCTTCGGTGGTGCGGCTCGGGTCTGTCAAGCAGGCGGCTGTCGAAATCGGCGTGTCCGAATCGGCGATCTCACTGCATGTGGGTCATCTGCGAAAAGAATTCGCCGATGATTTGTTCACCCGGACCGCTTCCGGCCTCGCGTTCACCCCCGGCGGCCTCCGGCTCGCCCGCCGCGCGACGGAAATGCTGAACCTCCAGGAACGCACGATCATCGAGGTGAGCCAGGCGAACGCCGGCCACCGCATGCTGCGGGTCGCGGCGTCCAGCCTGTTCGCCGAGCACGCCGCGCCCGGCCTCATCGAGATGTTCACCGGCCGCGCCGACGATCTGGACATCGAGCTGAGCGTGCACCGCCCGGAGCGCTACGCCGGCCTGCTGCACTCCCGCGCCGTCGACGTCGCGATCGGCCCCACGGTCGCCGGCATGGACGACGCGATCACCTGTACGCAGTTCCTGAACTACCAGGTGTTCGTCGTGGCCGGGCCGGGCCACCCGCTGGCCGGGCTGGAGCACACCGACCTCCACCGGCTGCGCGACCAGATGTGGTTTCTCGGCCCGTCCGCGATGTCCGAGGTCGGCGCCGTTCGCACGGCATTGCGGCGGCTGAATGTGCCGGAGAAGCGCCAGCGCATATTCCAGAGTCACGCCGCCGCGATCGAGGAGACCAAGGGCAACAATGGCGTGACGCTCGCGCTGTCGTTCACGGTTACCCGCGACATTTCCCAGGGAAATCTCGCGCGAGTCGGCGGGCGCGCTCTGCAGTTCGGCGACCGCTGGAACATATTCGCGCTCAGGTCAAGCGATCCCGGCGGGGTCGTGGAGGAATTCGGCAGGTTCGTCCGAACACCGCGCGCGGCGCAGGCCATGCTGCGCGGTCCCGGCGTCAAGGTCGGCAGGTTCCGCCCGTCCGTGCACGTCACGCTCTGGAGCTAGCGCGCGCGGCGCCCGCCCGCGTCGTCGCACAACCGGCCGATGACGTCCCGCAGCGCGCGGAACGTGTCCGCCGGCACCAGCGCGTCGCAGGACGGCAGGGCGGCGGCCATCGACGCCACCTTCGGCTCGAACCCGTGCGCACCGGCGCGCGGGTTCATCCAGATCACCCGGTGCGCGCGCCGCCGCAGCCGGACCATCGCCGCAGCGAGCTCGTCCGGCGGGTCGCTGTCCCACCCGTCCGACGCGATCAGCACGACGGCGCCCCGCGTACGGGTGCCGTGCGCGGACGCCAGCAGCGCGCGGATGTTCGTGGCGATGCGCGTACCCCCGAAACGGTCCGTGACCTCGTCCGTCGCCCGCGAGATGGCGTACTCCGCGGACCGGTGGGCCAGCGTGGGCGTCAGCCGCGTCAGCGTGGTCGCGAACGCGAAGACGTCCGTGTGGGCCACCTGCGCGAGCGCCCGCATGAGGTGGAAGTACGCCGGCACCTGGCTCTGCATCGACTGGCTCACGTCGCAGAGCATGATCACGCGCCGCGGCTTGTCCACGGCGCGCTCGCGCACCAGGCACACCGGCTCCCACCCGGTCGTCCGCGCGCGCCGGACGGTGGCGCGCAGCGCGATCCGGTGCCCGGCGGCGTCCACCCGGCGCCGGCGGCCGCGCCGTACGGGCCACCGCGCGACCGCCTCGGCGAGCCACCCGGTGAACAGCTTCATGTCCTCAGGGCCGAGGTCCTCGAACGGCACGTCCGCCAGCCCGTCGAGCTCGCTCGGCAGCCGTTCGGGCAGGACCTGGCCGGTGTCCGCGTCGTCCGCGCGGCCCACCGCGTGCGGCAGGGTGGCCCACGGCAGCGCGGCGCCGGCCTGCTCGACGCCGTTGGCCGCCGGCAGCGGCGCGTACACGTCGTCGGCGCGGCCGGGCGGCAGCGTGCCCGTGCCGCGCCGCGCGTGCGGGTCGAGCGCGAGCACCGCGTCGGCGAAGACCGCGGTGAACACCGCGTCGAAGACCTCGATCTCCGTACGGTGGCGCACCAGGCTGATCCGCGCGCACCAGTAGAGGTCGCCGGTCGAGGCGGGCGGCGACACGGCGAGCGCGCGGGCGAAGTCCTCGATGCCGGTGAGGCCGACGGACATGCCGCGCGCCCGCAGCCGCGCGGCGAACGCGGCCGCGAACGCCGCACGGTCGATCAGCGGCAGCACCGCGGCCGGCATCGTCCCGTCAGGTGACGACAAAGTAGACGACCAGCGCCACGACGATCACGACCAGCACGATCGCGACCGGGATCACCCGCTTGTAGATCGACCCCCCGGCCACCGCCATCAGGTCGAGCGGCGCCGCGCCGTCGTCATCACCCGCGGAACCCGTCGCGCTCGTCGAACCCGGCGCGGGCGCGGCGGCCGCCTCCGTGGCCGTACGCCCCGGCTCGGCCGCGGGCGCCGCGCCCGAGGCGGGGTCCGCACCGTTCGGGTTCCCGGGTGCGGCGCGGCCGGCGGGGTCCGCGCCGTTCGGGGCGGTCTGGCGTACGGGGTCCTGGCCGGGCGGCGCGGGGGCGGCCGGCGACCCCGTCCCCGCGCCGTCCGGAGGCTCGGCGGCGAGCTTCGTCTCCAGGCAGTCGACGAACTGGGTGAGCAGCTTCGTCGACACCTCCTTGATCATCCCGCTGCCGAACTGCGCCAGCTTGCCGCTGATCTTCAGGTCGGTGGCGACGGTGACGCGGGTGCGCCCGCCGTCCTCCCGCAGCTCCGCGGTGATCATCGCGGACGCGTTGCCCGCGCCGCGCGTGTCGCGCCCCTTCGCGTCAATGACGGCGCGGTGCGCGGCGTCGTCCTTCTCCGTGAACCGCACGGTGCCCGCGTACTGCGCCACCACCGGCCCGACCTTGATCTTGACCTTCCCCGAGTGGACGTCGCCCTCGGAGCCGGTGAGCTGGGCGCCCGGCATGCACGGGGCGATCCGCTCGATGTCGGTGAGCACGGTCCACGCCTCGTCGACGGGCGCGCCGACGGTGAACTCGTTGTCGATCCTCATGTGGTGCCTTCCGCGTGTAGGGCCGCGGCGACGGCGTCCCGGTCGTCCTGCGTCTTCGCGAGCGAGCTGAGCGTCTGGAGCACGTTCGGCGCGGCCAGGTCGGCCGCGCCCAGGACGGACAGCGCCGCGACCCAGTCGATGGTCTCCGCCATGCCGGGCGGTTTGTCCAGGTCGAGCCCGCGCACGCGGCCGACGAAGTCGGTAGCCGACCGGATGAGCGGCTCGGCCGCCGCGGGCACCGACCGCCGCAGGATCTCCGCGGCCCGCGCCGGCTCCGGGAAGTCGATCCAGTGGTACAGGCAGCGGCGGCGCAGCGCGTCGTGCAGCTCGCGGTTGCGGTTGGACGTCAGGATCACGACCGGCCGCCGCCGCGCGGTGATCGTCCCGAGCTCCGGGATCGTGATCGCGGACTCGCCGAGGAACTCGAACAGCAGCGCCTCGAACTCGTCGTCCGCCCGGTCGATCTCGTCGATGAGCAGCACCGGCGGCGCGTCGCCGGTGTGCCGTACGGCCTGCAGGATGGGCCGCTCCTGGAGGAACTCGGCGGTGAACAGGTCGGCGTCGGTCAGCTTCTCCTGGCGCGACTCGGCGAGCCGGATCGCGAGGAGCTGCCGCTGGTAGTTCCACTCGTACAGCGACTCGCTCGCCGTCAGCCCCTCGTAGCACTGCAGCCGGATGAGCTTGGTGTGCAGGACGTCGGCGAGCGCCTTCGCCGCGGACGTCTTCCCGACGCCCGGCTCGCCCTCGAGCAGCAGCGGCTGCCCGAGGGTCAGCGCGAAGAACAGCGCGGCCGCGGTGCCCTCGTCGACCAGGTAGTCGATCGTGTCGAGCCGCCGCCGTACGTCGTCGGCGCCGCCGAACCCCTCGATCATGACGCCGTCCCGCCGTGGCCGACTCGGAGATAGTGCTCGCGGCAGCCGGAACCGCAGAACCAGACGTCCGCGCCGTCGACCACGGCGTGCGGCGTGGCGGCCGTGACGATCACCGTCATGCCGCACACGGGGTCGGTCGCCTGTACGGCCTCCGGCTCCGCCGCGGCGGCCCGGCCCGGTTCGGCGGGCCGGAGGCCGCGGTCGCGGATCTCCGCGATGATCTCCGCGAGGATCGAGACGGCGATCTCCGGCGCCGTACGCGCGCCGATGTCCAGCCCCGCCGGGGCGTGCACCCGCTCCCGCTCGGCCGCGCCGAGGCCCATGTCCGCCAGGATCGCCGCGGCCCGGCGGCGGCTGGCCACCACCGCGACGTACCCGACGCCGTTGTCAAGCGCGGCGCGGATCGACCCGGTCTCGTCGCGGCCGTGGCCGGCGATGACGACCGCGGTCGCGCCGCGCGGCCCGTCCGGGTCCTCGCCCCGGCGCACCGTGAAGTCCAGCGCGCCGGCGAACCCGGCCAGCGACTCCGCGATCGGCGAGTCGCCCACGAGCCAGACCGCGGGCGGCGGGAGCAGCGGCTCCAGGAAGATCTCCAACGCGCCTCCCGACAGGCAGGGGTTCACCACCACACGCGCGCCCGGCGAGTCGGGGAACGGCTCGCCGCCCTCGGGCAGCACGCGGAGCAGCACGCTCTGCCGGTCGCGCAGCGCGCCGAGCGCGGCGGTACGGACCGAGCTCTCGGCGCACTGCCCGCCGACGAACCCCTCGATCGACCCGTCGGAGAGCACGATCGCGTCGTCGCCGGCGCGTACGGACGTCGGGATCTGCGCCCGTACGACGACGGCGTGCACGAACGGGACCCGGCCCGCGGCCAGCTCCTGGATCCGCGCGGAGATTCTGCTGCCCATCGCTCCCTCGCGTTCAGATCGGCGGCTGCGGGTTGCCGTTCATCGCGTCCCAGACGCGTGACGGCGTGAGCGGCATGTCGGCGTGGTGCACCCCGAACGGCGCGAGCGCGTCGATGACCGCGTTGACGATCGCCGGCGGCGACCCGACGGTGGCCGACTCGCCGACGCCCTTCGCCCCGATCGGGTGGTGCGGCGACGGGGTGACCGTGAAGCCGGTCTCCCAGTCGGGCACCTCCAGGGCGGTCGGGATCAGGTAGTCCATCAGCGAGCCGCTCAGGCAGTTGCCGTCCTCGTCGAAGGCGATCATCTCCATCAGCGCCATGCCCACGCCGTCGGTGAGCCCGCCGTGCACCTGGCCCTCGATGATCATCGGGTTGATCCGCGTGCCGCAGTCGTCCACGGCGATGAACCGCCGTACGGTGACCGCCGCCGTGCCCGGGTCGATGTCGACCACGCAGATGTACGCGCCGTGCGGATAGGTCAGGTTCTCCGGGTTGTAGCAGATCTGCGCCTCGAGCCCGCCCTCGATGCCCTCGGGCAGGTCGCCCGCCCCGTGCGCGCGCATCGCGATGTCCTGGATCGTGACGGACTTCGACGGGTCGCCGGCGACCTGGAACGCCCCCTTCGTCCACTCCAGGTCGGCCACGGACACCTCGAGCATCCCCGAGGCGATGATCCGCGCCTTGTCGCGCACCTTGCGCGCCACCAGCGCCGCGGCCGCGCCGGAGACCGGGGTCGACCGGCTCCCGTACGTCCCGAGCCCGAACGGCGTCTGGTCGGTGTCGCCGTGCACGACCTCGATGTCGGCGGGCGGAATGCCGATCTCCTCGCCGACGATCTGCGCGAACGTCGTCTCGTGCCCCTGCCCCTGGGTCTGCACCGACAGCCGTACGACGGCCTTGCCGGTCGGGTGCACCCGCAGCTCGCAGCCGTCGGCCATGCCCAGGCCCAGGATGTCCATGTCCTTGCGCGGCCCGGCGCCGACGGCCTCGGTGAAGAACGAGACGCCGATGCCCATGATCTCGCCGCGCGCCCGTTTGTCCGCCTGCTCCCGGCGCAGCTCCTCGTACCCGGCGATCTCCATGGCCTTCCGCATGGTCGGCTCGTAGTCGCCGGAGTCGTACACCCAGCCGGTCTTGGTCTGGTACGGGAACTGGTCGGGCTGGATGAAGTTCTTGATCCGCAGCTCGACGGGGTCCATGCCGAGCTCGTCGGCCAGCCGGCTCACCATGCGCTCGACCAGGTAGACGGCCTCGGTGATGCGGAACGAGCAGGCGTACGCGACGCCGCCCGGCGCCTTGTTCGTGAAGACCGACGTCATCTTGCAGTACGCGGCCTCCAGGTCGTAGCTCCCGGTGAACACGCCGAAGAACCCGGCCGGGTACTTCACCGGCGCCGCGACCCCGTTGAACGCCCCGTGGTCGGCCAGCACGTTCGTGCGCAGCGCGCGGATCCGCCCGTCCCGCGTGGCCGCGATCTCGCCGCGCATGACGTAGTCGCGGGCGAACCCGGTGCTGCTCAGGTTCTCCGAGCGGTCCTCCGTCCACTTCACCGGCTTCCCGGTGACCAGCGACGCCACGATCGAGCAGACGTAGCCGGGGTAGATCGGCACCTTGCCGCCGAAGCCGCCGCCGATGTCGCCGGCCACGACCCGGATCTTGTGCTCCGGCAGCCCGGCGACCAGCGCGTACAGCGTGCGGTGCGCGTGCGGCGCCTGCGTCGTGGACCACAGCGTCAGCTTGCCGTCGACGCGGTCGTAGTCGGCGACGCAGCCGCACGTCTCCATCGGCGCCGGGTGGACGCGCGGGTAGACGATGTCCTGGCTGACCACGACCTCCGCGTCGTCGAACACCGCGGCGGTCGCGGCCTCGTCGCCGGTCTCCCAGTCGAAGCAGTGGTTGTCGGTCTTGCCGTCGATCTCGTCCCGGACGATCGGGGCGTCCGGCGCGAGCGCCTTCCGCACGTCCACGACCGGGTCGAGGATCTCGTAGTCGACGTCGATCAGTTCCAGCGCGTCGCGGGCCACGTAGCGGTCGTCGGCGACGACGAACGCGACCTCCTGGCCCTGGAACCGCACCTTGTCGGTGGCCAGCACCGCCTGCACGTCGTTGGATAGCGTCGGCATCCACGCCAGGCCCTGCTCGGCCAGCGCCGCGCCGGTCACGACGGCCTTGACGTGCGGCAGCGCCTCGGCCGCGCTGGTGTCGATGGACAGGATCCGGGCGTGCGCCATCGGGGCGCGCAGGATCGCCAGGTGCAGCATCCCCGGGAGCTGGAGGTCGTCGACGTACCGGCCCATGCCCCGTACGAAGCGCGGGTCCTCCTTGCGCAGCATCCGGCCGTGGCCGAGCGGCTTCTGGTCGTTGTCCTCGAACCGCCCGGCGGGGCGGTCCTCGATCGTGGTCACGATGGGCTCCCACTTCCGACGGTCTCCTGGACGTCCTCCGCGGTATCCGCGGCCTCCGCCTCGTGTGCGGCGGCCCACTGGATGGAGCGGACGATCGTCGCGTAACCCGTGCACCGGCAGATCTGGCCGGAGATGGCGTGGCGGATCTCGTCCGCGGACGGGTCGGGGTTGCGGTCGAGCAGCGCGCGGCCGGTCATCATCATCCCGGGCGTGCAGAAGCCGCACTGGAGGCCGTGGCACTCGATGAACCCCTGCTGGACCGGGTCGAGCGTCCCGTCGCGTTCGAGGTCCTCGACCGTACGGACCTCGTGGCCGCCCGCCGACGCGGCCAGCACCGTGCACGACTTCACCGGCTCGCCGTCCAGCCACACCACGCACGTGCCGCAGTTCGACGTGTCGCATCCCCAGTGCGTACCGGTCATGCCGAGGTGATCGCGGATGAAGTGGACGAGCAGCAGGCGGCCCTCGATCTCCCGGCTGATCTGCTCGCCGTTGACGGTCATCGTCACCTGCATGTCAGGCCCTCCCGTTGATCCGGTCGACCGCGCGGCGGAGCGTGCGCCGGGTGAGCTCCTTCGCGAGGTGCCGCTTGTACGCGACGCTTCCGCGCAGGTCCGCGGCGGGACTGCAGTTCTCCGCGGCCAGGTCGCCGGCCTGGCCGTACAGCTCCTCGGCGGGCGCGCGGCCGCGCAGCGCCTCCGAGATCGCCGGGATGCCGGTGGTGTTCGGGCCGACCGCGGCGAGGCCCACGCGGGCGTCGGCGATCACGCCGCCGTCCAGCCAGATGGCCGCGCCGGCCGAGACCACCGCCCAGTCGCCCGCGCGCCGCTCGACCTTCTCGTACGCGCTCGACCCGTTCGGCCGGACTGGGAAGCGCACCTCGATGAGGATCTCGCCGTCGCCGACCGCCGTCTCGTACGGGCCGCGGTGGAACTCGCTCATCGTCACGACACGCTCGCCGGACGGCCCGCGGATGACGCAGCTCGCGTCGAGCGTCGCGCACACGGCCGACAGGTCCTCCGACGGGTCCGCCTGGCACAGCGACCCGCCCAGCGTGCCGCGGTTGCGCACGGGGGGATCGGCGATCACGCTCTCGGCGTCGCGGAAGATCGGGAACACCGCGGCGAGCTCGTCGGATTCGAGCAGCTCGCGGTGGCGCGTCAGCGCTCCGATGCGAACCTCGTCCGCGCCGGCCCGGATGTACCCGAGCTCGTCGTGGAGGTCGCCGATGTCGATCAGGTACTCCGGCGTAGCCAGCCGCAGCTTCATCATCGGCAGCAGACTGTGCCCCCCGGCGAGCAGCCGCGCGGAGTCCCCCAGCCGTTCCAGGAGCCCGATCGCATGGTCGACGCTGGTGGCACGCTCATACTCCAACGGTGCGGGAACCTGCATCCAACACCACCTCTACCTGTTGAGTTGTGGCACAGTGCAGTCCCCCGGCCGCCGTACGTCAACGGTCTCCTAAGCAAACGCTTAGCTCACCGCTCCCGCACCCTCCGTACGGCCTCACATGCGGCTGAACGCCTCAATGTCCTCCTCGAACTCGCTGACCGCCTGTTCGGTGAGCGTGGGCCGGGTGCTGGAGATCGCGGCGAGGTAGTCGTCCGTGCTCGCCGGCTTGCCCTCGCGGTGCGCCAGCTCGTGCTCGAAGGCGGCCTGCGCGCCCTTGCGCGCGGCGAACTCGATGTCCGCCGGGGTGAACATGTCGCTGGCGTCCACGAGCCGGGCCAGCTCCACCGACTCGGCGGCCGGGCCGAGGTAGCGCCGCCAGATCGCGGTACGCGCGGCCGGGTCGGGCGGGCCGATGGGGATCACGTAGTCGAACCTGCCGGGCCGCAGGAACGCCTGGTCCAGCGACCGTACGGAGTTGGTCGCGCAGATCAGCAGCCGGTGCTCGTGCTCGCGGAAACCCGGGATCAGCTTGAGCAGCTCGTTGGTCACCCCGTGGCCGGGCCGCGACGTGCGCTGGCTGCGCGCGCCGGCGATCTCCTCGACCTCGTCGACGAACAGCAGCACCGCGGCGAGCTCCGCCAGGTCGGTGAACGCCTCGCGCAGCGACGCCGCCAGGTCGCCGTGGGAGTCGGCGGCCAGGCGCGACGGGAACAGCTCCACGAACGGCCACGCGAGCCGCGACGCCACCGCCTTCGCGAAGCTGGTCTTGCCGGTGCCGGGCGGGCCGAACAGGATGACGCCCTTCGGCGGCGCCACGCCGTACCGCTCGGCCAGCTCGGGATGGGCGAGCGGCGACACGACGCGCCGCTCGATGATCCGCTTCTCCCGCTCCATCCCGGCGACCGTGCCCCACAGCCCCGCCTGCAGCACCCGCCCGCCCACCGCGGCCAGCAGCCCGGCGTCCGCCCCCGTCTGCTCCGGCTTCTCGTAGTACGTCAGGCCCGCACGGACCTGGAACCCCGAGTTGCGCAGCGCCTCGGCGCCGGTGCCGGAGTCCGGCAGCAGCGCGCTGATCCGCTTGACGCCGTCCGCGCGCAGCCGCCGCTCCAGCTCCCCGAGCAGCGAGCTCCCGATCCCCTTCTGCCGCCAGTGCGCGCCGAGCGCCACGAGCAGCACCCACGCCCGCTCCCCCTGCGCGTGCGCCACCGCCATGCCCACGAGCTCGTCCCCGACGACGGCCACGACGGCGGGCTGCCGCGCCCGCGCCGCCGCCATCACCTCCGATACGGGGAACACCGCCGCCGCGCCGTCATCGCGCCGGCTCTCGTCCCACACCCGAATCGCCTGGTCGAGGTCCTCGTCATGAAAATCGCGCAACCGCCAAGCCGGCACGACCACCACCTCCCGTACGGCGGATTCTCCGCGACGGAACGTCCGTGGTCGACCCCGAGCGGCTACGTCAGAGGTGGTTCTCCAGGTCGAGGCGGATGTCGTCCGGGGGGACCGGGGGCTCGTAGCGCTTGATGACGGCTCCGTCGCGGCCGATCAGGAACTTGGTGAAGTTCCACTTGACCTCGTCGGTGCCCGCGGCCTCGGGGCGGATCTTGGAGATGGCGTCGTAGAAGCCGCCGTACTGCGGGCCGAAGTCGCCGGGGGCCTGGGTGCGCAGGTGGCGGTAGAGCGGGTCGGCCTCGGGGCCGTTGACCTCGATCTTGGCGAACACCGGGAACGTGACGTCGTACGTGGACGTGCAGAAGTTCTGGATCTCCTCGTCGGTGCCCGGCTCCTGCTCCTTGAACTGGTTGCACGGGAAGCCGAGGACCTCCAGGCCGCGGCCGCGCACCTCGCGGTACAGCGACTCCAGGCCCTCGTACTGCGGCGTCAGGCCGCACTTGCTGGCGACGTTCACGATCAGCAGCAGCTTGCCCGCGTAGTCGCGCAGCGGCACCTGCCCGCCGTCGGCCGTGACCGCGGTGAAGTCGTACGTGCTCGTCATTCGGGCTCCTCTCAATCGAAACTCTACTCACATGGTAGGGAATTCACCGGCCCGCCGCGGCCCGCGCGAGCAGCCCGTCGACGAACGCCTGGAGCGCCTCGGGGTAGACGTCGCGCGCGGCAAGCGCCGGCCACCGGTCGCCGATCGCGGCCAGGCGCGGCAGCCGGGACGCGTCGATGTCGCCGAAGAACGGTTCGCGGCGCGCGGGCGGCCCGGCGCCGGGCCGCCGCCGGTCGGAGTTGGCGCGGACGAGGATCTCGCCGACGGTGTAGTACCAGATGCCGCGGAACACGTCGACGGCCTGCTCGGGCGTGCAGCCGCAGTCGACGGCGCCGGCCACGATCGCCTCCACCATCCGCAGCGCCGGTTCGTCGAGGCGGCCGAGGAAGCCGTCGGCGGTGAGGACCTCGGCGGCCCACGGCCAGGCGGCGAGCGAGTCGTGGATCGCGAGTGCCGCCGCGATGACCCGCTCGCGCGGCCCGCCGGACAGGTCGGGCCGCATGGTCTGCTCGGCGTACTCGTTGAGCAGTTGGATCAGCAGGTCCTCCCGGTCCCGTACGTGGTGGTACAGGGTCGTCGCGCCGACGCCGATCTCCGCGGCCAGCCGGCGGACGGTCAGCTTCTCCCAGCCGTCGCGGTCGATGATCTTCCGCGCCGCCGCCAGGATCTGCGCGCGCGAGGTCACCGGGGGGCGGCCGGTGCGGCCGTTCGGCGCGTCGGGTCGGGGCACCGCACCATCATGCCGCCCCGCCGCCCCCGGCCGGGTAACCGGACCCGCCCCGGCGCCCGCACTCGACGCCACGGCGCGCCGCTGCTACTTTCGGAACATGTTCGAAAACTCGGAAGACCTGATCACCGCGCCCCCTCATACGAGAACCCGCCCCGTGCCGCCCCCGCCGGCAGCCCGGCCCGGCCTCACCCTCGCCGCGGTCGCCGTCGTGCAGTTCATGGTGTCGCTGGACCTGTCGGTCGTGAACGTCGGGCTGCCGCGGATCGCCGCCGGCCTCGGCTTCGCCACGATGGGCCTGACCTGGGTGATCCACGCGTACGCGCTCACCTTCGGCGGACTGCTGCTGCTGGGCGGCAAGGCCGCCGACCGGTACGGGCGCAGGCGCGTCCTGCTGCTCGGGCTCGCGCTGTTCGGCGTCGCGTCGCTGGTCGGCGGCCTCGCCCAGGAGCCCTGGCAACTGATCGCCGCGCGCGCCGCGCAGGGCGTCGGGGCCGCCGCGCTGGCGCCGTCCGCGCTGGCCGCGCTGACCGCCGCGTTCCCCGGCGGCAAGGCGCGTGTCCGCGCGTTCGGCGTGTGGAGCGCCATGAACGCCGCGGGCGGCGCGCTCGGCGTGCTGGCCGGGGGCCTGCTCGTGCAGTACGCGGGATGGCGGTGGGTGATGTTCGTGAACGTGCCGATGGCCGCCGTCGCGCTGGCCCTGGCCTGGCGGGGCGTGGCCGTGAGCGGGCCGCGGGCGTCCGGCGGCCGTCCGGACGTGCTCGGCGCCGTCCTCGCCACGGGCGGCATGACGCTGCTGGTGTTCGGCGTCGTCCGCACGGACCGGTACGGGTGGGCGTCGCCCGTGACGGTGGCGACCCTGGTTGTGGCCGCCGCGCTGCTGGCCGCGTTCGTGTACGCCGAACGGGCCACGACCCGCGAGCCGCTGGTCCGGCCCGGCCTGTTCGCCAACCGCGCGGTCGCCGGGGCGAACGCCTACAACCTGCTGGTCGGCGCCGCCATGGCATCGGCGTTCTACTTCATGTCGCTGTACCTGCAGCGGGTGCTCGGCACGGGTCCCGCGCTGACCGGGATCGAGTTCCTGCCGCTCGCCGTCGGGGTGGTCGCCGGGTCCGTGCTGGCCGTCAAGCTCGGCTACCGCTTCGCCCCGCGGCCGCTGCTGATCGCCGGCGGGCTGCTGACCGCGGCCGGGTTCGCGTGGTTCGGCCTGATCAGCCCGGACGGCGCGTTCGCGACGGACGTCCTCGGCCCCTCGATCGTCGCCGGGGTGGGCTTCGGGCTCTGCCTCGGACCGGTGGTCTCCACGGCCACCAAGGGCGTCGCGCCGCACGAGGCGGGCACGGCGTCGGGCCTGCTCAACAGCTCACGCCAGCTCGGCGCCTCGCTCGGCCTGGCCGCCATCGGCACCGCGGCCCACGACCGTACGGGCCAGGCCACCACCGCGGCCGCGCTGAACTCCGGCTACGCGCTCGGCCTGACCGTCAGCGCGGCGCTCCTGGTCGCGGCCGCGCTGATCGCCGTCACCGTGTTGCGCCGTGGCGCGACCTGATCGGCGGGTAGTCGAGCCAGGTGTCCTGGAGGAATTCGGCGCGGCGCGACGCGTGGTCGGCGTGGCTGATCCGGTAGTACAGCATTCGGCGCGTCAGTTCGGATGCGAAATTGCCGCCGATGTTGTGGCCGAGAAGGTAATGCGCCAGCAGCAGGTCACCGGCGCGCCCGGTGACCTGCACGGGGGTCGGCAGATCGATCGGCGGATAGGCGCAGAACATCTGCGGCCCGTGCGTACGGAAATATTCGCTGTGCGTCAAATGCGTGCCGGGCCAGGCCCACAGATTCCCGGAGTCCTCCGTGAGCTGGTCGGTCATGAGAATTCCGGCCAGGAGGGTGAACGTGCCGCGGATCGGGCCCTCGACCGGCTCGCCGTGCGCGGCGTCGATGTGCGGCCCGCCGGGGCGGTGGTCGTACGGCGGAATGTTCAGCGCGACCTGGACCTGCCAGGGAACGCCGAGCACGCCGGGCCCGGCCAGGCCCTCCGCGAGGCCGAAAGCCGGGCTGTCGGTCAGCGGCGCGAGCAGATCCGGTTCGTTCTCGGTGCGGAGGAAATAGAAGTGGGGGCCGCGCTTTTCCGCCTCCGGAGGTTCGGCCGCGACGACCTCGTCGATTCGCCGGTTGGCCTTTTCCACGAACGCGTGCGGGACGACTTGCGGCACCACGACATAGCCGCGCTCGGCGAATTCGGTGATCTGCGCATCGCTCAACACCGGGCCGACGATAGCCACCCGAACCGGTACGGTCGAACGAATTTCCCGGCACCGGATCACGTCCCGAGGTAGCGGAGTCCGCAGGTGCCCCCTTACTCGCCGTCGCCCGGCTTGCTGTAGTTCTTGCCGAGCGGCCTGCCGGGGATCGGCCGGGCGATGAGCGCGACCGGGATGAAGAAGCAGATCTGCCCGATGATCACGGTGAGCGTCCAGAGCGCCTTGTCGTCGTAGTGGGCGGACGCCCTGGCGAACAGTTCGTCGGGCACGCGCTCGCCGGCCGGGTTCGGGGTGAGCACCGCCTCCACGAGCTCCAGCGCGATCCGTTCGGCCTCGGTGTAGTACGGGGCGTCCCGCCAGGACGCCACCGCGGTGATGCGCTCCTCGGACTCCCCGGCATTGCGGAGCTCCCCGGTCTGCCGGACCGTGTGGTACGTGCTGCCGACGATCTGCCCGGCGCGGAGCTGCACGAGGCCGATGGTGGCCCGCGGGACCGCGCCGTTCCGCGCCGCCTTGGACATGGCACCGGCCGCCGCCCCGATCTCGGGGAAGAGGCCGGTGGGGTCGGGCAGCCGCGACCGGGTGCCCTCCTGTTCGCTCGGCGTGGCCATGGACGGTGTTGTCGTCGACATCGTGTTCTCCTGTCCGCTGATGGGTGCGTCTCAGCGGTTCGACGACGCGGCCGCGTGAAACGTCAGGCGCAGCGCGGCCATCACATTCCGGTGCGCTGTCTTGTCGTACGGGGTGAGGACCGACCGCGAGCGAGGAGCCGGCGACACCATGACCAACCCGTCGAGGCCGAGACAGGACCCGTACGATCCGGCGCCGGACCCGGCCATGGCCGAGCGGCGGCGGCTGATCGACCTGGCCTACCGCCTGCTCGGCACGCTGGCCGACGCGGAGGACGCCGTGCAGGAGGCGTACGCCCGCTGGTACGCCATGGACACACCCCGCCGCGACGCCATCGACTCGCCTGGCGCCTGGCTGACCACCGTCACCAGCCGCATCTGCCTCGACCAACTCGGCTCCGCACGCGCCCGCCGCGAACGCTACGTCGGCGAGTGGATCCCGGAGCCGCTGCCGGACCGCACGGA
>DASXYG010000104.1:0-27882 GCA_036502625.1 Streptosporangiaceae bacterium
GTAGGTCAGCCGCGGCCGGATCTCCGCGAAGTAGGCGTCCACCTCGGCCCGGCTCGACGGGATGTCGCCGGCGGCGCCGAGCAGCCGGGAGATCCGCGCGTACTGGGCGTAGTACTCGTCGACGCGGGCGTCGCTCAGCGGTTTCGGGTGGTAGAGCCGGTGCGCCAGCATGATGCCGTACGCCTGGGTGACGCCCGTCCAGATCATGTTGGCCGAGCCCACGTCGGTGTCGGCCACGGCCGAATACGGTCGTCCGTCGGGCATGTTTCCGTGCACTCGGGTGTGCATTTTCCGCACGATCGAGACCATCTTCTCCACCACGGGCATTCCGCCGTACGTCATGGCGTGGACGAACGAGACCGTGTGGCCGAGC
Organism: Streptosporangiaceae bacterium; assembly: GCA_036502625.1. Lineage (GTDB taxonomy): Bacteria > Actinomycetota > Actinomycetes > Streptosporangiales > Streptosporangiaceae > DASXYG01. The sequence continues at coordinate 374 of DASXYG010000104.1, forward strand.
CGTCGCGCCGGGTCGTCGCTGTACGCGGAGTGCTGGTTGGTGCCGTGCATGATGGGCTCGTTGAGCCCGCCGACGATCAGCCCCGCAACGCCGCCGACCAGGCCGGACACGTCAGAGTGGGCGTACCAGATGGGAGAGCCGGGGCCGAAGAGGCCGGGGTCGCCGGGCGGATCGGTGAACTGCACACCGGGCAGTTGCTCCTTCCACGTGGCCGACCAATAGGCCTTCGCGATGGCCGCACGCGCGCTTCCCAGCATGGTGACCTCCAGAACGGGGGCTCGGTCCCGTATCCCACAATACGCCCCGTGAGACAAACATCAATACTTGTCTCACACGGTGGATGACCACCCCCGGTAACCTCCGAGCATGAACCGCGCTGGGCGCGCGACCACGGTGCGCGAACGCATCGTGCGGGCCGCCGAGGAATGCTTCGAGAGCCACGGCGTCGCGAAGACGACCGTGGAGACGATCGCGGCCGCCGCCGGCATGTCCAGGGCGACCGTCTACCGCCACTTCTCCGGCGGCAAGGACGAGGTCATCCGCGAGGTCGTCGTCCGCGACGTCGGCGACTTCCTCGCCGAGGCGGAGAAGCGGCTCCGCGGCCGGGTGTCGGCCGGCGACGCGCTGGTCGACAGCATCATGGGCGCGGTCGCCTTCGTCCGCGGCCGCCCGCGGCTCGCGCTGCTGTTCGCCCCCGAGTTCGCCGGGCAGACCGGCAAGATCACCGGCGGCGACGCCGCGCTGGCCGAGCTGGTCACGGCGTACGTCCGCCCGTACTTCGACCAGGCGCAGGCCGCCGGGCAGATCCGCGCCGAGGTCGACGTGGCCGACGCCGTCGAGCTCGTGCTGCGCATCGTGTTCTCCCTGATCACCGTGCCGAGCCCGCAGCAGCGTACGGACACCGAGACCCGCAGGTTCGTACGCACGTGCGTGGTCTCCGCGTTGGTCACCACCCCGTAGAGGTACGCGCGTACCCCTGCGTGGCCACCCGCCGGATGGCTCCCCGGGACGACGCGCGCTCGGGTCGCGCGCCGCTTCGATGAGTCACGACACCGGGTTGACCCCGGTCCGTGACGAGCCTTGGGGGAGCAGTGGCCCGCAACCGCACGACCACCCGTCCGACCGTCCGCCCGGCCGACCGGGCGGCGGCCGTCGACCTGGACACCGCCACCGCGCTGTACCGGAAGTTCCGCGACCCGCTCGGCGAGGCGCGTACGGCACAGCGCGCGCTGCTCGCCGCCAATGACGGCATGAAGGCGCAGCTCGACGACGTCGAGGCGGAGCTGACGTACCTCTTCCTGCGCGACCGCGAACCCGGCACCGTCGTGGAGATCGGCGCGCTGCACGGCTGGTCGACGACCTGGATCCTGCGCGCGCTGCGCGACAACGGCGGCGGCCGGCTGCGGTCGTACGACCTGATCGACCGTGCGGGCGACAACGTGCCCGAGGACCTCGCCGCGGGCCGCTGGACGTTCCACCACGGCGACGTGCGCACCGGCCTCGCCGAGCTGCCCGACGACCTCGGCTACCTCTTCATCGACGCCGCGCACACCGCCGGGTTCGCCCGGTGGTACATCGAGCGCGTCTTCCCGCGCGTACCGCCGGGCACCCCGGTCAGCGTGCACGACGTGTTCCACGGGCGGCGGCCGAAGCCGTTCAGCGAGGGTTCGGTCATCGTGTCCTGGCTGGCCGACAACGGCGTGCCGTACTTCACCGCGTCGCCGGCGCGCGCGCCGGAGGACCACGCGCGCCTCGGCGAGGTCAAGCGCGACCTCGGGCTCGCCGCGCCGCTGCGGACGTCGCGGCACAACCCGATGCTGTACTTCCGCATGCCCTGACGGCGCGGCGCGGGCGGCTACGGGCGCGGCAGGTTGCGCAGGTTCGCGCGCGCCATGCGGATCATCTTGCCGACCCCGCCGTCGAGGACGAGCTTGCTCGTCGACACCGCGAAGCCGCCGACCTGCTGGCCGGTGATGTGCGGCGGGATCGACAGGGCGTCCGGGTCGGTGACGACGTCGACCAGCGCGGGCCCGTCGTGGTCCAGCGCCGCGCGGATCGCGTCGCGCACGCCGGCGGGGTCCTCCACCCGGATGCCCTTCACCCCGGCGGCGTTCGCGACCGCGGCGAAGTCGGGGTTGCGGTTGGCGGTGCCGTACGGCGGCAGGCCCGCGACCATCATCTCCAGCTCGACCATGCCGAGCGAGGAGTTGTCGAACAGCACCACCTTCACCGGCAGGCCGTACTGCGCGAGCGTCAGGAAGTCGCCCATCAGCATGGCGAACCCGCCGTCGCCGCTCAGCGAGACCACCTGGCGTCCGGGGTCGGTGAACTGCGCGCCGATCGCCTGCGGCAGCGCGTTCGCCATCGACCCGTGGGTGAACGAGCCGATGATGCGGCGGCGCCCGTTCGGCGTGAGGTAGCGCGCCGCCCACACGTTGCACATGCCGGTGTCCACGGTGAACACGGCGTCGTCGGCGGCCTCGTCGTCGAGGATGTCCGCGACGTACTCGGGGTGGATCGGGGTGTGCCGCTCCACCTTGCTGGTGTACGCGCCGACGACGTTCTCCAGCGCGTCGGCGTGCTTCTTCAGCATCCGGTCCAGGAACCGCCGGTCGGTCTTGGCCCGCACCTGCGGGGTGAGCGTGCGCAGCGTCTCGCGGACGTCGCCCCACACGGCGAGGTCGAGCCGCGAGCGGCGGCCCAGGTGCTCGGCGCGCACGTCGACCTGCACGGTCGTCACGTCGCCCGGGAGGAACGCGTTGTACGGGAAGTCGGTGCCGAGCAGGATCAGCAGGTCGGCCTCGTGCATCGCCTCGTACGCCGCGCCGTAGCCGAGCAGCCCGGACATGCCGACGTCGTACGGGTTGTCGTACTGGATCCACTCCTTGCCGCGCAGCGCGTGCCCCACCGGCGCCTTCACCCGCTCGGCGAACGCCATGACCTCGTCGTGCGCCCCGGCCGTGCCGCTGCCGCAGAACAGCGTGATCTTCCGCGCGCCGTCGACCAGCGACGCGAGCTCCGCCAGCTCGGCGGCGCCAGGGCACGCCGCCGGACGCTCGGTGACCAGCGCGAACGCGCCCGCGTTCGCGGGGACGTCGGCCGCCGCGATGTCGCCGGGCAGCGCGATGACCGAGACGCCCGGCTGGCCGACGGCGTGCTGGATCGCCGATTGCGCGACCCGCGGCATCTGCCCGGGGTTGGCGACCAGCTCGCAGTAGTGGCTGCACTCGGTGAACAGCCGGTCGGGATGGGTCTCCTGGAAGTAGCCGGTGCCGATCTCGCTGCTGGGGATCTGCGCGGCGATGGCCAGCACGGGCGCCATGCTGCGGTGCGCGTCGTACAGGCCGTTGATCAGGTGCAGGTTGCCCGGCCCGCAGCTACCCGCGCAGACCGCCAGGCGCCCGGTGAGCTGCGCCTCCGCGCTGGCCGCGAACGCGGCCGACTCCTCGTGCCTGACGTGGATCCAGTCGATGCCGTCGGTGCGGCGGATCGCGTCGACGACCGGGTTGAGGCTGTCGCCGACGACGCCGTAGACGCGCTCCACTCCCGCGGCCACGAGTAGTCCGACGAGCTGTTCGGCGACCGTCTGCCGTGCCATGCGGCCCTCCCCGGATGTCGGTTCCTCCCGTCACGCCGAGTTCCGCACCTGGCGCGCGGATAAACCAATGGCGGCGCGTGAGATCGTCCGCCGATACTGGCGCCATGCGATTCGCGGACTTCGACATGCGCGGCTACCGCACGGTTGACGTGCGTACGGGATACGGCCAGTGGGTGGCCAGCTACGAGGACACCGTCGAGGACGTGATGGATATCGCCCTCCTCGACGACCTCACCGTGCCCCGGTGGGGCGGCCTCGGCCGGGTCGTCGACCTCGGCTGCGGCACCGGCCGTACGGGCGCGTGGCTGCGCGGCCGCGGCGTGACCGGCATCGACGGCGTCGACCTCACCCCGGAGATGCTCGACGTCGCACGGAACCGCGGCGCGCACGACCGCCTGGTCGAGGCCGACGTCACGCGGACGGGCCTGGAGTCCGGGGCGTACGACCTGGCGATCTCGTCCCTGATCGACGAGCACCTCGCCGACCTGCGCCCGTTCTACGACGAGGCGTGGCGGCTGACGGCGCCGGGCGGCCTGTGCGTGGTGGTCGCCTACCACCCGCACTTCATCATGACCGCCGGCATGCCCACCCACTTCACCAGCGCCGACGGCGAGCACATCGCGATCACCACGCACGTCCATCTCACCAGCGACCACGTGACGTCGGCGCTGGGCGCGGGCTGGGCGCTCGCCGAAATGCGCGAGGGCCTGATCGACGACGCGTGGCTCGCCGTGAAGCCGAAGTGGGAACGGTTCCGCAACCACCCCATCAGCGCCGCCTTCACCTGGCGCAAGCCCGCCTGACCGCCGACACGCGGGGCGCCGTGACCGCCATCCCGGGCGCCGGCCACGGAGAATTGGTCCGTCATGGAACTGACGATCATCGCCGTGGTCGGCGTCATCAGCATCGTCACGATCGCGGCGCTGTCCCGGCAGATCGGCGTGGCCGCGCCGCTGGTCCTCGTGGTCGTCGGGGTGGCGCTGTCGTTCCTGCCGGGGCTGCCGCCGCTGCGCATCCAGCCCGACTGGGTGCTGACCGGCGTGCTGCCGCCGCTGCTGTACGCCTCGGCCGTCCGCATGCCCGCGATCGACTTCCGGCGCGACTTCCGGTCGATCGCCGGGCTCGCGGTGCTGCTCGTGGCGGTGACGACGGTGTGCGCCGGGCCGTTCTTCACCTGGCTGCTGCCCGGTCTCGGCCTGGCGGCGGCGTTCGCCCTCGGCGCGGTCATCAGTCCGACCGACGCCGTCGCGGCCACCTCCGTGGGCCGCCGCCTCGGCCTGCCGACGCGGCTGCTGACGATCCTGGAGGGCGAGGGGCTGGTCAATGACGCGTCGTCGCTGGTCCTGCTGGGGTCGGCGGTCATGGCGTTCACGCACACCGTCCACGTCTGGCGGATCGGCGTGAACTTCCTGTACGCCGTGGTGCTGGCCATCGTGATCGGCATCGTGGTGGGGCAGGTCAGCGTACGGGTGCGCGGGCTGCTCGGCGACACGGTGCTGAACACGGCGATCTCGTTCGTGGTGCCGTTCCTGGCGTTCCTGCCCGCCGAGGAGATCGGCGCGTCCGGGGTGCTCGCGGTGGTGGTCACGGGCCTGGTCACCGGGCATCAGAGCCCGCGTTACCTGCGGGCGATCGACCGCATCGCGGAGCGGGTCAACTGGTCGACGGCCGCGTTCCTGCTGGAGAGCGCGATCTTCCTGCTGATGGGCTTCCAGTTGAAGCACCTGCTGGACGAGGCCGGTGGCGGTGCGGGGCGTGCCGTGTGGATCGGCCTGGCCGCGTCCGGGATGGTGATCGTGCTGCGGATGCTGTTCGTGGCGCCGCTGGTGTCGTCGCTGCGGATGGACGCCAAGCGCGCGGCGTCGATCCAGCCGAGGATCGACGACATCAGGTCGACGGTGACGTCGAGGTTCGACGGCAGGCGGCTGGACCGCTACATGCGGCGGATCACCCAGAAGGAGGGTGACATCGCGTTCGCGCTGTCGGAGAGCTTCGGCTGGCGCGGTGGCGTGGTGCTGGCGTGGTCGGGGATGCGGGGCGCGGTCACGGTGGCGGCGGCGCAGTCGCTGCCGGTGGACACGCCGCTGCGGTCGGAGCTGATGCTGATCGCGTTCGTGGTGGCCGTCACGACCCTTCTTCTTCAGGGTCTGACACTCCCGGGCGTCATCCGCGTCCTGAAGGTTCCCGGCGACGACGAGGCCGCCGACCGCGAGGAGTACCGCACTTTGGTGACGGATCTGGCCGCGAAGGCCCGTGACCTGCTGGACGACCCGGACCTGGCCCTCCCGGACGGTTCCCGCTACCTCCCGGTCGTGGTGTCCCGCGTAACCGACGACACCCGCGCCCGCCGCCCCCAGAACCAAGAGCCCCAAGAAGAGCAGCAGCCGAACCAAGAGCCCGAACCGGACCAGGAACCCCGTACGGACCCAAGGGACCAATACATCAACCTGATGCTCCGAGTCCTGAGGGCAGAGCAGTCAGAACTCCTGGCCCTGAGAACCCAAGGCACCTACAACTCCCGCACCCTCACAAAAGCCCAAGCGACCTTGGACACAGAACTAGCAAGGCTCCAACAACAGATGTAACGAACAACCATCGGAGCGAAGCGAACGGCTTACCGGGAACCCATCCGAGCGAAGCGAAGGGCTTCCCGGGAACCCTCATCCGAGCGAAGCGAAGGGCCTACCGGGGGAACCGGGGAGGAGCCAGAGGGCAGAGCCGAAAGAGAATCTCACACCCCCGGGCACCGAGCGCGGGGGTCCGGGGGGCTCGGCCCCCCGGGCAAAATGACGAAAGTCCAGCGGGGAAGGCGCGAAGCACCGACCACACTGGACCTGGGACTTTCGTGGGCGAGGAGGGATTTGAACCCTCACGTCCTTTCGGACACACGGACCTGAACCGTGCGCGTCTGCCGTTCCGCCACCCGCCCTGGTGACGTGCAAGAGATTAGCACGGGCCGCGCGGTGCACCGGACGCCGGATACGATCGTCCCACCGAGGGGAAGGAGGTATCCGTGGGAGTACTTCAGCGCTTCGAGCGACGGCTCGAGGGACTGGTTGAGGGTGCCTTCGCGCGGGCGTTCAAATCCGAGCTCCAGCCTGTGGAGATCGCCAGCGCGGTGCAACGTGAGATGGATGAGCGCGCGGCGATCGTCGCGCAGGGCCGCACGCTGGTCCCGAACGACTTCGTTGTCGAGCTGTCCGCGGAGGACAACTCACGGCTGGAGGTGTACGCCGACAGTCTTGGCATGGAGTTGTCCAATCTCGCTCGCGACTACGCCAAGGAACAGGGGTACTCCTTCGTCGGACCGGTACGCGTGCGGTTCGAGGCGGCCGCCGACCTGACGACCGGGATGTTCCGCATCCGGTCCGGTGTGATCCGCGGCTCAACGGTCGAGGGCGGCGAGATCCGGCAGCCTGTGAGCGATCTCCCACGTTCGGCCGGGGCGCTGCACGGCCGGCCGAGGCTGCTCGTTTCCACTGGTGAGCGCGCGATGGAGGGCAGTGATGCCGCGGCGGCGCGGCAGCGGTCGTACGAGATCACCACGCCCGTCACGATGCTCGGCCGCGGAACGGACTGCGATCTCCGATTGGTCGATCCGGGCGTTTCCCGGCATCATGCGGAGATCCGTTTGGAGGGGGATACGGTCGTTCTCGTCGATCTCGGCTCCACGAACGGTACGTTCGTCAACGGACAGCCGGTTCGCCGCGCCGCTCTCGCGGACGGCGCCCGGGTCATGATCGGCCGCACGACCCTGGTTTTCCGACGCGACGAGGTGAATTGAGAACCTCTCAATGACCGAGCTCACCCTGACCCTCCTACGCCTCGCGTTCCTCGCGGTGCTGTGGCTGTTCGTGATCGCGATCGTGGGAGTGATCCGCAGCGACATGTCCGGAACGCGCACGGCCACGGCCACGGTGCCGAAGGCCAAAGGCGGGCCGCGTAAACCTCCGAAGCCCCCGGCCCGGTCCCGTCGGGGTGAGCCACGCAAACTCGTCGTAACCAAAGGACCACTTGCAGGCACGACACTGAACCTGAATGATCAACCGATCTCGATCGGTCGGGCGAATGACGCCACGCTCGTACTGAATGACGATTACGCTTCGAGCCGGCATGCCCGCCTTTTCTCTCAGGACGGCCAGTGGATCGTGGAAGATCTTGGTTCGACCAACGGCACCTATCTGGACAGGCAGCGCGTGAGCCGACCGATGCCGGTCCCGCTCGGCGTCCCGGTCCGTATCGGTAAGACCGTCCTGGAACTGCGCAGATGACACTTGCAATTAGGTACGCGGCCCGATCAGACGTCGGTCTCCTCCGCGAGGGCAATGAGGACTCGGCGTACGCCGGTCCTCGGCTCCTCGCGGTCGCCGACGGAATGGGCGGTCACGCCCACGGGGAGGTGGCGAGCGCCGTCGCCATCTCCACGCTCGCGCCGCTGGACGAGGACATACCCGGCGCGGACCTCACGGGTGCGCTCGAGGCGGCCATCCGCGACGCCAACACGTCCCTGCACCGGATGGTCGGCGAGGACCCATCGCTCGAGGGCATGGGCACGACGCTGACCGCCATGCTGTGGTCGGGCAGCCGCGTCGGGGTGGCGCACATCGGCGACTCGCGCGCGTACCTGCTGCGCGACGGTGACCTGTACCAGATCACCCGCGACCACACGCTGGTCCAGCAGCTCGTCGACGAGGGCCGGATCACCATGGAGGAGGCCGCCACGCACCCGCAGCGCTCGCTGCTGCTGCGCGCGCTCGACGGCCGCGGCGAGGTCGAGCCGGAGTCGAACCTGCGCGAGGCGCAGCTCGGCGACCGGTACCTCCTGTGTTCCGACGGCCTGTCCACGGTGGTCAGCGCCGAGACCCTGCTGCGCACGCTGAGCACCGTGCCCGATCCGGAGCAGGCGACACGCGAGCTGATCGACCTGGCGAACCGCGGCGGCGGGCCGGACAACATCACCTGCATCGTGGCCGACGTCGTGGAGTCGGGGTCGACGCCGATGCCGGACCGCCCGGTGGTGGCCGGCGCGGCGGCGAACGCCACGCGCCGCGTCGAGGCGCCCACGCAGGAGACCCCCGCGGGCCGTGCGCACACCCTGACCAACCCCACCCCCACGATCGACGAGGGTGACGACGACGAGGAGGACGAATTTGGGGACGACGAGCCGCGACCGCGCCGCAGGCGCTGGCCGTGGGCCTTCGGCGCCCTCATCGTCGTCCTGGTCGTGGCGGCCGCCGGCTACGGCGGCTACCGCTACACCCAGAGCCAGTACTACCTCGGCGCGCAGGGCTCCGAGGTGGTCATCTTTCAGGGCGTGAACCAGAGTGTCGCGGGGCTGAGCCTCTCGAAGGTCTTCGAGCGCACCGGCATCAACGTCAAGGACCTCCCGGCCTACGACCAGGACGCCGTGCGCGGCACGACCGACGGCGCCAGCCTGGCCGAGACGCGCTCGACCGCGGCCCGCCTCCGCAAGGACGCGAACACCTGTAAGGAAGCGGCGAAGCCGAAGGCCACGCCGAAGCCGTCCCGCTCCGGCCGGCACACCGTACGCCCGACGCCGCAGCCGAGCGTGCCGACCGGGTGTCCGGGGGCGCCCGCGTGACCTCCCCGTCCACCGGAGCCGCACCCTTGCCGCGCAAGCGCCGGGGCGTCGAGCTCGTGATGATCATTGTCGCCCTGCTGATCGCGCTCGGCGCGTACATCATCGTCGGCGTGACCATGGACGGCCGGGTGCCGCCCTCGCTGCTCGGCTACGCGCTCGGCATGAGCGCCCTGGCCGGGATCGCGCACATCGTGGTGCGGTTCAAGGCGCCGTACGCCGATCCGCTGTTCGTGCCGATCGCGGTGTTCCTGAACGGGTTCGGGCTGGTGATGATCAGCCGGCTCGACACCTCGATGGTCAAGGCGGGCCAGCTCGACAAGGGCGTCGCGCCGACCCAGTTGATCTGGACGACCCTGTCGATCGGGTTGTTCTGCGCGGTGCTGTTCCTGATCCACGAGCCGCGCGTCCTGCAGCGCTACACCTACATCTTCGGCCTGGCCGGGCTGGTGTTCATCGCGATCCCGGCGATCCTGCCCGCCTCGATGAGCGAGGTGAACGGCGCGAAGATCTGGATCCGCCTCGGGCCGCTCGGCATCCAGCCCGGCGAGTTCGGCAAGATCGCGCTGCTCATCTTCTTCGCCGGCTACCTGGTCTCCAAGCGCGACGTGCTCTCGCTGGCCGGCAAGCGGCTGCTGTTCATCGACCTGCCGCGCGCCCGCGACCTCGGCCCGATCCTCATCGCGTGGGGCGCCAGCCTGGTGGTGATGGTCGCGGAGAGCGACCTCGGCACCTCGCTGCTGTTCTTCGGCATGTTCCTGGTCGTGCTGTACGTCGCCACGCAGCGCATCTCCTGGATCATCATCGGGATGCTGATGTTCTGCGCGGGCGCCGTGGCGGCCGCGAGCCTCTTCTCGCACGTCAAGCTCCGGGTGGACATCTGGCTGCACCCGTTCGCCGGCGACAACCCGACGCACAGCGCCTACCAGCTCGTGCAGGGCCTGTTCAGCATGGCGGCGGGCGGCATGTTCGGCACCGGCCTCGGCCAGGGCCGGCCGTACATGGTGCCGTTCTCCAACACCGACTTCATCATGACCTCGATCGGCGAGGAGCTCGGCCTCACCGGGCTGATGGCGCTGCTGCTGGTCTACGCGCTGTTCGTGGAGCGCGGCCTGCGCACCGCCCTGGCCGCGCGCGACCCGTTCGTCAAGCTGTTCGCGTGCGGCCTGGCGTTCTCGATCGTGCTGCAGCTCTTCGTGGTCGTCGGCGGCGTGACCCGGCTCATCCCGCTGACCGGCCTCACCACGCCATTCCTCTCATACGGTGGATCGTCGCTGCTCGCTCAGTGGATCATCGTGGCCCTGCTGGTGCGGATGAGCGACAACGCGCGCCGCCCGGCGCCGCAGGCCGCGCAGAACGAGGGGATGACGCAGGTGGTGAGCACGCGATGAACAAGCCGCTCAAACGCGTCGCGTTCGCCTGCTTCGCGCTGCTCGCCGCGCTGATGATCAACATCAACTACGTCCAGGCGTTCGAGGCCGACTCCCTGAAGAACGAGACGGGCAACGGCCGCACGATCATCGAGCGCTACCAGCGCGACCGCGGCCCGATCTACGTCGGCAACACGAAGGTCGCCTACTCCGAGGCCACGAGCGGTACGTACAAGTACAAGCGCGTCTACACCAACGGCCCGCTGTACTCCCCGATCACCGGCATGTACTCCCTCTACTCCACCAGCGGTGTGGAGCTGGCCGAGAACGACCTCCTCGACGGCACCTCGGACAAGCTGTTCGTGCGCCGGCTGATGGACCAGATCACCGGCAAGCCGCCGAAGGGCGCGAGTGTCCTGACCACCATCAACAAGAAGGCGCAGGAGGTCGCGTACAACGGGCTGCGCAACGCGGGCAAGCGCGGCGCGGCGGTGGCGCTCGACCCGCGCAGCGGCAAGATCCTCGCGATGGCCACGAACCCGTCGTACGACCCGAACGCCTTCTCCAGCTTCGACGGCAGCACCTTGGAGCGCGTGTCCAAGCGGCTCACCAAGGACAAGAGCCAGCCGATGCTGAACCGCACGATCAGCAACACCTATCCCCCGGGCTCGACGTTCAAGGTCGTCACGTCCGCGGCCGCGCTCGGCACGGGGAACTACACCGCCGACTCCGTAGTGCCCGCGCCGAACACGTACAAGCCGCCGCAGACGACCCGGTCGATGCAGAACGACAGCGGCGAGTCCTGTGGGAACGGCAGTACGACGTCGCTCGGCCACGCGCTGGAGATGTCCTGCAACACCGCGTACGCCATGCTCGGCGTGAAGCTCGGCTCCACGAAGATGGAGAACCAGGCGCAGAAGTTCGGCTTCGGCGACCCGGACCTCACCGTGCCGATGCCGGTGACCAGGAGCGTCTTCCCGCAGGGCCTGTCGCCGGCGTTCCTCGCGCAGGCGTCCATCGGCCAGTACGACACCCGCGTGACGCCGATGCAGATGGCGATGGTCGCCGCCGGGGTCGCCAACGACGGCAAGGTCATGCACCCGTACGTCGTCGACTCCGTGAAGGGCGCCGACGGCTCCACGGTCGAGAAGACCAGCCCCGAGCAGTACAAGGACGCAATGGACGCCGACAAGGCGCACCAGCTCACCGAGATGATGAAGCTGGTCGTGTCGGGTCCCGACGGCACCGGCCACACCGTGGCCATCCCCGGTGTCCAGGTGGCGGCCAAGACCGGTACGGCGCAGAACGCGCCCGGCAAGCCGCCGCACGCCTGGATGATCGCGTTCGCGCCGGCCGAGAACCCGAAGGTCGCGGTCGCCGTCATGGTGGAAAGCGGCGGGAAGCTCGGCGGCGACGGATACGGTGCCACCCTGTCCGGACCGATCGCGCAGGGGATCATGAAGGCGGTGCTCGGTCAGTGATCGACGGATCGTCGCGAACGTGCCCGGCAAACGAATCGGTGGTCATCTTTTCACCATTGATGTCAACCGGCGCCGCCCCCTCGTACGTCCAACAACGAGGGATGTCTCCCGGGCGATCTGAGGGTTGTTGAGTTATGTCTTCCAATTTGCTGCTGAATGGCCGATACCGGCTGCTGGAGAGGATCGCCGCCGGCGGCATGGGCGAGGTGTGGAGCGCCTCGGACGAAGTCCTCGGCCGCGAGGTCGCGGTCAAGCTCCTGAAGAACCAGTTCGTCGCCGACGACCAGTTCCGCGCCCGCTTCCGCGCCGAGGCACAGTACGCCGCGCGGCTGTCCCACCCGGGCATCGCCCAGGTCTACGACTTCGGTGAACAGGACGACCTGGCGTTCCTCGTCATGGAGCTCGTCCGCGGCGAACCGCTGTCGGCCATCCTCGAACGCGCCGGGCGGCTGACCCCCGAGGTCACGCTCGACCTCGTGAGCCAGGCCGCGCGTGCGCTGCAGACCGCACACGACGCGGGCATCGTGCACCGCGACATCAAGCCCGGCAACCTGATGATCACCTCGGACGGCCGGGTCAAGATCACCGACTTCGGCATCGCCCGCGCCGCCCAGTCCAACACGCTCACCCAGACCGGCATGGTCATGGGCACCGCGCAGTACGTCTCGCCGGAGCAGGCGTCGGGCAAGACCGTGACCGCGGCCTCCGACATCTACTCCCTCGGCGTCGTGGCGTACGAATGCCTGGCCGGCACGGCGCCGTTCACCGCCGAGCAGCCGATCGCGATCGCCTTGGCGCACGTCCGCGACACCCCGGACGAACTCCCCGAGGACATCCCGCAGCCGGTGGCCGACCTCGTGATGCAGGCGCTGTCCAAGGACCCGCAGACGCGCCCGATGCCCGCCACCCGCATGGCCGACAGCGCGTTCGCCCTGCTCGACTCCCCGGACGCCGGGTTCTCGACCCCCGGGCGCGGCTTCGCCGGCACCGGCGCGTACGCCGCGGCGACGAGCGTGAACACCGGCCCGTCCACCAACGTCCAGCCGCCGGTCGGCATGGACCCCACGGGGGACATGGCCGACGTCGGCGAGGAGCCGCCGCGCCGGTCACGCAAGCGGCTCATCGCGGCCCTGTCGCTCGGCGCCGCCGTGATCGCGCTCGGCGCGGTCCTGACGGCCACGATGTGGCCCACGAACTCCGCCAAGTACTCCGGCGACACCCCCCGGGTCCAGACGTCCGACTCGGGCAGCTCGAACGGCCCGGCGGCGACGGAGGACCCGAACCAGCCCACACCGACGTCCCATCACACGTACTCTCAGGGACCGCAGACAACGTCGGAGCCGACGCGTCACACGATGCGCCCGACCCCGACGCAGACCTCGACCGGCGGCACCCTCCCCACCCGTTCCAGCGGACCGCGCCCCACCCATTCGCGGCCCACCCAGCCGACCCACCCAAGCTCGCCGCCGGACACGCACACCACACCCCCCGCAACGAGCAGCCCGTAACCTGGGCCCGCGCCAGTTGGGGATGGATGGCAAGGGATAGGACGAGATGACACAGCCTCGGCTGCTCGGCGGCCGCTACGAACTCGACGGTGTCGTCGGGCGTGGCGGCATGGCTGAGGTCTATCGCGCGCGCGACATCCGGCTCGATCGCCAGGTCGCCGTGAAGACGCTCCGCGCGGACCTCGCTCGCGACCCCACCTTCCAGGCCCGGTTCCGCCGCGAGGCGCAGTCCGCCGCGTCCCTGAACAACCCGTCCATCATCGCCGTGTACGACACCGGCGAGGACACCGACCAGTACGGCACCTCCATTCCGTACATCGTCATGGAGTACGTCGACGGCAAGACGCTGCGCGAGATGCTCCAGGCCGACCGGCGGCTGCTGCCCGAGCGCGCCGCCGAGATCGTCGACGGCACGCTGCGCGCGCTGGACTACAGCCACAAGGCGGGCATCGTCCACCGCGACATCAAGCCCGCGAACGTGATGCTGACCCGCGCCGGCGACGTCAGGGTCATGGACTTCGGCATCGCCCGCGCGATGGACGACAACCAGGCCACGATGACCCAGACCGCCCAGGTCATCGGCACCGCGCAGTACCTATCGCCGGAGCAGGCGCGCGGCGAGCGCGTGGACGCCCGCAGCGACATCTACTCCACCGGCTGCATGTTCTACGAACTGCTGACCGGCCAGCCGCCGTTCACCGGCGACTCCCCGGTGGCCATCGCGTACCAGCACGTACGCGAGGACCCCGTGCCGCCGTCGCACATCGACCCGGAGATCCCGCAGTGGGCGGACGCCATCGTGCTGAAGGCGATGGCCAAGGACCCCAACGACCGCTACCAGGACTCCGCCGAGATGCGGGCGGACATCCAGCGCGCCATGTCCGGCATGCCGCTGGCCGCGCCGACCATGGTGGGCGCCGGGGCGACGCAGGCCATCGGGCAGACGCAGATGGCCCCCGCGACCGGCGGCCTGCCCCCGTACCAGTACGGCGATCCCGAGGACGACCTGGGCGGGAGCGGGCGCGGCAAGAAGATCGCGCTGTGGACGCTGCTGGCCGTGCTGATCATCGGCGGCGCCGCGCTCGCCGGCTACTTCCTGCTGGGCAGCGGCGGCGCCGACAAGACCGACGTCCCGACGGTAGCCGGTGAGACCCAGGCCGCCGCGGTCGCGACGCTGAAGTCGAGCAACCTCAGCTCGTCGGTCAAGTACGGCTACTCCGACCAGGTCGGCAAGGGCAAGGTCTTCAAGTCCGACCCCGCCGAGGGCACGACCGTCGACGCGAACTCCACCGTGACGATCTTCGTCTCGAAGGGCCAGCAGCAGGTCGAGGTGCCGCGGGTCGCCGGCCAACCGTCCTCGGACGCCGAGAAGACGCTGTCCGACGCCGGGTTGACCGTCGAGACCGTCAACAAGCACAGCACGCGCGTCAGCGAGGGCGACGTCATCGGCACCGACCCGAAGGCCGGCTCCAAGGTCGCGAAGAACAGCTCGATCAAGATGTACGTCTCCAGCGGCATCAAGCAGGTGCCGGTCCCGAACGTCACCGGGCTGAGCAAGGCGGCCGCCGAGAGCAAGCTGAACGCCGCGAACCTCCAGGTCCAGACGCACACCGTCACGACCGACCAGGGCCAGCCCGGCACCGTCTTCCGCCAGACCCCGAGCAGCGGCTCCGTACCGGCGAAGTCGACGGTGACGATCTACGTGGCGAAGGCGCCGAACCCGTCGCCGACGACCTCACAGCCGACCCCGCCGGACACCAACACCCCGGGCCCGAACCCCACCGACAGCGGCCCGCACTGGCCGTGGAACAACGGCAACGGCTGATCGAGCGGCCGGCTGGACGGCCGCGGGCCGTTCAGCCGACGGTGACGTTGTTGAACGGCAGCCGGGGCTCCACCCACGGGAAGACGACGAACCACAGGAACGCCACGACCGCGGCGAGGAGGATCAGCGCCTGCACGGTCTTCGCGACGCGGCCGCCCGGTAGGTTGCGCCAGATGAACCCGTACACCGCTATCCCTCTCCCGTGGTGCCCGTACGGGCGCGGCGCTCGGCCAGCCGCCCGAAGATGATCAGCCGATGCGTGGCGGAGTACATCGGGTGGCAGGTGGTGAGCGTGATCATCGCGTGCCGAGGTGTGGCGTCGCGGTGGAACGGCACCGGGTACGTCACCGCCACATCCGTCGGGACGACGACCTTCGTCTCCGTCACCTTGTAGACGTACTCGCGTGTCTTGGTGTCGACGATGATCTCGTCGCCGTGGCGCAGCTCGCCGGCCTTGTTGAACGGCGCCTCGTACGTCGTGCGGTGGCCGGAGACGACGAAGTTGCCGCGCCTGCCCGGCAGCGCCGTGCCCTTGTAGTGGCCGGGGCCGCGCCGCAGGGTCGCCTCGGAGGTGCCCTCGAGGATCACGAAGTGGTACCGCTTCCCGAACCGCGGGATGCGGATGACCGCGAAGCCGTGGCCGTCGACGAGGTGGATCTTGTCGGCCGTGCCGCCGCCGGACGGGCTGCCCCAGTCGTGCTGGAGGTCGCGGGTGAGGTCGCGCTGGGCGTTCTGGGTGTACACACCGGTGCCCCAGAGGTCGTACGCGATGAAGAGGATCAGCACCGCACCCAGCGTGATCAGCAGTTCACCGAGGCCGAGGAGTATCGCTCGGATCGCGCGAGCCGCCGGAGACGGGGAGTGGTGCGGCGCCTGTGTATGCCGGGATGGTGACCTGGTCAAGGTTGCTCACGTCATAGCCGAGGCCGTATGCGGCCACGTACTGCCGGTAGATGTTGATCGCCGGTGCGGCGTTCAGCGCGGCGCGGAGGCTGCGCGGGTCGCCGGTCGCGGTGATCCGGAACGGTGGAGAATACACCACACCCTGCAGGATGAGGGTGTTGCCGACACAGCGTACGGCGCTGGTGCTGATCACGCGTTGGT
Source organism: Streptosporangiaceae bacterium (assembly GCA_036502625.1). GTDB lineage: Bacteria > Actinomycetota > Actinomycetes > Streptosporangiales > Streptosporangiaceae > DASXYG01. The sequence goes on from DASXYG010000104.1 coordinate 16,859, forward strand.
CCATTATTTGCATCGCCGTGGCACCGCCGGCCCACAGGGCGTTCACCACCGCCTGGACGTCCTGCTGGTGGACGACCAGGTCGTCGGGGCCGGGGTTGCCGGGGAGCGTACGCCCCGGCTTGTGCGGCGCGTCGTCCAGCGTGACCCGTATGCCGTGGCCGTGCGCGGGGGTGAACCCTGCGGCGGCCGCGCGGAGCTGCGCGTCGCGGCGCGCGGTGCGGACCCGGCCGTCGCGGGTGGCCGCGCCGCTGGACAGCGCGTCCACTTGACCGCGCAGCCGCAGGTAGGCTGCACGTGTCTCCCGGTAGTCGCGCTGCTGCGCGATGATGAGGTCGGTGACCCGGGTGCGGCTGCCGGAGCGCAGGTCACCGCCGTGGGCCGTGATGCCGCTCGCGGTGCACAGGAAGCCCGCGAGCAACGTGATCACGGGCACCAGGAAGCGCCATGGGTGCCGGCCGCGCGCCTCGGGCGCGTGGTCGTCATCTCGTCGGGACGCGTCGTCTGCCACCAGGGGCTACGCTAGCCGACGAATCAGCGCATTCGTCATGCAGACGTGGCCGTTCCCCGGGAGCGGCCGGCAACCGCGGGGCGCCCCGCGGAGACAGTCCGTTCGAGGAGCACATCGTGCCGAAGTCACGCGTACGCAAGAAGTCCGTGTACACGCCGCCGCCGAAGACCACCAAGGTCAAGGTGAGTCCCCGCTGGCTGGTGCCGACCATGCTCGCCTGCCTGGTCATCGGCCTGGCGTGGATCGCGGTGTACTACATCACCGCAGGTCAGGCGCCGTGGCTGTCGGCGCTCGGTGACTGGAACCTCGTGATCGGCTTCGTGTGGATCATCGCGGGCGTCGTGCTGTCGACGCGCTGGCGCTGACGACCAGGGTCTTTCCTCCACAGCAGTTATCCACAACCTGTGGACATGCCGTACGGGCCGGTCACAGGCCCGGGATCAGGGCGTCGATGACCGAGATGCGGATGAGGACCGCCGCGGCGATCACGACCGCGAGCGCGGCGGTCCCGCCGATCTCGACGAGCCGCTGCCGTCGTACGGGCGCATAGACGTACACCAAGGCCAGCGCCGCGCCGGCCAGCAGGCCGCCTACGTGCGCGCCCCAACTGATGCCCGAGATAGTGAACGTCATCACGAGGTTCAACACGATGATGATGACGAGCCACGTGGTGTCGAGCCGGAGGCGGCGTGCCATGACGAAGATCGCGCCGAACAGCCCGAAGATCGCGCCGGACGCCCCGATCGTGGGGTCGGCGATGCCGGACACCCACATCACGAGCGCGGATCCGGCCAGCGCGCTGAGGAAGTAGACCGCGGTGAACCGCAGCCGCCCCAGCGCCTGTTCCAGTTGCGGGCCGAGCACGATCAGCGCCCACATGTTGAACAGGATGTGCAGCGGGATGGTGCCCGGGGCGTGCAGGAACGCGGAGGTGATCAGCCGCCACCACTCGCCGTCGGCCACCAGGATCGGCACGAGCTCGCCGCTTGCCTCCAGGCCGCGGTCGACGAGCTGGCCGATGAAGACGAGGACGTTCAGCCCGACGAGCGTCCACGTGACGTACGCCGTGGACGAACGGAGCGCGAACCGGCGCGGCCGGCGCCCGCCGCGGTTGCCCTCCTGCACGCATTCGGGGCACTGGAACCCGACCGAAGCGTCGCGCATGCAGTCGGGGCAGATGGGCCGCTCGCACCGCTGGCACCGGACGTACGTCTCCTTCTGCGGATGCCGGTAGCACGTGGGTGCACCGTCAGGGCGCGCATCCGGGGGCTGGGTGCTCATCACGTACGGTCTCCCGATGATCGAGACGCGGGCGGTGTGGTGCCCGGTGCCGGTATGCCGGGCCGACGAGTTGGTCGACGGGCCCGGCATACCGACAACGCGCACGCGTCGTGCGGGTGTTCCGCCGCGGCTCAGGCGCGGTTGATCGTCACCGACTTGATGGTGACGTCGGTCTTCGGCTTGTCGCGCGGGCCGGTGGCCGCCGAGCCGATGGCGTCGACGACCTCGCTGCCCTGGACGACCTCACCGAAGATGGTGTGCTTGCCGTTGAGGTGCGGTGTCGGGCCGAGCGTGATGAAGAACTGGGAGCCGTTGGTGTTCGGCCCGGAGTTCGCCATCGCGAGAATGTACGGCCGGTTGAAGGTCAGCGACGGGTCGAACTCGTCGGCGAACTTGTAGCCGGGACCGCCGATGCCCTGCCCGAGCGGGTCGCCGCCCTGGATCATGAAGCCGTCGATCACCCGGTGGAAGATCGTGCCGTCGTACAGGCGAGCGGTGGTCGCCTCGCCGGTCTCCGGGTGCTGCCAAGTGCGCGCGCCCTCGGCAAGCTCCACGAAGTTGCGCACCGTTTCGGGCGCGTTCGCGGGAAACAGGCGCAGGACGATCGTGCCCTGCGTCGTCTCCATAGTCGCGGTTACATCCTCAGCCACGTCGGCTGCCTTTCTCGTCGGAGTCACTGCGTACGTGCGCGGGGTTCTCCGCAGTGGCCGCGTTCGGCCGGACGGACGCATCCTTTTGCACGCAGTCCCTGCACGTTACCTGGATACTGACAAGATCACGATTGACATGGAGGCCCACGGGAAGGGTGTCCTCGTGCGCAGACGACGCGAGATCAGGAGGTAGTCGTGTCCGTCACGCTGAGACGCAGCCGGAGGAAGGCGCCACAGGCGCCGACTCTTGCCGAGCTCAAACAGGGCGCCCTCAAAACGGCCGAGCGGCTGGGTCCGTACGCAGAAACTGCGCGCGACACAGCGGCCGAACGGCTGGTGGAGGCGCGCAAGTGGGCCGCACCGCGTCTGGAAGACGCGGCGCAGGCCGTTCAGGAAACCGTGGCGCCGCGCGTGTCCTCCGCGCTGGCCGCCACCGCACAGCGGGTGGAACCCGTGCAGAAGGAGGCGAAGAAGCGCGGCCGTGCCGTGGCCAAGGCGCTCAAGGGGCAGCAGCAGAAGAAGCGGCGGCGTTGGCCGATCGCGCTGCTGTTCTTCGCGCTCGGAGGACTGATCGGCGCGGCGGTCGCGACCGCACGCAGCTCGGCCACCCCGCTTCCGCCGTCCGGTCTCGACGAGGCCGTCGACGGCAACGGGCCCGCCGAGAGCGACACCCCGGTCAACGGGCGGTTCTCCGCGCGCTGACGCAGTCGGGCGCAGGGGCCCGGGGCGCGGGCAGAACACCCGCACCCCGGGCCCTTTCGCGCGCCGGGCCCCTGCCGTACGGGCCATTGACGCGCGGATGCGCCGCTGTTAGAACATGTTCTACTTTCGCTCGCAGGAGGTGGGACATGGCCGTCCCCGAGCAGCGCGATCCCGAACTCGCACGGCAACGGCTGAACGCCTGGCTGCCGGCCCGGATGCCCGCCGCGGACGACGTCGCGATCACCGCCGTGCGCACCCCGTCCACCAACGGGTTCTCCAGCGAGACGCTGCTGTTCGACGCGGCCTGGACGCGGGACGGCCGGCGGCACGAGGCGCGGTACGTCGCGCGCGTGGCGCCCACCGCGTACCAGATCTTCCCCGACTCGCGCGCCGGCTTTGAGCGGCAGTACCGCGTCCTGCGCACGCTCGCCGACCACACGGACATCCCGGTGCCGGCCGTCCACTGGTTCGAGCCCGATCCCGGCACGCTCGGCGCGCCCTTCTACGTCATGGACCACATCGAGGGCCGCGTGCCGACGGACATGCCGCCGTACCACCAGGACGGCTGGGTCACCCAGGTGCCGCCGGCGGCCCGTACGCGGATGTGGTGGGGCACGCTCGAGGCGCTCGCCCGCATCCACCGGCTCGACCACCACACCCTCGGCCTGGACTTCCTCGACGACCCGCGCTTCGGCGCGACCGGCCTGGACCAGCGGCTCGGCTACTACACCGACTACCTCTCGTGGGCTTACGACGGGCCGCAGCCCACCACGCGCGCCGCGCTCGACTGGCTGCGCGCGCACCGCCCGCCGCGCCGCCGACGGCCGTGCCTGCTGTGGGGCGACTCCCGGATCGGCAACGTGGTCTTCGCCACCGACGGCACCCCGCTCGCCCTGCTGGACTGGGAGAACGCCGCGCTGGGCGCGCCCGAGGAGGACCTCGCGTGGTTCTGCTACCTCGACCGCCACCACTCCGACGGCATCAACGTGCCGCGGCTCCCCGGGTTCCCCGGGCGTACGGAGACCATCGCCGGCTACGAGGAGATGCTCGGCCGGCCGCTGGAGGACCTCGACTACTACGAGGTCCTGTCGGCGTTCAAGTTCGCCGTGATCATGGCGCGCATCGGCCAGGCCTTCATCGACTTCGAGCTGGTGCCGCCGGACAGCGACTTCCCGGTGAACAACACCGCCACCCAGTTGCTCGCCCGCGTCCTCGACCTGCCCGCACCCGGCGGCGCGCCCGCGCCGTTCATCTAGGGGGCGGACCCTGAGCCGGGCATGACACCTGTCACGGCGAAGTCCGGACAGGGGACACGGGCGTACGGCCGGATCCGCGCCGAGGCTTGAGGCATGGAATCCGAACCTGCGGTGGAGTTCCGCGGCGTGGTGAAGCGCTACGGCGACGTGACCGCGCTCGACGGCGCCGACTTCACGATCGCGCGCGGCCAGACCGTCGCGCTGCTCGGCCCGAACGGCGCGGGCAAGACGACCGCCATCGACATCCTCCTCGGCCTGCGCACGCCCGGCGACGGCACCGTACGGGTGCTCGGCGGCACGCCGCGGCACGCGGTCGCGGACGGGCGCGTGGGCGCCATGCTCCAGTCGTCCGGGCTGCCCGAGCACGCGAAGGTGGCGGAGGTCGTCGACCTCGGCCGGCGGCTGTACGGGCGGCGGCGCGCGCTGGACGACCTGCTCGCGCTCACCGGGCTGACCGCGGTGGCCGGGCAGCAGGCGACGCGGCTGTCCGGCGGGCAGACGCGCCGCGTCCACGTGGCGCTGGCCCTCGCCGGCGACCCGGAGCTGGTGTTCCTCGACGAGCCGACCGTGGCGCTCGACGTCGAGGGCCGCCGCGACTTCTGGGCGGCGATGCGGAAGGTCGCCGAGGCGGGCTGCACGGTGCTGTTCGCGACGCACTACCTGGAGGAGGCGGACACCAACGCCGACCGGGTGATCGTGCTGAGCGACGGGCGCGTGCGCGCGGACGGCCCGCCGTCGCGGATCAAGGCGGGGGCCGGCGTGAAGACCGTACGGTTCGCCGTCGCCGAGCCGGACCCGGCCGCGCTGCGGGCGCTGCCCGGCGTGACGGGCGCCGACGTGCGCGGCGAGCGGGTGTCGCTGACCACGGCGGACGCCGACGCGACCCTGCCCGCGCTGTACGGGTCGGGCCTGCGGATCAAGGACATCGAGGTGGCCGGCGGCGGCCTGGAGTCGGCGCTGCTGTCGCTGACCGGAGACGCGGCCGCGCACGGGGAAGGGGCGGCGCGATGACCGCGTTCCTGGGGTTCGAGCTGCGCCGCACCGCGCGCGACGTACGGTTCCTGTTCTTCCTGATCGCGTTCCCGGTCCTGCTGTACCTGATCGAGTCGGGCACGGCGGGGCGCGGCGACCCGCATTTCGCGACGCGGTTCCTGGCCTCGATGGGCGTGTGGTCGGTGATGGGCGCCGGCATGTGGGCGTCCGGGCCGCAGCTCTGCCGTGAGCGGGGCAGCGGATGGATCAGGCAGCTCCGCGTGACGCCGCTGTCCGACGGCGCCTGGCTGGCGACGAAGCTCGCCCAGGGGTGCCTGATGGCCGTCCCCGGCGTCGTGCTGCTGGGCGTGACGGCGGTGCTGAAGGAGCACGTGCACGTCTCGGCGGGCGCGTGGGCCGCGCTGCTCGTGCTCTTCGTCGCCGGCGCGGTCCCGTTCGTGTTCGCCGGGCTGATCATCGGGCTGCGGCTGGACGCGCAGACCGGGCAGGTCGCGCAGATGATGGTGCTGATCGTCATGGCGTTCCTCGGCGGGATATTCCTGCCGCTGTCGATCATGCCGGACGCGCTGCGGGACGTCGCACGCGCGCTGCCGTCGTACCGGCTCGCCTCGACCGGCTGGGACATCGTGGACGGCCACGCGCTCCGCCTGGACAACGCCGCGGTGCTGGTGGCGTGGACGGCCGTGCTCGCGGTGGCGGCGGTCTGGCTGTGGCGGCGCGAGTCGTCCACGGGATGACGGCGCCCGTCCGTACGGCCGATGATGGCGGCATGCGCACCGACCCGCTGCCCGTGATGCCGCTCTGGATGCGGTCGGCCGGCCTGTTGATCATGATGGCGGTGTTCCTGGCCGGGCCGCTTTCGGAGATGGGCGTCCACCACTGGGGGTGGCGCGCCGGCTTCGAGGTGCTCGGGCTGCTGGTGATGATCGGGCTCCTCGTCATGTTCGGGCTCGACGACCGGGTGAGCATCACGCGGTACGGGCGGATGTGGCTGCTGTTCGCGGTGGTCGGCGCCCTCGGGGTGGCGCTGCCGCTGATCGGCGGCGTCAACTGGATCGGCACCACCGCCATCGCGGCCACGCTCGCCGGCCGGTTCCTGCCGCGCCGGGCGACCATCGTGGTCGTCGGGCTGCTCGCCCTGTACACCATGGCGCTACCGCTCGTCCTGGGCGCGAATCACGGCCTGGTCGTGTTCGGGCTCCTGCCGATCGCCGCGGCGGTGTTCCCGTACCAGACGCAGCGGCGCATGCGGATCATCAGGGAGCTGCGGGAGACGCGCGCCGAGCTGGCCCGGGTCGCCGTCGCCGAGGAGCGGATCCGCATCGCCCGCGACCTGCACGACCTGCTCGGCCACAGCCTGTCGATGATCACGCTGAAGAGCGAGCTCGCCGGGCGGATGGTCGACGCCGACCCGGCGCGGGCGCGTACGGAGATGGCCGAGGTCGAGGCGGTGGCCCGGCGGTCGCTGAGCGAGGTGCGCGAGGCCGTCACGGCGTACCGGCGGCCCACGCTGAAGGCGGAGCTCGCGGCCGCCCGCGCCGCGCTCGGCTCCGCGGGCGTCGGCGTACGGATCGACCCGTGGCCGGGCGGCGAACTGCCCGACCAGGTGGACGCGCTGTTCGCGTGGGCGGTGCGCGAGGGTACGACGAACGTGATCCGGCACAGCGCGGCGCGGAGCTGCGCGATCCGGGTGACCGAGGGCGCAGGGGCGACGCTCGACGTGACCGACGACGGCGGCCGTACGGGCGCGGCACAGGACGGCGCGGGCTCGGGGCTCACGGGCCTGGCCGAGCGGGCCGGCCAGCTCGGCGGCGAGCTGGCCGCCGGACCGCTGCCGGACGGCGGCTTCCGGCTGCGCGTGTCCGTGCCCGTACGCGCGGCGGCGACGGAGATGGAGGAGACGTGACGATCCGCGTGCTGCTGGCCGAGGACCAGACGATGGTCCGCGAGGCGCTGGCCGCGCTGCTCGGCCTGGAGGACGACATCGAGGTCGTCGCGCAGGCCGCGAGCGGCGAGGAGGCGCTCGCGTACGCCGGCCGCGTCGCGCCGGACATCGCGCTGCTCGACATCGAGATGCCGGGTTCGGGAGGCGGGCAGCGCGACGCGGGCCCGGATCGCGACGGCGAGGGGATCCGCGTGGCCGAGCGGCTCGCCGCGGACGGCTTCGGCGGCCGGGTGATCATCTTGACCACGTTCGACCGGCCCGGCTACCTCAGCGCGGCGATGTCCGCCGGGGCGCGCGGCTTCCTGCTGAAGGACGCGCCGGTGGCCGAGCTGGCGACGGCGATCCGGCGGGTGGCGGCCGGCGACCGGGTCGTCGATCCGGGGCTGGCCGCGACGGCGCTGGCGACCGGGCCGAGCCCGCTCACGGCCCGCGAGTCGGACGTCCTGCGTGCGGCGCGCGAACCGGTCAGCGTCGCCGACCTCGGGGCGCTGCTTCACCTGTCGCCGGGTACTGTGCGTAACCATCTGTCGGCGGCGATCCAGAAGCTCGGTGCGCGCAACCGGGCGGACGCGGTGGCCATCGCCGACCGCAAGGGCTGGCTCTGATCCACCGCCCGGCCGGGTTTTCCACAGGCGTCCACAGATGAGGCGCGGGCTGTGGATTACGGCGAAGTTTTCCACAAGCCGGCGGCGTGTCGGGAGGTCGCCTGTGGACGGCGCTGGGGACGATCTGTTTCACGCGAAACCGGCTGTGCGAGCGGCCGGTCAGGCGTCCATCACCTGGTCGTTCCGCCGCACCACCGGGGGCAGCGTGGACCACGGGAAGTTGATCCACAGGTCCGTGCGCTTCCATACGTAATCGCTCTTGACCAGGGAGTGCGGCTTCTCGTAGATGACCGCGCAGCGCACCTCGGCGACCTTGTCCTGGCAGAAGTCGCGGACGAGCTTGAGGGTCGCGCCGGTGTCCGCGACGTCGTCGGCGACCAGGATGCGCGCGTCGGTGAGGTCCACGAAGTTGGGCGTCGGCGGCAGCATCACCGGCATCGGGAGCCGGGAATCCACACCTGTGTAGAACTCGACGTTCATCACGTGGAGGTTCTTCACGTCGAGCGCGTATCCGAGGGCCCCGGCGGTGAACAGGCCGCCCCGTGCGATGGAGAGGATCATGTCCGGCTCGTAGCCGCTCTCCGCGATCTGCTCGGCCAGCTCACGCGATGCCGTGCCGAAGAGCTCCCAGCTCAGGTGCTCACGTTCCGTGTTCACGCGCGTCCTTCCACCGTTGGCGTCAGGACAGCAAATCACACGGTCAGGTGCCGACCCGAAGGCGCAGGTCGTGAATGTCGGCGCGGTCGGCGACGGTGACGTTGTGGTCGCTCGTCACGTCCGTCATGCGCATCGTGCGCAGCACCAGCGGCGGCGGGAAGTCGGGGGTGAACGTCAGCGGCAGCCCGAACAGCTTCGCGTGCAACCGCGTGGTGTACAGCCGTACGTGGCCGTTCAGCTCCAGCGAGGTGTCCGCGGTCGAGGTGCGCCGGCTGGCCGCGCCCGCCACGAGGTCGGAGTCGTCCATGACGACCCGGTCGGCGCTGAACTTCAGCATCCGGATGGTGCCGTGCGCCGTCGGCATGGCGACCACGCCGTCGAAGCTGAGCCCGTACTGCGTCATCGACGCCGCGGTCAGCGTGTTCGACTGCACCGCGACGGTGCCCTGGCCGTGCCCGGCGGGCTGGGCGCGCAGGTGCTTGCGCTTCGGCACGAACCGCGCGGCCTTGCCCTTCGCCTTCGCGTCCGAGCCGTCCTTGCCCTGGTGGCCGCCGTCCGTGCCGTGCTCACCGGGCTGCTGGGTGGGCGACGGCGTGGGCACGCCGGTCGTCGGCGGGGTGGCCGGTACGGGCGAGGTCCGCGCCGGTGACGGCGACGGGCTGGGGCTGGCCGGGCAGAAGATCGGGATCAGGCACGCCTGCGCGCTCGCGGTGCCGTGCGCCGGGGCGGCGGGGAGCGCGGCCAGCGCGGGCAGCATCGCCAGCCCGAGCACGCCCGTGCCGCCGCGCCGTGCCGCGCGCGACTTCTTGTCCGGCTTGCCCGGCGTGCCGGGCGTCCACGCGAAACCGAGCGCGCCCCCGACCAGGCCGAGCAGCATGCCCACGGCGAAGCCGCCGAAGTTGGACGTCACGAACGACGCCAGCGACAGCACCACCGCGACCACGCCGTAGAAGGTGCGCTGCGCCGGCTGGAACCACAGCAGCACGCCGGCGAGCGCCAGCACCGCGCCGATCAGGTATGACGAGATCCCCGCGATGCCCTGGTGGATGACCACGGGCATCGGCGCGAGCGGGATCAGGATCAGCTCGACGCCGCCGATGACGGCGAGCAGGCCGCCCCAGAACGGCCGCGACCGCCGCCACGTACGGAAGCCGGGCCGCGGCGGCGGTGGCCCGTCGGGTACGGCGTCGGCCTGCGCGAACGCGGCGTCGATGCGGTCGGAATCGTCAGAAGCACTCATGGGAACCGGGCTTGATGGTCAGGTTCAGCCCGTTGAGCCGGAACGTGCCCGCATTCACCGCCCACGCGGTCTGATGCAGGTCGTCGATCGTCACGGTGTCGGCCTGCTGGGCGAACATCCCGGACGGGCCGCGCTTCTGGACCTTGTCGATGGTGCCGGCGTCACGGCCGATCTCGATGTTCTTGAACGTCGCGTTGCCGGACAACTGCGACGCGTCCACGACCATGTTGTCCGCCGACGCGGGCGTGTCGCCGCCGCCGGCCTTGACCAGCAGCGTCAGCTTGCCCATGGGCGAGTTGATCAGTACGGACTGGCACAGGTTCTTCAGCTTCGCGGCGCCGACCACGGAGATCGCCACCGGGTGCTTGACGCCGTTCGCGGTCTCGTCCACCTGGCCGTACTGCGCGAACCCCCGGCCCTGGAGCTGGTCGGCGGAGACCTTGAAGCTCTGGCCGGACACCGCGAACGACGCCGCGATCGAGCCGCTGGCCGTGAGCCCGACGAGGACCACGGCCGCCGCGCCCGCCGGGACCATCAGGGCCGCGAACCGCTTCCAGCGGACCTTGCCCACGCGTGGGGCGACGTCTTCCATGTGGACCTCCCACCTCGCCACTGTGCGTATTTCCGGATGTGGCGGAGGACATGAGTGAACTCGGACACCCCCCGATGTCCCGGACACGTTACCTGAGGTAGGAACGGTCCAAGACAAAACGGGCCTGTGACCAATCTCGACGGCCGCAAGGGTGGCGTCGTTACCGTACGGGCTAGTAACCTTCGCCGTCGCGACGACGAACCCCGCCCGGAACACGCGTGTCCCGCCGCGCGGATGCGCGACGGGACACGGTGAACCGCGGGCCCTGCGGGCGGAACGGCCGTCGGTCAGGCGACGGCGTCGGCCACGCTCTCGAAGAGGTGCAGTTCCTGGTCGAGCCCGGTGATCTTCAGCGCCTTGGCCACGATCGGCTGCGGCGCGGCCAGACCGAGCCTGCCGCCCTTCTCCTCGGTCTGCCTGTGGTGGCGGATGAGGATGCGGATTCCGGTCGAGTCCATGAACGTGAGTCCGGAAAGGTCCAAGACGATGCGCGGACCGCTGTCTGCCGTCACGTCGTCGAGGTAGGTGTCGAGCTCAGGCGCGGTGGCCAGGTCGAGCTCGCCGGACAATGCGACCACGGTGCTCACGTCGTGCG
>DASXYG010000105.1:0-177970 GCA_036502625.1 Streptosporangiaceae bacterium
CTCGGCGCCTTCATCGCACCGGGCATCGCGGCCAAGATCGTCAACGGCTCGTCCCAGCAGGCGCTGCTGGCCATCGTGATCGTGTTCCTGATCGCCTCGATCGGCCAGTTCCTCGCGTCCTCGCTCGGCGCCGCCGTCCGCAGCCGCGTCACCTGGGACGCCGCGGCCCACGTCGACGCCTTCGGCGGCGCGATCGTCAGCATGGTCTCGGTGCTGCTGATCGCCTGGCTGATCGGCACGGCCGTGGCGCACGCCCCGTTCCCGGCGATCGCCAAGCAAGTACAGGGCTCCGCGGTGCTCACCCAGATGGACCGCGTGATGCCCGACACCGCGCGCTCCTGGTTCTCGGCCTTCCAGCGGTTCGTCGGCCAGGGCCCGTTCCCGCAGGTCTTCGGCGGCCTCGGCGGCGAGCGCTTCGTCCAGGTCGCCCCGCCGGACAAGAAGGTGCTGAAGACCCAGGCGCTGCGGCGTGCGCGCGGCAGCGTCGTGAAGATCCTCGGCGAGGCGCCGAGCTGCGACCGTACGATCGAGGGCACCGGCTTCGTCTACGGCCCCAACCGCGTCATGACGAACGCCCACGTCGTGGCCGGCGTCCGCGGCGGCCCCGAGGTCTACACCCTCGACGGCGGCGCCAGCCGGGCGCGCGTGGTGCTCTACAACCCGCAGCGCGACATCGCCGTGCTGGACGTCCCCGGCCTGTCGCAGCGCTCCCTGAAGTTCGACGACGGCGCCGGCACCGGGGACAGCGCGGTCGTCGCCGGATACCCGCGCAACAAGGGCTTCAAGGCGGTGCCCGCCCGGGTGCGCGGCAGCCAGGAGGCGCGCGGGCCGAACATCTACGGCGACCGCCAGGTCATTCGCGAGATCTACTCCCTGCGCTCGAAGGTCGAGCCGGGCAACTCCGGCGGCCCCCTGCTGTCGCCCGGCGGCCACGTCTACGGCGTGATCTTCGCGGCCGCCACCGACGACCCCGACACCGGCTACGCGCTCACCGCCCGCGAGGTCGCGCCGGACGCCCGCAGCGGCCTGAACGCCGAGCGCTCGGTGTCCACCGGCCGCTGCGACTGACCCCCGTACGCGCTTACGGGAGCAGCAGGTGCAGGTCGCCGAACTCGTGCCAGAGGTACCCCTCGTCCAGCGCCGCGCGGTAGAAGCGGTCGAGCAGCGGCACACCGGCGAAGGCGGCGAGCATCGCCAGGTGCGACGACCTCGGCTCGTGCAACCCGGTGACCAGCGCGTCCACCACTCGCAGGCCGCGTTCCGGCGTGATGATCGTCTCCGTCCAGCCGGCGGACGGGCGCACCCTGCCGTCCGGCCCCGCGGCCGACTCCAGCGCCCGCACCGCCGTCGTGCCGACCGCGATCACCCGCCCGCCGGACGCCCGCACCATCTCGACCAGGCGCGCGGTCGCCGGCGGCACCTCGTACGGCTCGGCGTACGGCGGCTCGTGCGCCTCCGGTGACGCCACCCCGGTGTGCAGCGTGATCGGCGCGACCAGCACCCCGTCCGCGACCAGCCGGGTGACCAGCGCGTCGGTGAACGGCCGCGCGGCGCTCGGCATCTCGGCGCTGCCGGGCAGCCGGCCGAACACCGTCTGGTAGCGGTCGATCGGCCAGCCGCCGTCCACGTACCCGTACCGGATCGGCCGGCCGTACCTCCGCAGGTACGGTACGACCGCGGTGTTCAGCCGGGCGATCCACAGGCGCGGCGAGAACGGCTCGTCCAGGTGCAGGACGGCGCCGCCGGGCAGCGCCACCACCCCGCCGTCGAGCGGCCCCTCCCACGGCTGCGACGTCTCCCCGGTGCGGCGGCGCGGCTCCACGAGCCAGCGGCCGTCCGGGCGCGGCGTCGAGAAGTGCACGGCCATGCCGCCCGGGCCGCCGTCCACGACCACCGACGCGGGCAGCGTCGCCGAGTTGTTCACGATCAGCAGGTCGCCGGGCAGCAGCAGCCGGGGCAGCTCGCGGAAGTGCCGCGACTCCACCGATCCGGTGCCCGACCTGCTGACCAGCAGCCGTACGTCGTCGCGTCCCGTGCCGCGCTCCTCGGGCGGCTCGCGCGCCTCAAGCGACGGAGGCAGCGCGAACCGCAGCCCGGTGTCCAGCGGTGCCGTCGCCATCTCAGACACCCGCCGGCGTGTGCGGCAGCAGATCGGACGCGCGGTACCGGCCGCTCGCCGGACGTTCGGCGAACAGCCGCGCGAACGCGGGGGCGATCTCCGCGGGCAGCGGCCGGTCGGAGATGTCCTCGTCGGGGAACGCGTCCGCGTGCATCCGCGTGCGCATGTCGCCGGGGTCCACCCACCAGACCCGTACGCCGGTCTCCTCGGCGGAGAGGATGTGCGACGCCTGGTCCAGCGCGGCCTTGCCGGCGCCGTAGCCGGACCACCCCTCGTACGGTTCGAGCGCCGCGTCGGAGGTGATGTTGCAGATCGCGCCGCCGTGCTCGCGCAGGCTCGGCAGGGCGAGCTGGATCAGCGCGAGCGGCGCCACGACGTTGGTCTCCAGGGCGTCGCGCAGGTCGGCGAGCGGGTACTCCGCGAGCGGCGGCAGCGGGTGGGCGCCGAGCGTGCCGGCGTTGTTGACGAGGAGGTCGATGCCGCCGAGGCGCAGCGCCGCGTCGACCAGCTCCCTGCGGTGGGCGGGGTCGGTGATGTCGCCGGGCACCACCTCGACCCAGGTGTGCTCGCGCAGCTCCCCGGCCGCGGCCTCGATGGCGCCGGTGGCCCGCGCGTCCACGACGAGCGAGTAGCCGGCGGCGGCGAGCGTACGGGCGAGGGCGCGGCCCAACCCCCGGGACGCGCCGGTGACGATGGCGACGGATGCGTGGTCGTTGTCCATGGCGCGACCGTAGGCACGGCGGGCCGCGGCGGGCATCGGGCGCGGGGGCGGCCTCCCCGGCGACCATGGACCTAGGACCGCCGCCCGATCCACGGCACACCGCCGATGGCGTACGTTTTCGAGCATGGGAACCGATGGCCGCCCGCACGCACTCGACGGGGTGTTGTACGAGGTCAGCAAGGCCGTGCTCGCGGTAGCCCGGCAGCTTTCCGTGCACGAGGTGCTCCAGGTGATCGTCGAGTCGGCGACGACCCTGCTCGACGCGCGCTACGGCGCGATCGGCGTGCCGGACGACGACGGCGGCTTCGCCGAGTTCGTCGTGTCCGGCATCAGCGAGAAGCAGCGCGCGGCCATCGGCCCGCTGCCGCGCCAGCACGGCATGCTCGCGGCGATGCTGGCCGACGAGAAGCCGCAGCGCCTGGACGACGTACGCCAGGACCCGCGGTTCGGCTGGTGGCCGAAGGCCCATCCGGTGCTCGCCGACTTCCTCGGCGTGCCCATCCGCGACGGCGAGGACATCCTCGGCATCATCTACCTGGCCAACAAGCGCGGCTCGGACGACCAGCCGACGGGCGGGTTCACCGAGGACGACGAGGAACTGCTGACGCTGTTCGCCGCGCACGCCGCCATCGCCTTGACGAACGCCCGGCTGTACGAACGCGAGCGCGAGCTGACCGTCGTCCGCGAGCGCACCCGCCTCGCGCGCGAGCTGCACGACGCCGTGGCGCAGAAGCTGTTCGGCATCAGGCTCGGCATCCGGACCTCCGCGTCGCTCGTGCCGCGCGACCCCGACCATGCGGTCGGCGAACTGGAGCGTGTGCAGGCGCAGGTCGCGGAGGCGCTGAGCGAGCTGCGCGCGGTGATCGTGGAGCTGCGCCCGGCCCAGCTCGCCGACGACGGCCTCATGGAGTCGCTGCGCAAGCACATCACGGTGCTCGACCGCGTCTACGGCCCGCGCGTGGTCTTCGACCCCGGGGAGTACTGCGTGTGCGGGCTGTCCCCGGCCGGCGAGGCCACCGTGTTCCGCATCGCGCAGGAAGCGCTGCACAACGCGCTGCGCCACGCCGCCGCGCACGAGATCCGCGTACGGATCCGCCGCGACAACGGGCTGCTGACGCTGGAGGTGCGCGACGACGGCCGCGGCTTCGAGCCGGCCGCGCCCCGCGGCCTCGGCCTCGACTCGATGCGGGAGCGCGCCGACGCCGTGGGCGCCCGATTGAACGTGGAGTCCGCGCCCGGCACCGGGACGCGCGTCCGGCTGGAGGTGCCCTGCGATGGCTGACCGTATCCGGGTGCTGCTCGCCGACGACCACCCGGTCGTCCGCGAGGGGCTGCGCACGTTCCTGGGCACGCAGGACGACATCGAGATCGTCGGCGAGGCGGCCACCGGTCCTGAGACGGTCGAGCGCGCCGCGGAGCTGTCGCCCGACGTGGTGCTGCTCGACCTGAAGCTGCCGGGCCTCGACGGCATCGGCGTGCTCCAGGAGCTCCGCGAGCGCGGCGTGTCCACCCGGGCCCTGGTGCTGACCAGCGTGACGGGCAAGTCCTCGGTGGTGCCCGCCGTACGCGAGGGCGCCGCCGGCTACCTCTACAAGGACGTCGACCCGCTGGCGCTGGCCCAGGCCATCAGGTCCGTGCACGACGGCCACCTGCTGTTCGCGCCAGAGGCCGTGCCGGCGCTGCTGCGCGGGGCCGGCGGCGACCGCCACCCGGAGATGGCCGAGCTGACCGACCGCGAGCGCGAGGTGCTGGCCGAGATCGCCCGCGGCCGGTCCAACCGGGAGATCGCCCGCACCCTGGCCGTCGCCGAGAAGACCGTGAAGACCCACGTGTCGTCGCTGTTCACGAAGCTGGGTGTGCAGGACCGTACGCAGGCGGCGCTGTTCGCCGTACGCCACGGCGTCTCCTCCGACGACTGAGGCGCGGGGGCCGCGTCAGCGGAGGGCGTCCTGGAGCACGCCGCGGTGCTCGGCGACCCACGCGTGCGCGGCGTGCACGTCGTCGATGACGCCGTGGTCGCGCAGCTCCACCATGCGCTCGTCGCCGGCGTCCGCGAGCTCGCGCATGCCGCGCCAGCAGCGGTCCTGCCACTGGAGGACGGCGTCGACGACGCCCGTACGGTCGCGCAGGCCGTAGCCGTCGCAGATCACCCGCAGCGAGCCGCCCGCCTCGATCGCGCTGATGCGCGCCTGGCCGAGCCCGGTGTACTGCCAGCACATGTGCGCGAGGTCGTCGATGCGGCGGCCGGGCGCGGCGAGGTCCCAGTCGATGAACGCCACCGGGCGCAGCCCCTCGCCGCGGTCGTCGTAGACGGTGTTGCGCGGCGAGAGGTCGTTGTGGCAGACCACCTCGCCGCCGTCGGCCAGCGGTGTGCCCTCGGTGAGGTCGTGCAGCTCGCGCAGCAGCGCCGCGCCCTGGGCGAGCGACGCGTGCGCCCAGACGTCGGCGGGCTGCGCCGCGGTGTCCCAGGCCACGTGGCCCTCGATGTAGGAGAGGATCTCCCGGCCCGCGTCGTCCACGCCGAGATACCGGGGCGCGCCCGTCCAGCCCCGGTCCTCCAGGTAGCCGAGCACCTCGTGGACGTACTCGGCGCGGTCTCCCTGCGTCCGCCGTACCGTGTCGTCGACCCGCTCGACACGGTTCCGGTAGCCACCACGCAGTAACACACCGTCGGCCATGCCTTCATGGTAGAAGAATCACGGCCGAACGCATGGGGGGCACGGCGGGCGAATCCGGAAGCCGGGTAACTTGGTGCTGCGATGAACGCCACTCCGTGCACCCTGCTCATCACCCTCACGGGCCGCGACCGCCCCGGCGTGACCTCCCGGTTGTTCGCCGGCCTCGCGGCGTTCCCGATCACCGTGCTCGACGTCGAGCAGGTCGTGCTCCGGGGGCGGCTCGTCCTCGGCGTGCTGATCTCCTGCGCCGAGACCGACGCCGCCGACGTCACCCCGTCCGTCACGGCGATCGCCGCCGAGCTCGGCCTCGAAGCCGAGGTCACCGCCGGCACCGGCGACAACGCGCCGCGCCGCCGCGGCCGGCTGCACGTCACGGTCCTCGGCGACCCGCTGCTGCCCGCGCAGGTCGCCGCGATCACCGGGCGGCTGGCCGCCGAGGGCGGCAACATCGACCGCATCCAGCGGCTGTCGCGCCGCCCGGTGACCGCCATCGAGTTCGACGTGTCCGGCGCCGACCCCGTCGGCCTGCGCGCCGCGCTGACCAGCGAGGCCGCCGCCCAGCAGCTCGACGTCGCGGTGCAGCGCGGCGGCCTGCACCGCCGCGCCAAGCGGCTCGTGGTGATGGACGTCGACTCCACCCTCATCCAGGGCGAGGTCATCGAGCTGCTGGCCGAACACGCCGGGTGCGCCGACGAGATCGCCCGGGTCACCGAGGCCACGATGCGCGGCGAGCTCGACTTCACCGAGTCGCTGCGCCGCCGGGTGGCCGCGCTGGCCGGGCTCGACGCCTCCGTCCTGCACGACGTACGAGACCGGCTCCCCCTGTCACCCGGCGCCCGCACACTGGTGCGCACCCTCAAGCGGCTCGACTACCGCTTCGCGATCGTGAGCGGCGGGTTCACGCAGGTCACCGACGAGCTCGTCCGCATGCTCGGCATCGACTACTCCGCGGCCAACACCCTGGAGATCGTCGACGGCAAGATCACCGGCCGGCTGATCGGCCCGATCGTCGACCGCGCCGGCAAGGCCGCCGCGCTGGAGCGCTTCGCCGGCGAGGCGGGCGTGCCGATCAGCCAGACGGTCGCGATCGGCGACGGCGCCAACGACCTCGACATGATCACCACCGCCGGCCTCGGCATCGCGTTCAACGCCAAGCCGGTCCTCCGCGAGGCGGCGGACACCTCGGTGAGCGTCCCCGACATGGACGCCGTCCTCTACCTCCTCGGCATCTCCCGCGACGAGGTCGAGGCCGCCGACGCCGAGGACATGGAGCGCGCCAGCCTGGCCGTAGGCCGCGCCTGACCCGCCGCTAGCGGGCCTCCACCGCGAGCTCGATACCGAGCGCGACCAGCACCGTGCCGAGCACCCGCTCCATGCGGCGCCGTACGGCCGCGCGCGACAGCCAGGCGCCGGCGCGCGCCGCGATGAAGACGACCGCCGCGCAGTACGCGCTGTCGATCACCACCTGGACCACCGCCAGCCCGACCGTCGTCGCGAACACCGGCCCGTGCGCCGGCAGGAACTGCGGGAAGAACGAGAACGCGAACACCGCCGCCTTCGGGTTCGCCGCGATCGACACCAGCGACGCCCGCAGCGCGCCCCAGGGCGTACGCCCGGACGGGAGCCGCCCGATCATGCCGGCCCCGAAGCCCTCCGTGCCGTCGCGGCGCGCGCTACGCCAGGCGGCGACCCCCATGTAGACGAGCACGGCCGCGCCGACGATGTGCATGCCCTGGAACAGCAGGCGGTTGGCCTGGAGCAGCGTCGTCAGCCCGGCGCCGGCGGCCAGCGCCCAGGCGAACACGCCGATCTCGTTGCCCAGCGCCGCGGCCAGCCCGGACGCGCGGCCGTCGCGCAGCGTGCGGTGCAGGATCAGCGCCGTCGCCGGGCCCGGCAGCACCGCCAGCGCGAAGCAGGCCAGGCCGAAGGCGGGCAGCACCGCCACGATGTTCGCGAAGACCGTCCCCATCGGGCAATCAGACCCCGGCCGCGACCGCCTGTCCACCCGTTTCCGGCGCCGCGGTTGACCTGAACAATGCTTGAGGTTGCACGCTCGTACGAGTAGACGCGATCGAGGGGATGACCATGATCTTGGTGACGGGCGCGACGGGGAACGTCGGGCGCAACGTGGTGGCCGGGCTGCTCGACCGGGGAGCGGACGTACGGGCGCTGGTCCGCGACCCCGCGCGGGCGGACCTGCCGGACGGCGTGGAGGTCGTACGGGGCGACCTGACCCGGCCGGAAACGCTGCCCGCGGCGCTGGACGGCGTGGACACCGTGTTCCTGCTGTGGCCGCTCGTCACCGCGGACGCCGCGCCGCCGGTCCTGGCGGCCGTCGGGGAGCGCCCGCGCCGCGTCGTGTACCTGTCGTCGTTCGGCACGCCCGACGACCCGGAGCCGCGCCCCGGTGAGCTGTTCCATACCGCGATGGAACGCCTCATCCGCCGCAGCGGCCTGGCCTGGACGTTCGTCCGCCCCGGCGGGTTCGCCACCAACACGCTCGGCTGGGCCGCGCAGATCCGTACGGGCGGCACCGTCCAGGCGCCGTACGGTGCGGCGGGCCGCTCACTGATCCACGAGAGGGACATCGCCGACGTCGCCGTGCACGCGCTGACCGCCGACGGCCAGGACGGCGCGGTGTACGAGCTCACCGGCCCCGAGGTGCTGACGCAGGCCGAGCAGGTGCGCGTCATCGGCGAGGTGGTCGGCCGCCGTACGGCGTGGGAGGAGATCGGCAGGGACGAGGCGCTGCGCCGGATGCTCGCCGACGGGTGGTCGCCGGGGTTCGCCGACGGGGCGCTCACCGCGTGGGGCGCGATGGTCGACGAACCGGAGATCGTCACCGACACGGTGGAGAAGGTCACCGGGCACCCGGCCCGTACGTTCCGTTCGTGGGCGGCCGATCACGCGGACGCGTTCGGCTGAGCCGTACGGCCGCTGCGGCCACTACGGCCGCTCAGGTGTGGTCGGGCACCCAGAACGCGGCGAGCGCGCCGTCGCCCGGCCCCGCGGCGGACCACGGAACGCCGATGTCGACCACGGCGAGCGACCCGGTGGGGAACCCGTCGCGGCTCTCGTGGTCCTCGGTGAGCACCAGCAGCAGTTGGTACACCGCCGGGTTGTGGCCGACCAGCAGCAGTGTCCGCGCGTCGGGGTCGGTGCCGCGCACGAGCTCGAGAAGCTGGTCGACGTCGTTGTCGTAGATGCAGGGTTCGTAGCTGACCGGCGGATCCGCGGGCAGCCGCTCGGCGATGAGGTCCCAGGTCTCCCGGGTGCGGCGCGCGGTCGAGCAGACGACGCGGTCGGGCAGCGCGGTGGACGACGCCAGCCAGGCGCCGGCCGCGGCCGCCTCGTGCTCGCCATGGGAGGACAGCGGACGCTCGCGGTCGGGCCGCCCCGCTACGGAGGCGGCCGTTGCGTGGCGGGCGATGACCAGCCGGTACGAATCAGACATCAGTTCCAGTGTTCCACGTCCGACAAACGGTCGGCGCATGGTTGAGGATTCAATATTCCCGGCAATGGTCATGCCCGCCCCGGATGATCCGGGACGGGCATGACCGGTGGTGCCAGGAGGTCAGCTCGCCTTGGCGGCCGTCGCCTCGCTGTCGTCCGTGGCCTCGTCGCCGTTGTCGCCGCTGCCGGACTCCGGCGTCGCGGTCGTGCCGCCGCCGTTGCCGCCCGCGGCGATCGTGGCCGCGCGCCGCTTGGACAACACGATCGCCGCGACGATCACGCCGAGCGCGATGACCGCGGCCACGACGCGTACGGCGACGTTGTCGCTGTACGTCACGACGCTGGGCGCGATCAACAGCGCGACCAGGTTCATCACCTTGATCAGCGGGTTGATCGCCGGGCCCGCGGTGTCCTTGAACGGGTCGCCGACGGTGTCGCCGATGATCGTCGCCTCGTGCGCGTCGGAGCCCTTGCCGCCGTGGTGGCCGTCCTCGACCAGCTTCTTCGCGTTGTCCCACGCGCCGCCGGAGTTGGACAGGAACACCGCCATCAGCGCGCCGGCCGCGATCGCGCCCGCGAGGTACGCGCCGAGCGGCTGGTAGCCGAGCGCGAACCCGACCGCGATCGGGGTCATCACCGCGAGCAGGCCCGGCGTGATCAGCTCACGCAGGGAGTCGGCGGTGCAGATGTCGACCACGCGCTTGTACTCGGGCAACTCGGTGCCCTCCATGATGCCCGGGTGGGTGCGGAACTGCTCGCGCACCTCGAAGACCACCCGCCCGGCCGCGCGGCCCACCGCCATGATCGCCAGGCCGGAGAACAGGAACACGACCGCGGCGCCGATGATCACGCCGACGAGCACGTTCGGCTGGTCGATCGACAGGCTGAACGACGAGGCCGCCGAGCCTAGTGCGCCCTCGACCGCCGTACGGAACGAGCCGAACAGCGCCGTCGCGGCCAGGACCGCGGTCGCGATCGCGATGCCCTTGGTGATCGCCTTGGTGGTGTTGCCGACCGCGTCGAGGTTGGTGAGCGCCTGCGCGCCCGCGCCCTCGACCTCGCCGGACATCTCGGCGATGCCCTGCGCGTTGTCGGAGACCGGGCCGAAGGTGTCCATGGACACGATGACGCCGACGGTGGTCAGCAGGCCGGTGCCGGCGAGCGCGACCGCGAACAGCGCCAGCGTGACGTTGCCGAGGCCGAGCAGGAACGCGACGTACACGGCGGCGCCGATCAGCAGCGCCGAGTAGACCGCCGACTCCAGGCCGACGGAGATGCCGGACAGGATGACCGTCGCCGCGCCGGTGCGCGAGCTCTCGCCGATCTCCCTGACGGGACGTCGGCTGGTCTCGGTGAAGTAGCCGGTGAGCAACTGGATGGCGCTGGCCAGGACCAGGCCGACGAGGACCGCCGCGATGGCGATGATCCGCGGGTTGCCGTGCACCGACTGGACGCTCGCGCTCGCGCCGTTCAGCTCCGCGAACGAGCCGGGGAGGTAGAGGAACGAGGCGACGGCCACGAGCACGGCCGAGACGATCGCGGAGACGAAGAAGCCGCGGTTGATCGCGGACATGCCGCTGCGGTCGCCGGAGCGCGGGGAGACGACGAAGATGCCGATCACCGCGGTGATGACGCCGATCATCGGGACGATCAGCGGGAACACCAGGCCCTCGGTGCCGAACGCCGCCTTGCCGAGGATCAGCGCGGCGACGAGCGTCACGGCGTACGACTCGAAGAGGTCGGCCGCCATGCCGGCGCAGTCGCCGACGTTGTCGCCCACGTTGTCGGCGATGGTGGCGGCGTTGCGCGGGTCGTCCTCGGGGATGCCCTGCTCGACCTTGCCGACGAGGTCGGCGCCGACGTCGGCGGCCTTGGTGAAGATGCCGCCGCCGACACGCATGAACATCGCGAGCAGCGCCGCGCCGAACCCGAAGCCCTCGAGCACGTTGGGCGCGTTGCCGCGGAAGCCGATCACCACGATCGCCGCGCCGAACAGGCCCAGGCCGACGGTGAACATGCCGGCCACGCCGCCGGTGCGGAAGGCGATGCGCATGGCGCGCTTCTCGCCGTCCTCCCGGGCGGCCGCCGCGACGCGTACGTTGCCGCGCACGGCGAGCCACATGCCCATGTAGCCGGTGACGGCCGAGAAGACCGCGCCGACGACGAAGAACACCGACCGGCCGATCCGCTCGCTCCATCCGCCGTCGACGGGCAGGAGCAGGAGCAGGAGCGGAATGACAATGACGAACGCCGCGAGGGTCTTGAATTGCCGCGCGAGGTACGCTGCCGCGCCTTCTTGGACCGCTCGGGCGATGTTCTGCATTTTCTCGGTGCCCTGACCAGCAGAGAGCACCTCGCGTACCAGACCGCCGGCCACCCCCAACGCCAGCAGTGCGACCACGGCCACGATGACCACATATGTGAGGTCACCTCCGGCCAGATCCACCACGGGGCCTGGCGCGGCCACGGTATTGAGCCCAGACATCCATCCTCCGGCAGTTCAGGCCCCGCCATTCGGCGTCTCTTTTGTCGGCGCCGACGTGTCGAGGGGTGCGCCCGCCCCGCGTACACGCGGCACACGGGGCGCGCCCTTGGGCGCCCATCGCCACGCCACGCAGGGCAGTTTGGTGGTGCCGGGAGTCTACGCAGGAAGAGTGACGGAAAAGAAGCGTGGAGCCACGGCGAATTACATCGGCGCAGGTACGGCGGGGAAATGCGGAGCGTTACCGCGAGTCGTTCGCCTCGCTAAACGATCTTGATCACATTCCCAGACGCTTTATCCTCCCATCCGACTCGATGTCCGAATTGGGGCTCAAGTTATTGGCGATACGCAAGGGACGAATGCACGATTAAAGAAACGGGCCCGCCGACCAGATGGTCGGCGGGCCCGTTCGTCATTCCTGGCTGATCTGCGATTTCAGGGGGTGACCGGCACGCTCCTCATGGCGGGCCAGCTCATCCGCACCCGGAGGCCGCGGTCGGTCGAGGACACCTCGACGTCGTCGGCCAGCCCCGCGATCACCGCGAGGCCGAAGTTCGCGGGCAGCGGCTCCGGGACCGCCGCCGTACGGCCGGGCTCGGGGCGTTCCTCCACCGGGCCGCTCGGCGCGCCGTCGGCGACCGGGTCGTCACCGGGTGCGTTGTCGGTGACGACGACCTGGAACCGGCCGTCGTCATCGGACAGCTCCAGTCGTACGGGTTCCGCGGGGCAGTACTGGCGGTGCGCCTCGACCGCCCGGGAACACGCCTCGCCCACGGCGAGACGGACCTCGTCGAGCAGGGATTCGGTGATACCGGCGCGGCGCGCGACAGCGGTCGCGATGAGGCGGGCCGTGCGCACGTGCGCGGGCAAGGGCGTGAATTCGAGCTCGACGGTAGCCATGTGTCTCAGGGGCGGTCGTGTCGGGGGCGGAAGGTGGACGGGGTCACGGTCACTTCTGTGACTTGCGGGCGGCCTTGGCGTCACCGACCGAGTCGTAGATGCCGAACACCTTGGTCAGCCCGGTGATGCGGAAGATCTTCAGGATGCGCTCCTGGGTGCACACGAGGTCGAGCGAGCCGTCGTGCGCGCGGACCCGCTTCAGCCCGCCGACCAGGACGCCGAGCCCCGTCGAGTCGAGGAACTCGACCTTCTCCATGTTGACCACCAAGTTGAAGTGGCCCTTGTTCACCAAATCGATCAGCAGCTCACGCAGTCTGGGCGCGGTATAGACATCGATCTCACCTTCGACCTCGACCACCTCGAGGTCGTCTTCGGTGTGGTGCTCCAGCTTCAAGTCCACGGATCCTCCTGCGCCGTACCGCGGGAACGTCGGGGTGCGAGCGGTAACCCGCTGCGCGGGCATTCAACCACGCTCTGACATCGTGTTTATACGAAACCACGACTCCCGGCGACTCTGCCCGCTGATGTAAGACTGGAAACCCGTGTCAGAGCCAGCTACGCGTGCCCAACCTCCCGAGGACATACTCCGGCGGTTGCTCGGTGCTGCGGACCGTTCGCAGCGGGTCACCCACGTCGAACACATCCCCTCGCGGGACGGTCGGACCACCCCCTGGCCGGCCTGGGTGCCGGACCTGCTGAAAGGCCGGTTCACACACGCCGGAATCCCTGCGCCGTGGGGGCATCAGGCCGCCGCGGCCGACCTCGCGCACGCCGGACGGTCTGTGATCATCGCCACAGGCACCGCCTCGGGAAAGTCGCTGGCCTATCTGATGCCCGGTATCACCGGTGTGCTGGGCGGTGATCACGTTCTGTACCTCGCGCCCACGAAGGCGCTCGCGGCCGACCAACTGCGCGCCCTCCGCCGGCTGGCGGTCACGCAGGTGCGCGCCGCCACGCTCGACGGCGACACCCCGCGCGACGACCGCGACTGGGTGCGCCGCCACGCCAACTTCGTGCTCACCAACCCGGACATGCTGCACCACAACCTGCTGCCGCAGCACGCCCGCTGGTCGCCGTTCCTGCGCCGCCTGCGCTACGTCGTGATCGACGAGTGCCACCGCTACCGGGGCGTCTTCGGGTCGCACGTCGCGCAGATCATCCGCCGCCTGCGCCGCCTGTGCGCGAAGTACGGCAGCGACCCGGTGTTCGTCCTGGCGTCCGCCACCGCGTCCGACCCCGGCGCCACCGCGCGCCGCCTCACGGGCCTCGACGTCGAGGAGATCGTCGACGACGCCTCGCCCCACGGGCGGACCGCGTTCGCCCTCTGGGAGCCGCCCCTGACGGACCTGCGCGGCGAACGCGGCGCCCCCGTACGCCGGACCGCCACCGCCGAGACCGCCGACCTCCTCGCCGATCTCGTCATCGAGGGCGTACGGACGCTGACGTTCGTCCGCTCGCGCCGCGGCGCCGAGGGCGTCGCCCTGTCCGCGCGGCGCGCGCTCACGGAGGCCGGCGCCGACTCGCTCTCCGGGCGGATCGCGGCGTACCGCGCGGGCTACCTCGCCGACGACCGGCGAGCGCTCGAGGCCGCGCTGAACTCCGGCGAGCTGCTCGGCGTGGCGTCCACCAACGCGCTGGAGCTCGGCGTCGACGTGACCGGCCTGGACGCCGTGCTGATCACCGGCTGGCCGGGCACCCGCGCGTCGCTGTGGCAGCAGGCCGGCCGCGCGGGCCGCGCGGGGCAGGGCGCGCTCGCGGTGCTCGTCGCGCGTGACGACCCGCTGGACACCTATCTCGTGCACCACCCCGAGACGCTGTTCGGCCGGCCCGTCGAGGCCACCGTGCTCGACCCCGACAACCCGTACGTCGTGTCGCCGCACCTCTGCGCCGCCGCCGCCGAGCTGCCGCTCACGGAGGCCGACACGGAGCTGTTCGGCCCGTCGACCGCCGAGCTCCTCCCCGACCTGGTGCGCCGCGGCATGCTCCGGCACCGCCCCACCGGGTGGTACTGGACGCGCCGGCAGCGGGCCACCGAGCTCGCCGACATCCGCGGCGCCGGAGGGTCACCGGTCAACGTGGTGGAGCGGGCAACCGGCGAGCTCCTCGGCACGGTCGACGAGCCGTCCGCGCACACGATGGTCCACGACGGCGCGGTCTACCTCCATCAGGGCGACACGTTCGTCGTGGACGCCCTCGACCTGGACGCCAAGACCGCCCTGGTGACCCGCGGCGAGCCCGACTACACGACGTTCGCCCGCGAGGTCACCGACATCTCCGTCGTGGAGACGCTGCGCACCACCGAGTGGGAGCACGCCCGGCTGAGCTTCGGATCAGTGGACGTCACGAGCCAGGTGGTGTCCTATCTCATGCGCCGCCCGCAGACCGGCGAGGTGATCGGCGAGGAACAGCTCGACCTCCCGCCCCGCACGCTGCGCACGCGCGCCGTGTGGTGGAGCGTGCCGGACGAGGAGCTGGCGCCGCTGATCGAACGCGACCTCGACCTCCCGGGGTCCGCACACGCCGCCGAGCACGCCGCGATCGGCCTGCTGCCGCTGTTCGCCACCTGCGACCGCTGGGACATCGGCGGCGTGTCGACCAAGCTGCACCCGGACACCGGGCGGCTCACCGTGTTCGTCCACGACGGCAGCGAGGGCGGCGCGGGCTTCGCCGAGCGCGGCTACACCGGCGCCGTGCACTGGCTGCGCGCGACGTACGAGGCGATCGCCGCCTGCGAGTGCGAAGCCGGCTGCCCGTCGTGCATCCAGTCGCCGAAGTGCGGCAACGGCAACGATCCGTTGGACAAGGCCGGAGCGCTCGCTCTCCTCGAAATCGTCCTCAAAGGCGCAAAGACCGATTAAGGTCTCGTCTCAGGGTGGGGAGCGAACAGGAGAGGTGACTGCATTCATGGTCTTCCTGGGGCTCATCCTCGTGGCCATCGCGGCCGCTGCGGGGGTTGGCGTGCTCCTCGATAACAACGATCCCGTGACCGTCGCCGCGTACGGCCAGTCGGTGTCCGGCTTCACCGAGCGTGAGCTGTTCGTCGGCGGCCTGGCGGTGGCGGCATTGTTCCTCCTCGGCTGGATCCTGATCATCTCCGGCTTCCGCCGGAGCCGCAGGCTCCGTGGCGAGCTGAACGAGCTCGACGACCTCCGCGAGAACCGCGAGGCCTACATCGAGTCGCTCGAGGCCGAACGTGTACGGCTGACCCGGGAACTCAGCCAGGCGCGCCAGGAACAGGCGCGCCCGCCCACGACCGACGGCTTCGGCCCGGCGCACACGACGGCGGGGATGACCGGCGAAACACTTGGGGGGACGCCAACAGACGACCTGGGCGTACGCGTCGCGAGCAGCGACTCGTCATTCTTCCGACGCCCGACCCGCTCAACGTAACCAAGGGGGACGACTTCCGCGGGTGACCGCCGCGTGCCGCACCACCAGCGGCCGGGATCACACGGCGCTCACCGCGGCCCCCAACCCGCTCCACGCACGACCCGACGCCCGATCGCATCCTTCTCCGTGCGCTGGCGGAAACGACGGACCACGCGCGCCCTGGGAAGGCTCGGCTGAGGCGTGCGGGGTTCAGTGGCCGGGCGCTCGTGGGGAGCCGACGGAACCACGGACCACGCCGCCTGTCCTGGAAGGGCTCGGCTGAGGTTGTGCGGGGTTCAGTGGCGGCGGCGCTCGTGGTGATAGGCGCGCTTGAGTTTGCGGGCGGCGCTCCGGGACCAGGCGGCAGCCGTTTCCCACGCGTGGCCACGGCCTGAGGCGTTCGCCGCCCGGGCGGCCGCCTTGTCGCGCGACTTGGCGGCGACCAGGCGGAGGCGCCAGCGGGCGAGCAGATGCGCGATCACCAGCAGGCCGCCAAGCGCGGCCGCGACACCGACATCCAGCGGCGAGATCTCCGCCATCGGCGACGGCGACGGGTCGGCGATATGACGCTTGCCGGGCGGCGCCGCGACCTGAGGTTGGTCCGGCGTCGGGTAGGTGAAGCCGCTCGGGCCGACGCTCGGCAGCTTCAGCGGCGACCGCCTGGCCGACTTCGGGAGGTACGGATTCGTGTCGCCGATGCCGTTCGGGAGGTAGTCGCCATCGGGCGTCTTCGCCGAGGGCTCGGACGTGGTCGGCGTGCCGCCGCTGCGCCCGTACGGCGAGGTGCGCGAGCCGGCGGTCGTGTGGTGCGGGGCCGGGAGGCTCACGTAGTGCATGCCCGAAGCCGCCGAACCGACCGTGCCACCGGAGCCGCTGCTGCGGTAGGCCCGCACGGCGAAGCCGTAGCTGCCCGACCCGCCCGTGGGCAGCCGGAGCGTGGCGGAGCAGCTCGACCCGGAGCAGGCCGCGGACTCCGACCGCAGCGTGCCGAGCGAGCCTGACGTGCTGAGCACGCGGTAGGACGTGAGGTCCGGTTCGTGGCCGTGGGCCCAGTGCACCGTGACGGTGTGGCCGGACCGGTGGGCCGACACGCCGCTCGGGGTGTACGGCGCGGCGCGCAGCCGCAGCGTCGTCTTCCCGCGGGTGACCCACACGAGCCCGACGCCGCTGGTCTGCAGGCTGGCCTGGTAGCTGCCGTTCGGCACGGAGTGCGTACTGAAGCTGTAGGAGATGGGGCCCTTGCCGCGCGCCACCTCCTTGCCGCGCAGCACCAAGCGCGCAAGGCGCGGCACGCCGAGCACCTTGCCGCCGTTGCCCGCCACCCGGGCGGACTGGCCGGTCTTCACGCCGCCGCCGCTGATCGTCGGTTCGTCGGCGTTCGCCGGCGGCGCCGAACCGGCCAGGACGACCGAGGCGAGCACAGGCGTGACGAACAGCGCGGCCACGGCCTTTCGTACGCTCACCGCGTCTCCCTTCACACGCCCGGCCGAGGTGACCGCGCGCGAAACGTGAGCTCGTCTTCAGTAACGACCTCGCGGACGTCGCGTTACGCGTTCGCGCCCAATCGCCTCGGACGGGCCGGTATGCGACGCGGCCCGCGCGGGCACGGCCGGTGGCCCGCAACGGCACCGACATCAGCCGCCCGGCGTCGACCGTCACGGTGACCTCCACCTCCGCGCCGAGCGCGGCGCAGCGCGTGAGCCGGGCACCGTTCGCCCGCGCGATCTCCGCGGCGACGACACATGGTGGCCGGCCGCCGCCCGCCGCCTGGACGTGGGCGGCCGCGAGCGCCGACATGTCGGCCGCGCCTGCGGCATGTTGCCTGGCCGCGCGGGCGCGCCCGGCCGTGGCGACCACCAGCCCGGCGAACAGCACCACCGCGGCGAGCGCGAGCACCCAGATGGTGCCCGACCCGCGTGATCCGGTGGCCGCGGCGACCCGCCGGATCATCGGGCACCGTCCGCGGACGGATCGGGAACGGACGCACCAGCGCCGGGCGGTGCGCCGCCGGATCGGCCGGGCGCGGCCGTGAGCGGATCGGCGGCAGGCGGACCGCCGCTGCCGGGCTCCGTGTCGGCCACGGCGCGGGCCGAGACCTCCAGCGCGCGCAGGTCGCCGACGAGCGGCGGGGGCACGGGCGCGGCGACCTCGACCGCCGTGGTCGTGGGGTCGCGGCCGATGGCGACGCGCGCACGCGCCGGGGCGGCGCGGCTCACCTCCGCCCGGACCAACGGGGACGGATCGCCCCGGGCGGCGGCGCGGGCGCCGAGGCGCGCGGCATCGGCACACTGCAACTGCGCGCCCGCCGCGCTGACCGCCCACACGGCCATCGCCAGCAGGAGCACCAGGCCGGGCAGCGCGACGGCGGTCTCCGCGGTCGTCGAGCCGCGGTCGCGGGGGGTTGCGGCCATCTCAGCCCGCCAGCTTCAGCGCGCGGGTGACCAGGTCGACGATCAGCGCCCGGACCTGCGGGCTGGTGAGGATCTTGAAAAGTAACGCGGCGAACCCGCAGGCCGCGACGGTTCCTACCGCGTACTCCGCGGTGGACATTCCGTCGTCCGGCCGGGCGCGGCACCG
This sequence comes from Streptosporangiaceae bacterium, assembly GCA_036502625.1. Classification (GTDB taxonomy): domain Bacteria; phylum Actinomycetota; class Actinomycetes; order Streptosporangiales; family Streptosporangiaceae; genus DASXYG01. Next base: position 18,300 of record DASXYG010000105.1, read on the forward strand.
GGGTGTGACGGAGAGGGCGCGGGCGATCGTGAGGCTGATGAGGCGCATGGTGGTTCCTCCGGTGGATCTCGGATGAGCGGACCGCCCGTGGATCGGGGCGGTGAATCCAGCCTGCTCACCCGCCGCGTCCAGCGGCAGCCTCCGAATCCGGTTCTGTGGATAACGAGGCCGGGCGATCAGGGGAGGACGACGGTCGCCGCGATCGACGCGATCACCGGGGCGACGCCGAGCAGGACGAAGGCGGGCAGGAAGCACAGGCCGAGGAGCGCGGCGGCGCGGACGCCGACCCGTCGCGCCGCGGCGGACGCCTCAGCGCGCAGCGCCTGGCGCCGTTCGTCCGCGAGCCGGGTGAGGGCGCCCGCGAGCGGCGCGCCGCCGGCCATGGCGCGGGCGATCGCCCGCGCTATTGGCGCGAGCTCGGGCCGGGAGTCGAGGGCGCGCCAGGCGTCGGCCGGGTCGGCGCCGAGCCTGATCGCGGCCGCGACCTCGCGCAGCGGACCCGCGATCGGCCCGCCGAGCGCCCCGGCGACCGCCTCCGCGGCGTCGATCATGGGCGCCCCCGACAGTAGGCACGCGGCGAGGAGGTCCGCCGCCGCGGGAAGATCCGCGGCGGTCCGGCGCCTCGCGGCGCGGACGGAACGCGGCTCCAGCCGGGACAGCACCCGGTGGCCCACCGCCGCCGCGACGATTCCGGCCAGCACACCGGGTACGCCGCCGATCAGGACGGCGCAGGCGACGGCGGAGACCGCGACGGCGACCCAGATGCCACGCGAGGCGCCGGGCTCCGTGGAATCGGCGGCTGTCGCGGGACCGTCGCGGGCGGGCTCCACCAGGCGCCCGAGCCGTACGTGGGCCCGCCCCGGCGCCCGGGCGATCAGTACGGCGGCGCCGCACAGAAGCGCCACGACCACCGCGCTCACGCCCGCCTCCCGGCATCGGCGGCCCGTCTTCGCAGCCGGGCGGGCTGGTGTGTGCGGTCCGTGCGCGCCGTTCCCGTGCCGGGGCGAGGGAGTCCGGTATCCACACGTGCCCGCCTCGGCCTTGGTGTGAGCCGCCGCGTTCCGGTCCAGGCCACGGGTTGGGGAGGTCGCGGGCCGCGGACGCGGTGTCTTCGGGGCGGGCGCTCGGCGTTGGCGGTGAGCCGCCGCGTTCCCGACCTGGCCATGGGTTGGGGAGGTTGCGGGTCGCTCGCACGGTGTCTTGGGGGTGGGCGTTCGGCGGGGGCGGTGCGGCGCCGTGGGTGGGCGTTCGGTGGGCGTGTGCCGGGGCGGGTTGCGGGGGTTGGTGTTGTCACGATCGCTCCTCGGCGTTGGTGGCGAGGCGCCGGGTCCACAGGAGGCCGAGGGTGTCCAGGGCCACGCCGGCGGCGAGGCAGGCGAGGCCGTACGGCGTGCGGAGCAGGAAGGCGAGCGGGTTCGTGCCGAGGCCCGCGGCGAGGGCCAGCCCGACGACCGGCAGGCCGGCCAGGAGGCGGGCGCTGCTGCGGGCACCGGCGAGCTGCGCGGCGACCTCCGCGCGATGGGCGATGTCGGCCCGCAGGGTTTCGGTGAGGCGGTCGAGGACCGCGGCGAATCCCGTGCCCGTTTCCGCGCCGACGCGCCAGCAGGCGGCCAGCCCGGTGAGGCCGCCGAGGCCCGGTTCCGCGCCGAGCGCGGCTAACGCGGGCTCGACGTCGCCGCCGGACCGGGCGGCCGCGACCGCCGGGCCGAACCGGGCGCGGACATGCTCCGCGAGCTCGGACACGGCGCGGTCGAGCGCGTCGGCCGCCGTTCGGCCCGCGCGCAGCTCCGCCGCCATGCCCTGGCAGAGCTCCACGCACGCCAGCGCACAGGCGCGCCGATCCCGGCCTCGCGCCCCGAACCGCCGAATCCAGGCGAGCAGATTCGGCGTCCCCACTCTCGGGACTCGTCGGTTGGCGTGGGGACCCTCGGGGGTGGTGGGCGTGAGCGTGGTGCGGATGGCGATGAGGCGGCGTGGGGCGGGTGGGGCCATGAAGAGTGCGGTTGCCGCGGCGAGCAGCAAGGGGGCGGCTAGGAGGCTCATGTGGGTCGCTCGCCGTTCCAGATGCCGAGGCGTGTTCGGAGCGCGGCCGCTCCTGTGCCGTAGCGGATCGCGCCGTCGCGGCCGAACGTTGCCGCGGGGAGAGCCGCTACCAGGCCGTCGGCGCCGCGGGTGAGGACGCAGATCTCGGCAACGCGGCGCAGGCCGTCGGGGCGGTCGCGGGTCAGGTGGACCACGACGTCGAGCGCGGCGGCGAGCTGGCTGTGGACGGCCTCGCGGCTGAGCCCGGCGGCGCAGGCCAGCGCCTCCAGCCGCGCGGGCACGTCGGTGGCGCGGTTGGCGTGGAGCGTGCCGCACCCGCCCTCGTGGCCGGTGTTCAAGGCGCTCAGGAGATCGACCACCTCGTTTCCGCGCACCTCGCCGACGACGAGGCGGTCCGGCCGCATGCGCAGGGCCTGGCGTACGAGGTCGCGCAGGACGATCTCGCCGGCGCCCTCGATGTTCGCCGGGCGGCTCTCCAGGCGGACGACATGGGGGTGGTGCGGGCGCAGCTCGGCTGAGTCTTCGACGAGGACCACGCGTTCGTCGGGGGCGGCCAGGGAGAGCAGGGCGGACAGCAGGGTGGTCTTGCCCGTGCCGGTGCCGCCGCTGACGATGAACGCGACCCGCGCGGCGATGAGCGCGGCCAGGAGGTCGGCGCCGCGGGCCGGGAGCCCGCCCGTCGCGACCAGCTCGGCGAGGGAGAAGACCCGGCGGCGCGGCATGCGTAACGACAGGCAGGTGCCCTCGGCGGCGACCGGGGGGAGCACGGCGTGCAGGCGGACGCCGTCGGGGAGGCGGGCGTCGACATACGGACTGGCGTCGTCGAGCCGGCGGCCGCCCAGGGAGGCGAGGCGCTGCGCGAGCCTCCGCACCTGCGCTTCGTCGGCGAACCTGACCTCGACGCGGCGCAGCCCGGCGCCGGCGTCGACCCAGACGTCGTCGGGGCGGTTGACGAGGACGTCGGTGACCTCGGGGTCGCGGAGGTAGGCGTCGAGCGGGCCGGCGCCGGCGAGGTCGGCCCAGACGGTGCGGGCGATGGTGAGCAGTTCCTCATCGCCGAGGACACCGCCTTCCTGGCGGAGGGCGGCGGCGACGCGGGCCGGGGTCGGCGGGCGGCCCTCGCGGACCAGCCGGTTGCGGACCGCGTCGACGAGGCCGGGCGCGAGGCCGGTTCCGGTGGCGCTCATGAGGCGGCCTCCAGCTCGGGCGCGCCGTTCGTACGCGGGTCGGCGAGGAACTCGCGGCAGAAGCGGGCGATGGGGCCGTGGGCGGCCAGGCCGGGGGGTATTCCGGCGTCGAGCGAGGCGGCGAGTCCGGGTTCGTCGGCGATGCGCCCGGCGAAAGCGAGGCCCAGGGAGCCGGAGACGGTGTCGTCGACGATCTGGCCGTGGCCGGGCCGGGTGACGACACGGAGGTCGGTGGTGTGCCGCGCGAGGATCTTCGCCGTGGTGGCCGCGGCGGCGACGCCGCGGACCTCGCACGGCACGACGAGGAGCGTGACGTCGGCCAGGGTGAGGGCCTCGACGGCGGCGGGGGTCGCCTGGCGGGGGAGGTCGACGACGACGAGTTCGGCGCCGCGGACGGCGGCGTTGAGCACGGCGCGCATCGCCGTTGCGGGGATGGCCGTGGTGTCGCCGCGGATGCACGACAGGGCGGCCAGGTGGTTCACCGACGGGAGGGCGCCGCGCAGCGCCGCCGCGCTCAGCCGCCCGCGGCGGCTGGTGAACTCGGGCCAGCGCGCGCCCTCGTTGCCCTCCATGCCGAGGGTGAGGTCGACGCCGCCGCCGAGGGGGTCGGCGTCGACCAGGAGGACGGACTTTCCCGACTGGGCGGCGGTGACGGCCAGGCCCGCGGCGGTGACGGTGGCGCCCGCGCCGCCGCAGCCGCCGGCGACGCAGACCGTGAGCGGGTCTTTGGACGCGGGGGCGCCGGCTTCGGCGATCCAGGTGGTGAGCCAGGATTCGGCGTCGGGGAGCTCGAGGACGTCGGCGGCGCCGATCGCGACGGCCGTGCGATAGACGTCGCGTTCGCCGCGGCCGGTGGCCGGGACGACGATGACGACGTTGGCGCGTTTCGGCGGCGCGACGGAGGCCAGGGCGTCGGCTCGGTCGACGCCGACGAGGATGAGCGGCGCGGTGCGCCATGATCGCCGGGCTTCGGAGATCTCGCGGGTGACGGCGAGCGGTGTGTCGGCGGCTGCGGCGAATCGGTTCAGGTCGTCTAGTAGGGCGTCGTCGGCGGTGAGGACGAGCGGCCGGGACGCGTGGACGGACGCGGCGGGTGCGTGGTCGGGCACGGGAACCTCCTGGTCGGGAGATTCCACGGTGGATCAGGCCGCGCCGCGGCCGATAGACCCCAAAATCCAACCTGTGGATAACCGCCCGAGAAGTTATCCACAGGACAAGAATTCCCCCTCCCGCGGATCACTCCCCAGCAGGCAGGATGGAATTCAAGGGGTTCCCCCAACGCGCGGGCCGGATTGCGTTTCCGCAGTTCAGGCTGGTTTTGTACTGCCTTCGCGTCTTCTTCGTGGGGAATTGGGGTGGAAGTGGCGCATCCGTTCTGTGTTCGTGGCCATCACCCTGTGCCTGTGGATAGAGCGGTGGTTTCCGGGCCGTGCCCGCTTGGGGGTGACGCGCCCAAGCGCTGGAAGAAGTGCCCGGGGAGGCTCCATGCGTCAGCGGAGAAACCGCGTGCGGGCCGGTGAGCCGGGGGCCGTGCTTGGCGGTGAGGGGCATCTGAACGCCCGTGGGGAAGCGCTCTGCGGCTGACGGATGAGGGATCAGCGCGCGTACATGGGGGCTGGCGGAGGAGGGCGTCCGTACGGCTGTGGAAGCGGCTTGCGTTCTGGCTGGGGAGGGCCTGCACGCCTGTGGTTGTGGGCTTCCGTGCGCCTGCGGGGAAGGGGTGTGCGTCCGCAAGGGGGCGGGCGGAGGAGGGCGTCCGTACGGCTGCGGGAGCGGCTTGCGTTCTGGCCGGGGAGGGCCTGCACGCCCAGTGGTTGTGGGCTTCCGTGCGCCTGCGGGGAAGGGGTGTGCGTCCGCAGGGGGCTGCCCGTTGGGGCCGGGAGGGGATACGTGGCGAGGGTTGTGGCCGCGGTTGGCGGGGGTTGTCCGAGGCTGGGGAGGGGTGGGGTGGTGGGTCTAGCTGGGGAAATGGGGGCAGACAGACGGCGACCCCCGCCGGGGGGGATAGCGGGGGTCGCCTGCGGGTCCGGCTCCGGGGGGGTAGAGCCGGACCCGTATCCGGAGAAAGTCTGTCGTGCCGCGCCCTTGGCCGGTCTCCTTAGCCAACCATGGGCGCTTCTCAATAGAGAAGCAAACCTTCGGTACCTCAGTCTAGTGAGATACAACATATGCTGCCTGATCGTGGATAGTTCCGTCGACCATACGTCTTCAATCGGTGCAGTTTTTTTTGATCTCGACAAGACGATCATCGCGAAGTCGAGCGCTCTGGCGTTCGGTCGTCCGTTCTACCGCGGTGGCCTCATCAGCGCCCGGGACGTCCTCCGCAGCACATATGCGCAGATGATGTTCCGTGTGGCCGGTGCCGACCACGAGCGGATGGAGCGGATGCGACGTTACGTCTCCCAGTTGTGCACCGGCTGGAGTGTTCAGCAGGTTACCGCGATCGTCGGCGAGACGTTGCACACATTGATCGATCCGTTCGTCTACACCGAGGCGCTGGAGCTCATCGCGGCGCACCGCGCGGCCGGGCGGGAGGTCGTGATCGTGAGCTCATCGGGTGCTGAGGTGGCCGAACCCATCGGGAGGCTCGTCGGGGCCGACCGGGTGATCGCCACCCGCATGGCCGTCGCCGACGGGCGGTACACCGGGCAGATCGATTTCTACGCGTACGGTCCGGGCAAGGCGGCGGCCATCCGCGAGCTCGCGGCGGCGTCGGGCTACCGGCTCGCCGACTGCTTCGCCTACAGCGACTCGATCACCGACCTGCCGATGCTGGAGGCGGTCGGGCATCCGCACGCCGTCAACCCGGACCGCGCGCTGCGGCGGGTCTCCGAGGCGCGCGGGTGGCCGGTGCTGGAGTTCCGGTCGCCGACACGGCCGGCGGGCCTGCGCCCCGTGCCGGTGCTCGCCGCGGCGGCGGCCGGGTGCGCGGTGGGCCTCGCGTGGTACGCCTCGCGCCGCAGGAGGACGATCGGCGCCGTCTAGCCGGAACGCCCGCGCCGTAGGGGATCGCGGCGCCCGCCGTCGGCCATGACCAGCGCAGGCCCGTGATCAGGGGAAATCAATCCGCGCCGGGGGGTTCTCAAGCGGGCCGTTCCGTCGTACAAAGGTTTTACGGAACTTCATGAGGTCCTAGCACGGCATCGAGAACCCACGCGCGACCAGCCGCGGGAGGCGTGTCGAGACAGGCTTGACCTGGTCCGACAAAACGTAGTTGCACGCTTGGTAACTCGATTGTCGTGTTGGCAACGGCGTCCCTTCGGGGGCGCCGTTCGCTGTGCGGGGGTCAGCCCCGGAGCAGCGCCTCGCAGATAGCCGTCGACTCCCGCGCCCCGTCGGCCACGGCCTCGGCGCAGTGCCGGATCCAGGCGGCCACACCGTCGGCGGTGCCGGACGCATAGGCGCGCAGCGCGTCGGCGTACCCCTCGGCCAGGTTCGCGTGGCCGACCTCGATCGCGACCAGCGCCTTGGGGTCGAGGCCGCGGGAGATGAGCGTCATCCGCTCGGCGGCGCGCGCCACCACGCCGTCGCCCCACCCGAACGGCCGTACGGTCAGCAGCTCGCCGTGGACGATGGCGGCGGCCACGACGGCCGGCGCCGTGGACCGCTCGGTGAGCGTCGTCGCGAGGGTGTCCAGCCGCGGGGCGATCGCCGCGGGCGGCGGCGGTGCGCCCAGGCCCAGCGGGTCGGACGCCTCCGCGGAGTCGCGCGGACGGCCGAGGGCGTCGGACGGCACGGCGTCGGCCGCGGCGAGGACGTGCAGCCGGGCCAGGACCTGGCGGGGCGCGCGGCCCCAGGTGTCGACCAGCCGCGCGAGCTCGCCGGTGACGCGCAGCGCGCCCTGCGCGACGGGGCCTGCCGTGCCGTCGCGCAGCGCTTCCAGGGACGTGTCGTCGCCTTCGAGCGCCGCGGACGCGCGTGCGCCGCGCAGGATGGACTCCGCCGACACCTCGCCGCCGCGGCGGCGCAGCACCCGGTGGCCGAGCAGCCGGTCGACGGCCTGGCGCGCGTCGTCGACGGCGTCGGCGACGCCGGGCAGCTCCGTCAGCCTGACGAGTGGATCGCTCACCGATTCGTCTCCCGATTCCCTGGTCAGCGGCGTTCGCGGCCGCCGGCCCGTCTCGCGTTCGACGCGACCCTATGCGGTGGCGCGTACGGCGGGGACGTGCGGGTCGGCACGCGGCCGACAACTGGAGGGGAAAACGCGGTCCGATGGGCGGCGGCGGAATTCCAGAATTGACCATCCGGCGACGGTCACGTACCGCAACGGCGACCGCCCGAAAATGGTCTCCGGGTCCGTAATTCTGGCCACAGTTGTGACTGTCTGTAAAATACCTTCTGACAGGTGCCGCGACATTAGCACGCGGTCCCGTCGATACCTGGCTTGTCGCCTTCGGCGGCCCCAAGGTGACCGGTGTGGCGCACAATCGCCGAGAGCGGTCATCCCCTTCCGCTCAGCGTCGCTCACTCTTACGCTTAGTAGCCGACGGTGGCCGACGTGTTCGGGACCACAGCGGATGCGATTGGTGACGGTCCGGAGTTACCCGGACTCGACTTGTCGTCCCCCGGCCCGTACTGGTGAAGTGGTCTGACCGCCGCCATTGGCTATCGGAGAAGACGAGGAGCCCCATTGAGCGAAGAGACCCTGTCGAACCTGCTTCACGAGACTCGACGGTTCGCCCCGCCGGAGTCGCTGGCGGCGAACGCCAACCTCAAGGCCGACGCGTACGACGAGGCGGCGAAGGACCGCCTCGGCTTCTGGGAGAAGCAGGCCGCGCGGCTGGACTGGGACACTCAGTGGGACACCGTCCTGGAGTGGAACCGGCCGTTCGCCAAGTGGTTCGTCGGCGGCAAGCTGAACGCGGCGGTCAACTGTGTGGACCGGCACGTCGCAGCCGGCCGGGGCGAGAAGGTGGCCTACTACTGGGAGGGCGAGCCCGGTGACACCCGGGTGATCACCTATGCCGACCTGAAGGACGAGGTCAGCAAAGCGGCGAACGCGCTCACGGAGTTGGGCGTCCGCAAGGGCGACCGCGTGGCGATCTACATGCCGATGATCCCGGAGACCGTGTTCGCCATGCTGGCGTGCGCGCGCCTCGGCGCACCGCACACCGTGGTGTTCGGCGGGTTCTCCGCCGACGCCCTGGCGAACCGCATCGTCGACTGCGACGCGCGCGTCGTCATCACCTCCGACGGCGGCTACCGCAAGGGCGCCGCGAGCGCCCTCAAGCCGAACGTCGACGAGGCGGTGGAGAGCTGCCCGGACGTACGGAACGTCCTGGTGGTCCGGCGCACCGGCCAGGAGGTCGCCTGGACGGAGGGCCGCGACGTCTGGTGGCACGACGTCGTCGAGCGGCAGAGCACCGAGCACACCGCCGAGGCGCACGACTCCGAGCACCCGCTCTACGTCATGTACACCAGCGGCACGACGGCCAAGCCGAAGGGCATCCTGCACACGACCGGCGGTTACCTCACGCAGGCCGCGTACACCCATTGGGGCGTGTTCGACCTCAAGCCCGAAAGCGACATCTTCTGGACGGCCGCCGACATCGGCTGGGTGACCGGCCACTCCTACATCGTCTACGGTCCGCTGGCCAACGGCGCGACCTCCGTCATGTACGAGGGCACACCGGAGACCCCGCACAAGGGCCGCTGGTGGGAGATCATCCAGAAGTACAAGGTCACGCTGCTGTACTGCGCGCCCACGGCGATCCGTACGTTCATGAAGTGGGGCGAGTCGATCCCCTCCGAGTACGACCTTTCGACGCTGCGGATCATCGGCTCGGTCGGCGAGCCGATCAACCCCGAGGCGTGGATCTGGTACCGCCAGAACATCGGCGGCGGCCGCACCCCGGTGGTCGACACCTGGTGGCAGACGGAGACCGGCGGGCTGATGATCAGCCCGCTGCCCGGGGTCACCGCGACGAAGCCGGGCGCCGCGATGCGGCCGCTTCCCGGCATCAGCGCCGAGGTCGTGGACGACCAGGGCCACGCCGTGCCCAACGGCGGCGGCGGCTACCTGGTGCTCACCGAGCCGTGGCCGGGGATGCTGCGCGGCATCTGGGGCGACGACGAGCGCTACAAGGAGACCTACTGGTCGCGCTACGAGGGCGTGTACTTCGCCGGTGACGGTGCGAAGAAGGACGAGGACGGCGACATCTGGCTGCTCGGCCGGGTGGACGACGTCATGAACGTCTCCGGGCACCGCATCTCGACCACCGAGGTCGAGTCGGCGCTCGTGTCGCACCCGAAGGTGGCGGAGGCGGCCGTCGTGGGCGCCACGGACCCGACCACCGGTCAGGGCATCGTGGCGTTCGTGATCCCGCGCAGCAGCGCCGAGGAGGAGGCCGGCGGCGACGACTTCGCCAAGGAGCTGCGGCAGCACGTCTCCAAGGAGATCGGGCCGATCGCGCGGCCACGGCAGATCCTCGTCGTGGCGGAGCTCCCGAAGACCCGGTCCGGCAAGATCATGCGGCGGCTGCTGCGTGACGTCGCGGAGAACCGCTCGATGGGTGACGTCACGACGCTCACCGACAGCTCCGTGATGGACCTGATCAAGAACCAGCTCCCCACCGCCAAGGGCGACGAGTAGCGCATCGGGTTCTCGGGGCGGGCGCGGCTATCGGCCGCGCCTGCCCCGTCGTACGTACGGTGTCCGCCGATGAGTGTGATGACCGTTTCGCGGGAAACCTGGCGGGCGCGCGCGAACCGTGCACGATAGGCTTTTCCGTGGTGTGCCGGGAAGTCTGGTCGGCGTCTGTTCCAGCGACCGCCGAGGAGACGCGTGACCCGCAGCCGTGCACCCTTCCCCATCCCGCAGACGATGCGTCAGGCGCGCGCGGTCGCCGAGGCCCTGCGGACGGAGGCGACCGGCGGCGCGATCATGCTGGCCGCCGCGGCCGTCGCGCTGATCTGGGCGAACACGCCGCTGGCCGGGGCGTACGAGGCGATGCGGGCCACCGTCGTCGGCCCGGCCGCGCTGCACCTCGACCTGAGCCTCGAACAGTGGGCCTCCGATGGGCTGCTCACCGTGTTCTTCCTGGTCGCGGGCGTCGAGCTGAAGCGGGAGTTCGTCTCGGGCGAGCTGCGCAGCCCGCGCAAGGCGGCGCTGCCGATCATCGCGGCGTTCGCCGGAATGGCGCTGCCCGCCCTGCTGTACACCGCGGTGAGCTGGGGCGCGCCCGCGGCGTCGCGCGGCTGGGCGGTGCCGATGGCCACCGACATCGCGCTGGCGCTCGCCGTCCTGGCGGTCACCGCGTCCGCGCTGCCCACCGCGTTGCGCGCGTTCCTGCTGACGCTCGCGGTCGTCGACGACCTCGGCGCCATCGCGGTGATCGCGGTCTTCTACACCGACCACATCTCCTACGCCTGGCTGGGCGTGACGGTCGTGCTGCTGGCCGGATTCGGCCTGCTCCAGTGGCGCGGTGTCCGTACGCCGTGGGTCTACGCGCCGCTGGGCGTGGTGATCTGGGCGGCCATGCACGCCAGCGGTGTGCACGCCACGGTCGCCGGGGTCGCGATGGGGCTGCTGATCAGATCCGCCGTCGCCGACCGCGCGGAGCACGTCCTGCGCCCGGTGTCGGCGGGCGTGGCCGTGCCGGTGTTCGCGCTGATGTCGGCGGGCGTGTCGCTCGCGCCGTCCGCGCTGGCCGGCGTGTTCACCGACCGGATCGCGCTCGGCGTGATCGCCGGGCTGGTCGCGGGCAAGGCCGTCGGCGTGTTCGGCGGCGCGCGGCTCGCGGTGGCGCTCGGCCTCGCGCGCATCTCCGACGACCTGCACTGGCGGGACATCGCGGCGGTCTCGCTGCTCGCGGGGGTGGGGTTCACGGTGTCGCTGCTGATCGGCACCCTGGCCTACGACGGGACGCCGCACCTCGAACGCGTCACCACGGCGGTGCTGATCGCCACCGTGATCGCGGGCCTGTCGGCGGCGGTCCTGCTGCGTATCCGGGTACGTAAACGCCGCGCCGCACCTGGCTGAATGATCAGCGCGGGTCCGGACCTCTAGTGTGTCCTTGCGCGCCGGGTATCACGGGCCGGCCGCCGGAAAGGAGACCCACATGCCGGACAACCAGGCCGCGTCCGACACCGGCGCGGCGGAACAGTCCCTGGGCGACCTGGTCGCGCTGGCCAGTAAGGACGTCTCGACGCTGGTCCGCGCGGAGATCGCCCTGGCGAAGACGGAGATCGCCGCCGACGCGAAGCGCGCGGGCCTCGGCGCCGGGCTCTTCGTCGGCGCCGGGCTCATCGGCCACCTCGTCATCATCCTGCTGTCGATCACCCTGGCGCTCGGCCTGCACGCGGCCGGGCTGTGGGACTGGCTGTCGTTCCTGATCGTCAGCGTGCTGTACATCCTGCTGGCCGCGCTGATGGTGTTCATCGGGATCCGGCGGCTGAAGAAGCTCACCGGCCCGAAGCGGACCATGGAGACGCTGAAGGCCGACTTCGGGATGCTGCGCCACGACGACGGCGCGGACGGCGAGGGCGACGCCGAGAAGGCGGCCTCCGGTGCCGGTAAGGCCGCCGACTGAGCCGACCATGGGCTACTCCGACGAGTCGCTGATCGAGATCCCCGGACCCTGGACCCACCGTACGGTCAGCGCCAACGGCTCGCGTTTCCACTGCGTCGAGGCCGGCGACGGGCCCCTGGTGGTGCTGGTCCACGGGTTCCCCGAGTTCTGGTGGTCCTGGCACCACCAGCTCGTGTCGCTGCCCGCCGCCGGCTACCGCACCGTGGCGGTGGACCTGCGCGGCTACGGCGGCAGCGACAAGCCGCCGCGCGGCTACGACCTGGCGACGCTGGCGTCCGACGTCGCCGGGCTCGTACGCGCGCTCGGCGAGGCGAACGCGGTCGTCGTCGGGCACGACTGGGGCGGGCTGCTCGCGTGGACGATCGGCGCCTACCACCCGAAGGTCGTCCGGCGCATCGCCGCGGTGTCCGCCCCGCACCCGCTGCGGATGCGCGCCGCCGCGCGCGCCGATCCCGCCGGGCAGGGCTGGGCGAGCCGCTACCGCCTGGGGTTCCAGCTCCCGATGCTGCCGGAGCGGCAGCTCGTACGCGACGAGGCCGCGCTGGTCGGCCGCATCCTGCGGAGCTGGTCGCGGCCCGGCTGGCCGGACGAGCGCTCCGAGCGGCTGTACCGCGAGGCGATCCGCATCCCCGGCGTGGCGCACTGCGCGATGGAGTACTACCGCTGGATGTTCCGCTCGCGGCTGCGCCCGGACGGCCTGCGGTACGCGCGGGCCATGCGCGCGCCCATCCAGGTGCCGACGCTGCACCTGCACGGCGCGCAGGACCCCAACACGCTGGCCCGCAGCGCGCAGGGGTCGAGCAGGTACGTCGCCGCGCCGTACCGCTGGCGGCTGATCGACGGCGCCGGGCACTTCCCGCACGAGGAGCGTCCCGAGGCCTTCGACGACGAGCTGATCGGGTGGCTGCGCGACGCCGAGCCCGACCGCTGACGCCGCCGCTCTAGACTCGCGACCGGGACCGCCGAGTACGCGAGGTGATCATGGCACGGGACCGCGACGCCGGGGGCCGTCCGCGCAACGCACGTCCGCGCGACGCGCTCGGCCGGCCGCTGCCGCACGACGCACAGGGTGTGGATCCGATCCCCGACGACCTCGACATCCCGCCCGCCGAGGCGCTGGAGAAGGCGCAGGGGCTGATCGACGACGGCTCGCCGTTCCGCGCGCACGAGGTCCTCGAGGCGACGTGGAAGGCCGCGCCTGAGGCCGAACGCGAGCTGTGGCGCGGGCTGGCGCAGATCGCCGTCGGGCTGACGCACGCGCAGCGGGGGAACGCCGGCGGCGCGCGTGCGCTCCTGGAGCGCGGTTCCGCCCGGGTGGGCGCGTACACCGCGTCGGCGCCGTACGGCATCGACGCGGCCGGTGTCGCCGCGGCGGCCCGTACGCTGGCCGAGCGCGTCGCGGCTACCGGTCTCGCCGGTGTGGACGCGCCCGACCTGGTGGTGCGGCTGCGCGGCTGACGGCGCCGCTCAGATGATCGGCCCGAGCCAGGTGCCGCCGCTCGCGTCGAGCACGTGGCCGGTGACCCAGCGGCCGTCCTCGGAGGCGAGGAAGGCGACGGCGGCGGCGATGTCGTCCGGCTCGCCGATGCGGCCCAGCGCCATCATGCCCGCGACCATGGGCTCGGTCTCGGGGTGGGCCGCGAAGCCGGGCGCGCTCATGTCGGTGCGCGTCATGCCGGGGGCCACCGCGTTGACCGTGATGCCGCGCCCGCCGAGGGCGTTCGCCATGGTCCTGCTCATCACCTCGACGGCGCCCTTGCTCATGCCGTACGCCACCTCCATCGAGATCGCCATCCGGGCGACGGCGGAGGAGATGTTGACGATCCGGCCGCCGTCGCGCAGCAGCGGCATGGCCCGCTTGATGACGAAGAACGGCGCGCGCACGTTCAGCGCGAAGAGCCGGTCGAAGTCCTCCGGCGTGACCTGCTCGATCGTGCCGATCTCGCCGCCGCCTGCGTTGTTGACCACGATGTCGAGGTCCGTGCCGCCGGTGTGCGCGCGCAGGCCGCGCTCCAGCCGTTCGAAGAGCGCGTCCACGTCGCCGTCGACGCCGAGCAGCGCGCCCACCGGGAAGGCGCGGCCGCCGGCGCGCTCGATCGCGGCGACGGTCTCCTTGGCTGCGGTCTCGTTGCGTCCGTAGTGCACGGCGACGAGCGCGCCGTCGGCGGCCAGCCGCTCGGCGATGGCCCGGCCGATGCCGCGCGAACCGCCGGTCACCAGCGCCGTCTTGCCTGTCAGGTCGTTCATCGATGGGCCGCCTCTCGCTATTGCGTATGCCTTACGCGCTTCTGCGTAAGTTATACGCAGTACTAGGGTTGGGTGTCAACCGAGGCGGAGGCGATGGGAAACGAGACGGAGACGGGCCTGCCCGCGAGCATCGAGCTGGCCTGGGGGCGGCGCGAGCGCCCGACGAAGGGGCCGAAGCGCGGCCTGAGCCTGGAGCGGATCGTCGAGGCCGGCGTGGACGTCGCGGTGGCCGAGGGGCTGGGCGCGGTGTCGATCGGGCGGGTGGCCAAGGAGCTCGGCGCCGCCCCGATGGCGCTGTACCGCTACATCGGCGCGAAGGACGAGCTGCTCGCGCTGATGCTCGACGCCGCGTGCGGACGGCCGCCGGAGCCCGCCGGCTCCGGCGACGGCTGGCGGGCCGGGCTCGCGGCGTGGGCGTGGGCGCTGCTCGGCGTCTGGCGGCGCCATCCGTGGGGGCTCGCGGTGCCGCTGAACGGGCTGCCCCTCACCCCCAACCAGATCGCCTGGATGGAGGCGGGGCTGGCCTGCATGCGCGAGACCGGGCTCGACCCGCGGGCGAAGCTCTCGGTGATGCTGCTGATCATGGGTTTCGTCCGCAACGACGCCACGATGAACGTCCAGCTCGCCGAGGCGACGAAGCGGAAGCCGGCGCAGCGCCCGGAGACCGTCGCCGACTACGGCCGGGTGCTGGCCCTGCTGATCGACGACGAGCGGTTCCCCGAGCTGTCGGCCGTGCTGGACGCGCGGGTGATGGACAGCGACGCGCCGCCGGACGACGAGTTCACGTTCGGCCTCGACCGGCTCCTCGACGGCGTCGCCGCGCTCATCGACGGGACAGGTTGACCGGCACCGCCTCCTTGGCGCGCGGCAGCGGCCCGGGTTCGGAGAGCGGCGTACGGTCCGCAGGCTCGCTGCCGAACCCGGTCAGGATCGTTTCGAGCAGCGGCAGCGCGCGGCCCGCGCGCCGGGCGCGGATGATCATGTCCCACATCGGCTCGAACTTCTTCCAGCCGCCGGCGTACGCGAGGTGGCGTGCCCTGCCGCGCAGCGTCGGCTTCGTGGCGGCGCCGCGCGCGATGGCGCCCCAGCGGTAGAACTCGCGGTACGCGCGCCAGTAGCCGTCCTCGAGCTGCTCCGGCGTCATCTTCGCGGGGCGGAAGACGGTGTGGCGGGTGTCGTAGAGGTCCCAGTTGGAGTGCAGGAGCCGCCCGTCGTCGGCCATGCGGCGGTAGAGCCGGGTGTCCGGGTACGGCGTGAGCACGTGGAACGTCGCGGTCTCCACGCCGTGGCCGACCGCCCACTCGACGGTGCGGTCGAAGACGCTGAGGTCGTCGGAGTCCATGCCGAAGACGAAGCTGGCGTTGACCATCACGCCGAGGTCGTGCAGGCGCCGTACGACCGCCGCGTAGTCGCGGTCGATGTTCTGCCATTTCCGCTGCTCGGTGAGGTTCGCGGCGTTGACGGTCTCGAAGCCGACGAACAGGCTGCGCAGGCCGGAGTCGACCGCCTTCTCCAGCAGGCCGGGCGCGAGCACCGACTTCACGGTGCCGGCCGCCTGCCACAGCCGGCCCATGCCGCGCATGCCGTCGAACAGCGCGGTCGCGAAGCGGGCGTTGCCGAAGAGGTGGTCGTCGAGGAAGTACAGGTGGCGTCCGGGCAGCCGGTCGATCTCGGCGAGCGCGGCGTCCACAGTCTGTGTGTAGAAGGACTTCCCGCCGGTGAAGAACGCCTCCTTGTAGCAGAAGTCGCAGACGTGCGGGCAGCCGCGGGAGACGACGATCGAGTTCGGCACCAGGTAGCGGCCGCGGCGGATCAAGTCGCGGCGGATCGGCGGGAGGGTGGCGAGCGTCCGCTCCGTGGAGGCGTACTTCGGGGCCGGGCGGCCGGCGCGGTAGTCGTCGAGGAAGCGCGGCCAGGTGTCCTCGCCGGGGCCGCAGAAGATCGTGTCGGCGTGCGCGGCGGCCTCCTCGGGCAGCGACGTGACGTGCAGCCCGCCCAGGCAGACGTGCGCGCCGCGGGCGCGGTAGAGGTCGGCGAGCTCGTAGGACCGCCGCGCCGACGTGATGTAGACCTGGATGACCACCAGGTCCGGCCGGTCGTCGGTGCGCACGGGCTCGACGTGCTCGTCGGTGATCGTCACCTCGTCGTCCGGATCGAGGTACGCGGCCAGCGTCGCCAGGCCGAGCGGCGGGAACAGCGAGTACTTGATCGGGCGGAACAGCGGACTGGTCGCCTCGGTCAGTGCGGGCAGGATCATCTTCACGCGCATGGGGTGCCTTCCGTCCGGTTCGCACATACAACGCCGCGGTCGGCCGAACGGTTCGGGCGGGCTGTACGAATTCGACAACGGGGGGCGTGCTTTGTTGTCCGCGGGGCCCCTCTGCCCGGGATCGGCGGGGCGACTAGATTCGGGAACCGCGTGCTCAACAGGGCATTTCGACATGTCTGGAGAAGATGTGAACAACGCGTACGCCGCATCGTCGCGCCGGCTGGTGCTCGCCGACCTGATCCCCGGCCGCCTGGTCCGCGACATCTCGCTGGTCGTCGGCTCCGCGGCGCTGGTGGGGGTCGCGGCGCAGATCTCCGTACCGCTGCCGGGCACGCCGGTGCCGGTGTCCATGCAGACGTTCGCGGTGCTGCTCGTCGGCGCGACGCTCGGCTTCGGCCGCGCGTTCGCGGGCCTCGGGCTCTACCTCGCCGCCGGGCTCGCCGGGGTGCCGTGGTTCGCCGGCACGACGAGCGGCTGGCACTTCGCGTCCTTCGGCTACGTCATCGGGTTCGCCGTGGCGGCCGCGCTCGTCGGGCGGCTCGCGGCGTACGGCGGCGACCGTACGCCCCTGCGGACGATCGGCACGATGGCCGCGGGCAGCGTCGTCATCTACGCGCTCGGCGTGCCCTGGCTGATGGGCTTCACCGGCGCCGGGCTCGGCCAGGCGCTCCAGATGGGCGTCGTGCCGTTCCTCATCGGCGACGCCGTCAAGATCGCGCTCGCCGCGGGTGTGCTGCCCTCGGCGTGGGCAGCGGTCGGCCGCTTCCGCAAGTGACGGCGACCGTGCGTGCCGTGCCGCACCACTCGGCACGGCACGCACGGTGCCCGGCCCTCACGGCTCGTGGATCGAGTCGACCTCGTAGAGATGCGGCTCGTGGGTGGCGTAGCGCTCCGCCTCCGCGAAATGCTCCCAGATCTCCGGGCGGATGAGCATCGCCTCGAACGCCTCCCGCGTCTCCCACTGGGCGTAGTTGATCACCCGTGTGCCGTCGAGGCTGCGGTGCAGGTTCGCCGAGACGAAGCCGGGGACGCCGCGCACCTTCTCGCTGGCGCCCTTGAGAATGTCGAGCAGCGCACGCTGGTTCTCCGGCGCGACCGTGAACACGTTGATCAAGGTGATCGGGCTGGCGCCCGGCTTGATGGTCGTCATGCGGTCCAGGGTGCCTTATGCGTGTGACGATCCGACGCCATTGCGTGCACGATGTCCGTGATCGGTCCTGGCGTACAGCAGCATGTCGTGGCTGACCGGCCGGCCCGTGTGGCCCGCGCCGCGCCACAGGCCCTCGGGGAACACCATGTACGCGCGCAGCAGGCCTTCGAGGGAGAAGCCGAGCCGCTCCGCGACGCGCTGCGAACCGTGGTTCTCCGGGGCGATGACGGCCTCGACGCGCGCGAGCCCGAGCGTGCGCACGAGCCACGGCACGAACAACTCGCCGGCGCGGCCGGCCAGGCCGCGGCCGCGCGCCGAGGAGAGCACCCAGTAGCCGATGTCGGCGCGGCGGTTGGTGAGGTCGGGGCGGTTCGCGCCGATCCAGCCGACCGCGCGGCCGGACGCGTTGTCGGCGATGGCCAGCGCGATGGCCTCGCCGTCGGCGGCGCGCTGCCGCTGGCGGGCGATGTACTCGCGCGCGTCGGCCGGGGTGCCGTCGCGGACGACCGTCGTCATCTCCGGGATCACCGGGTCGAGGCCCGCGGCGAGGACCGCGCCGAGGTCGGCGTCGCTCCACGGGCGGACCGTGGCGACGCCGTCGGTCAGCGGGGGATCCGGCAGCGGCAGTGGGCGCACGCGGCCCAGCGTATGCGGCGCCGCCGCGGCGACCGGCCCGCCGAGGCGACCTCGACGCGCGCCCGTCCACCGGTTAGCCTCGGCCTCGACCAGGACAGGGGCGCGCCCGGCCGTGGAGGCAGGCCAGCGTGACCCCCGAACCCCCCGCGTACGACGGTTTCCGCGGCCATGTCGGCCGTACGTTCGCCGGCTCGCGGCCCTGGTGGCCGCCGCGCGCGGCGCCCGGTCCGGGCGCGCCGAACATCGTGGTCGTGCTCGTCGACGACCTCGGGTTCGCCGACCTCGGCTGCTACGGCTCGGAGATCCCCACACCGCACATCGACGCGCTCGCCGCCGACGGGGTGCGGCTGACCGACTTCCACGTCACGCCGATGTGCTCGCCGACCCGTGCGGCGCTGCTGACCGGCGTGAACCCGCACCTGGCCGGCGTCGGCCACATCTCCAACTCCGACCCCGGGTTCCCCGGCTACGCGCAGGAGCTGCACCCCGGCGCGATCACGCTCGCCGAGGAGTTCCGCGCCGCGGGCTGGGCGACGCTCGCCGTCGGGAAGTGGCACCTGACGAAGGACGGCGACATGTCCGACGCCGGCCCCCGGCACGGCTGGCCGCTCCAGCGCGGGTTCGACCGCTTCTACGGCTTCCTCGACGCGTTCACCGACCACCACAACCCGCACCGGCTCGTCCGCGACAACCACACCGTCGAGGTGGACGCCTACCCGGACGGCTACTACCTGGCCGACGACCTCACCGACCAGGCCGTACGGATGGTCCGTCAGGTCAGGGCCGCCGACCCGGAGCGGCCGTTCCTGCTGTACCTCGCGCACGGCGCCGTGCACGCGCCGCTGCAGGCCAAGCCGGACGCGATCGCGGCCCGGCGCGGCGCGTACGACGCGGGCTGGGACGCCGTACGCGCGGCCCGCCACCGGCGCCAGCGCGAGCTCGGCCTGTTCCCCGCGGACATGCCGCTGCCGGCGCGCAACAGCGAGGAGGGCGACGACGTGGCGCCCTGGGCGGACCTCACAGCGGACGAGCGGCGGCTGTTCGCCCGCTACATGGAGGTCTATGCGGCGATGGTCACCAGCGTCGACGACAGCGTCGGCCGGCTCCGCGCCGCCCTCGCCGACTTGGGCGAGCTGGAGAACACGATCATCGTCGTCACGTCCGACAACGGCGCGTCGCGCGAGGGCGAGGCGCGCGGCACCACGCAGTACTTCCGCACGCTGACCTCGCACAACATCGGCCGCGACCGTGAGGACTTCGGCGCCGACCTGGCCAGGATCGACCTCGTCGGCGGCCCGCGCACGCTGGCGCACTACCCGCGCGGCTGGGCGATGGCCGCCAACACGCCGTTCCGGCTCTACAAGATCAACACCCATTCCGGCGGCCACAGCGTGCCGTTCGTCGCCTCCTGGCCCGCCGGGCTGCCCGCGCGCGGCGAGCTGCGCCACCAGTGGGCGTACGTCACCGACGTGCTGCCCACGCTGCTCGAACTCGCCGGCGTGGCGCCGCGCGGCCACCCGGGCGCGCTGCCCAGGTCCGGCGCGTCACTGGTGCCCGTCCTGCGCGACCCGTCCGCGCGGCACCCGCACACCGAGCAGTACGCCGAGCTGCAGGGCCACCGCGGCTACTACCGCGACGGCTGGGAGGCGGTGACCCGGCACCGGCCGCTGACCCCGTTCGGCGACCACGAGTGGGAGCTGTACGACCGGCGCGCCGACCGCGGCCAGGCGCACGACCTCGCGGCCGAGCGGCCGGACAAGGTGCGCGAGCTGGCCGCCGCGTGGGAGCGCGCGGCGTGGGACAACCAGGTGTTCCCGCTCGACGAGGGCTCGCGCCTGCGCTACCTGCTGCGCCCGGACCGCGCGGCGCCCGGGCGCGTACGGCCGGTACGGCTGACGCCGGACCTGCACACGCTGGAGCGCTACCGGTCGCAGCGGCTGATCGAGCGCCGGTCGTTCACCGTGGACGTGGAGCTGCGCTACCGGCCGGGCGACGCCGGCACGCTGGTCGCGCACGGCGGGCAGGGCGGCGGCTACGCGCTGTACGTCGAGGGCGGCGAGCCGGTCCTCGTGTTCAACGCGTTCGGCGACGAGCGGCGGCTGGCCTGCGGTCCGCTGGAGGACGGCGCGCGGGCGGTCCGGCTGGCCGTGACGGCGCGCGCCGGGCTGGCGTGGTCGGCGGAGGTCCTGGTGGACGGGCGTACGGCCGGGCGCATTGACGACCTGCCGATGCTCACCGGGATGGCGCCGTTCGAGGGCATCGACGTCGGCGCGGACCGGCGCTCGCCCGTGTCGTGGGAGATCAGGCGGCGGTACGGCACGTTCCCGTACACCGGTGAGCTGGCCGCGGTGACGTACACGCCCGGCGACCCGGCGCCCGGGGCCGGGCAGGACATGATCGAGCTGGTGCGGGAGATCGGGCTGAGGTACGAGTAGCGGGCCTCAGTAGAGGTGGCGGGCGAACCAGTCGGCGAGGACCTTGTCGGCGAGGACGGCCGCGGGCGACTGCGGGACGGGTTCGAGGCCGGGCTCCGGGATCAGCGCCGCGCCGAGGTCGGGGACCATCCGGTGGGCCACGCGGCCGGGGTCGCCGTACTTCGCCACCAGTGTGTCGTGCAGCTCGATGGCGTCGCCCGTCGCGGCCGTGTGGTCGCGCTGGCCGTTGACCAGCATGATCGGCGGACGCATCGGGTGGACCACGAAGTCGTCGGAGCGTTCGAGGAAGTCGAGGCGGCGGGCGAGCTCGCGGGACGGGCCGCTCCAGGGGTACTGGGTGCCGGTGCGCCGCTCCGACTCGGCGATCATCGACGTGGGGCGCACGACCGCGCCGACGACCGCGACCGCCTGCACGGGGATGCGGCCGCCCGCCGTGGCCAGCAGCGCCGCCGCGCCGCCCGCGGCGAACCCGGCGAGGCCGAGCGGGCCGCGGCCGATGCCCATCTGGTCGTGCAGGCCGAGCAGGACGTTGTCGAGCTCGGCGGCGGCCTGCGTGACGATCGGGCCGTAGAGCTGGAGCAGCGGGTCGCCGGCGCTGCGCTGCTGGAGCTCCGGCCAGCCGCCGCCGGGGCCGCGGACGCCGAACATCGGCAGGCCGAGGTAGATGCGCCAGGCGTGCAGGCCGACCAGGGGGAGCGCGCCGGCGAGGGCGGCCTCGGCGCGCGGCGGGTCGAAGCCGTGCCAGAAGACGACGACGGGGGCGTCGCGGTCGCCGTCGGGGGGTGGGATCGCGATGAACGGGACGTCGGCCGCGGTGCCCGCGACCGCGGGGCTGAGAACGCCCTCGCTCATGTCGGCCTCCGAATCGGGACTCCTCAGGCGATTCCGTGCCCCATCGTGACAGTCGACATTGGCACTCGCGGCGCACTCACACCAGAAGATCGATTACGTGTGGCCGAATCGTCATCTCGGGTCGGGCCGATACCCGGGAAGCCGTACGGGGCAGGGGTTCGCGGCGCCTCAGGTCCCGGCGGCGAAGTGGCCGGCGAGGTAGCGGTGGACGAGGAGCTTGCCCTCGTTCAGCAGCACGGGGTCGCCGTCGGGGTCGGCGCGGAAGGCCAGCTTCAGCGCGGCGTCGCCCGCCTCGATGGCCACCGCGAGCACCCGGTCGAGGTCGGGGTCGGCGGCCACGCCGAGCCGGTCGACGAGGAGGTCGCGCAGGCGGTCGAGGACGACCGTGTTGTTGTCCGCCGCGGAGTCGAGCAGGTGCATGTCGACGACGTCGCCGAAGTGCAGGACGCGGAAACCGCGGGTGCCGCGGTGCATCTCGACGTAGACGTCGAACACCGCGTCGACGGCGTCCCACCAGCTCGTGAACGAGGCGTCGGTGAACCGCTCGCCGAGGCGGCGGGTGAAGAGGTCGAGGTGGCGCTGCGTCAGGGCCTGGGCGATCGCCCGCTTGTCCGGGAAGAACTGGTAGAGCGAGCCGATCGCGACGCCGGCGCGCTCGGCGATGCGGGTGGTGGACAGCGCCTCGTAGCCGTCCTCCTCCAGCAGCTCGGCGCAGGCGTTGAGCATGCGCTCCACCCGTTCCGCGCTGCGCTGCTGGCTGGGGCGGCGGCGCAGCGGCGAGCTTCCGGACTGTGCGGGGGCCGGGCCGGTCCGCGGAGATGGTGGCACCCGTCCATCATGCCCTCTGCGACGGGCGGACGGCGCGCGTAGAATCCCAGCCACCGCACCGTATCCGAGCATAGTTCGCATTCTTCTCCCGCCAATGCGCGGTGCGTACAGGAGGCCGCCGGTGACCACGAGCCCGCCGCTCCCCGAGGGATTCCTGTGGGGGGCCTCGACGGCCGCGTTCCAGATCGAGGGGGCCGTGCGCGCCGACGGCCGCACCCCGTCCATCTGGGACACCTTCACCGCGCAGCCGGGCCGCGTACGCGACGGGCACACCGCCGACGTCGCCTGCGACCACTACCACCGCTACGCCGAGGACGTCGAGCTGCTCGCCGGGCTCGGCGCCGGGGCGTACCGCTTCTCCATCTCCTGGCCGCGCGTGCAGCCGGGCGGGCGCGGCCCGGTGAACGCACCCGGGCTCGACTTCTACGACCGGCTGGTCGACGCCCTGGTGGCGCGCGGCATCGAGCCGGTGCCCACGCTCTACCACTGGGACCTGCCGCAGGAGCTGGAGGACGGCGGCGGCTGGCTGGACCGCGACACCGCCTACCGCTTCGGCGAGTACGCCTACATCGTGGCCGAGCGCCTCGGCGACCGGGTGCACCGGTGGATCACGCTGAACGAGCCGTTCATCCACATGGCGTACGGCTACGCGCTCGGCGTCCACGCGCCCGGCCGCGCGATGCTGCTCGACGCCCTCCCGGTCGCGCACCACCAGCTCCTCGGCCACGGGCTCGCCGCGATGTCGCTGCGCGGCCGCGGCGCGCGCGAGGTGCTCATCGCCAACAACCACACCCCGGTCGACGCCGACAGCGCCGACCCGGCCGACCAGGCGGCCGCGGCGGCGTACGACACCCTGCACAACCGGCTGTTCACCGACCCGCTGCTGCTGCGGGAGTACCCCGACCTGTCCGCGTACGGCGTCGCCGAGATGCCCGGGGTGCGCGACGGCGACATGGGCGTCATCGGTGCCCCGCTGGACGGGCTCGGCGTCAACTACTACATGCCGAGCCGGGTGCGCGCCGCCGAGGGGCCGCTGCCGTTCGAGCTGATCGAGGCCGCCGAGCCGCCGCTCACCGCGTTCGGCTGGCCGGTCGCGCCCGACGCGCTCGAACGGCTGCTCACCGGGTTCCGCGACCGCTACGGGCCCACGCTGCCGCCGGTCTACATCACCGAGAACGGCTGCTCCTACGCCGACAAGCCGGATGCCGACGGCCGCGTGGAGGACACCGCGCGCGTCGACTACCTCGACGCGCACATCGCCGCGGTCGCCCGCGCCGTACGCTCCGGGGTGGACGTCCGCGGCTACTTCGTGTGGTCGCTGCTGGACAACTTCGAGTGGGCGGAGGGCTACCACCAGCGGTTCGGCCTCGTCCACGTCGACTTCGAAACGGGCGCGCGCACCCCGAAGGCGTCGTACGGCTGGTACCGGGACCTGATCGCGGCCCACCGGGGCTAGACGGAACAATGGGTCGTCGGACGCGTTGATCGGAGGCCCCGTGGCGGACGCCCAGATGCCGGAGAGGCTGCGGAACGTGATCGTCGGCGGCGGCATCGGCGGGCTGGCCGCCGCGCTCGCGCTGTCGTCCGCCGGGCTCCCGGTCACGCTCCTCGAACGCGTCGCGCGCCCCGCCGACGTCGGCGCCGGCATCGCGCTGCACCCCAACGGCCTGGCCGTGCTGTACGGCCTCGGCCTGCGCGAACACCTGCGCCGTACGGCGTTCTCGACGCGCGAGGGCACGCTCGGCATCGGCTCCCGCAGGTACACCCTGCCGGTGCCCGACTACGGCGACGGCCTCGACCACGCGCTCGCCCTGCCCCGCGCCCGGCTGTACCAGGTGCTGCGCGAGGCGATCGCCGCGCGCGGCGCCGACCTGCGGTTCGGCCACGAGGTGCTGGGCGCCGCGCCGGACGGCCGGGTCGAGGTGCGCGCGCCGGACGGCGGCGTGTACGAGATCGACGCCGACGTGGTCGTCGGCGCCGACGGCATCGGGTCGGCCGTACGCGACGGCGCCGAGTTCGGCGTCCGCCGCACCGCCACGCCCGGCATCGCGGTGCGCGCGCTGCTGCCCGGTGACCCGTTCGGCGGCCGCGAGCTCGAACTGTGGACGGAGGAGGGCCTGGCCGTGGGGGCGCCGATGGGCGACGGCACGTCGTACCTCGCGCTGTCCGCGTCGCGCGGGCCGATGCGCCGCGCCATGACCGAGGGCGACCTGGCCACGCTGCGGCGGCTGGCGGGGCGGATCCTGCCGGACGGCGAGTCGCTGCTCGCCTCGGTGCGCGGCTTCGGCGACCTGCTGGTCAACCCGATCGTCACGGTGACGTGCGAGCGCTGGCAGGACGGGCGGCTCGCGCTGCTCGGCGACGCCGCCCACGCGATGACCCCGCACCTCGGCCAGGGCGCGAACAGCGCGCTGCTCGACGCGTACGTCCTGGTGGAGGAGCTGGCCCGCGACCAGGCGCGCCCGGCGGCCATCGCCCGCTACGCCTCGCGCAGGCGGCCGGGCGTGACGCGGGTGCAGCGGATGAGCCGCACGTACATGGCCGTCTCCGAGAACACCACGATGCCGGTCGTGCGCCAGGCGCGCGACGTCCTGATGGCGGCGCTGCTGCCGCTCGCCGGGCGCCGCTCACCGCTCGACCTCTTCCTGCAGGAGAACCCGGCGCGGACGTACGCCGCGGTCCGCCGCCTCGTCCCCTCGGCGCCGCGCTAGGCCATTACGGGCGGGCGGCCAGGTGCGCGCAGCCGCGCAGCGCGCGCCACCGCCGTACGGCCCGGGCGGCGGACGCGCCGGCCAGCGGACGCGGCAGGCCGTCGCGGATCACGGCCGGCGACCACACCGCGCGCGTCACACGGCGGCCGGAGACGCGCAGCGTCAGCACACCGCTGCGGTGGCTCTGCGCGCCGTGGTCCAGCCCGTGCTTCAGCGAGAACACGAAGTTGCCGAATCCGTAGTCGACGTACGCGCCGCCCATATAGCCGGCGCCCAGCGGTGTGTGCGCGTGGCCGCCCACGATGATGTCGGCGCCGGCCTTGGCAAGCCGCTGGGCCAGCGCGCGCTGCCGGGGCAGCGGGCACGGGTGGTACTCCTGCCCCCAGTGGAGGTACACGATCACCACGTCGGAGCCCTTGCGCGCGGCACGTACGGCACGGACCATGCGCGCCACGTTCTTCGCCGACGCCAGCCCCGCGTGGTGGCCGCTCGCGGTCCACGCCGACACCAGGTTGTCGTCGATCACCTGGGTGGCGCCGATCACCGCGACCCGGTTGCCGTTCACGGTCGTCCGCCACGCGCGGTAGGCCTGATCGGCGTCGCGGCCGATCCCGACGGTCGGGAACCGGCTCGAACGGATGGCCGCCAGCGAGTCGCGCAGCCCCGTCGGGCCGTAGTCGACCGCGTGGTTGTTGGCCATCGTCGCGACGTCGACGCCGGACGCGCGCAGCGCGCCGAACGCGGTCTTCGGCGCGCGGAAGGTGTAGCGCTTGCCGGGAACCGGTGTGCCGCGCGTGGTCACCGCGGTCTCCAGGTTGACCATCGCGAGGTCGGCGCCGCGCAGCCGGGACGCCATCGGGCCGAGCGCCGTCGACGGATGGGCGAGCCGCGCGCGCAACTGGTCCTGGAAATGCACGTCGCCGCCGAACGCGACCGTGAACGGACGGCGTCCGGACGGCGACGCGTCCGGGCGCTGCGCGTGCGATGACGCCGTGCGCGGCCGTGCCGTAGCGCCGGCGTCGCACCCGGCGACGACCAGCGCCCCGGCGGCGGCGAGCCCGGCGAACCGCACGATGTGGCTGTGCATCGGTGCACAGTATCGGCCGGTCGTACGGCTCATGCGGCGCCCTTCCAATCTCGCGGCCGACGCTGGGTAGGGCACCGGGTGAACGCACCAAAGAGGGAAAAGGGGGAGCGTTCATGAGTGACAGGCCACGTACGACAACCGACGCCTGGATCGTGGCGGCCAGCGACAACGACTCTCAGTCGGTCGGGCCCAACGGTCCGCTGCTGCTCCAGGACCACTACCTGCTCCAGAAGATGGCGCAGTTCAACCGCGAACGCGTGCCCGAGCGTGTGGTCCACGCCAAGGGCGGCGGGGCGTACGGCACGATGGAGATCACCGAGGACGTCAGCCAGTACACCAAGGCCGGGCTCTTCCAGAAGGGCGCGAAGACCGACCTGCTGCTGCGGTTCTCCACGGTCGCCGGGGAGCTCGGCTTCCCCGACACCGTGCGCGACCCGCGCGGATTCGCCATCAAGTTCTACACCGACCAGGGGAACTACGACCTCGTCGGCAACAACACGCCGGTGTTCTTCATCCGCGACCCGTCGAAGTTCTCGGACTTCATCCACTCGCAGAAGCGCCGCGCCGACACCCACACGCACGACCACAACATGCAGTGGGACTTCTGGACGCTGCGCACGGAGTCGGCTCAGCAGGTCACGTTCTTGATGAGCGACCGCGGCACGCCCTACACGTGGCGCAACATGAACGGCTACGGCAGCCACACGTTCATGTGGTACAACGCGGCCGGCGAGAAGTTCTGGGTGAAGTACCACTTCAAGACCGACCAGGGCATCAGGAACTTCACCGACGCGGAGGCCGCCGAGCAGACCAAGGCCGACCGCGACTTCCACCTCCGCGACCTCTACGACGCGATCGCCCGCGGCGACCATCCGAGCTGGACCGTCCAGGTCCAGGTCATGCCGTTCGAGGACGCGGCCGACTACCGGTTCAACCCGTTCGACCTCACGAAGGTCTGGCCGCACGGCGACTACCCGCCGATCAACATCGGCAGGTTCACCCTGCACAAGAACCCGGCGGACTACTTCGCCGAGATCGAGCAGGCGGCGTTCGAGCCGGCGAACATGGTGCCGGGCATCGCGCCGAGCCCGGACAAGATGCTCCAAGGCCGGCTGTTCTCCTACCCGGACACCCACCGCTACCGCATCGGCCCGAACTACCTGCAGCTACCGGTGAACCGGCCGCGGGTGCCCGTCCACTCGTACAACAAGGACGGCCCCATGAGGTACGAGAACTACGGCGACCCGGTCTACGCGCCGAACTCCTACGGCGGCGCGGAGGCCGACCCGGGTCCGTGGCAGGGCGAGAGCTACCGCGTGGCCGGCGACATCGTCCGCGAGGCGTACTCGCTGCACGCCGAGGACGACGACTTCGGCCAGCCCGGCACGCTCTACCGCGAGGTCCTCGACGACACCGGCAGGCGGAACCTGGCGAACAACATCATCGGCCACGCCACCTCGGAGCACGGCGCCGAGGGCGAGGTGCGCAGGCGGGTGGTGGAGTACTGGACGAATGTCGACGCGGAGCTCGGCGCGCAGGTCGCGAAGGGCCTCAACGGCGGCTGACCCGTACGGACACAGAGGGGGCCCGGCGCGCACCTGCGCCGGGCCCCCTCTGTGTGCGTCAGCCCTTGCGCGCCTTGTCGATGGCCTTCTCGAACTTCGCCAGCGACTGGTTGCCGAAGAACGCCTCGCCGTTGATCAGGAACGCCGGGGAGCCGGGCGCGCCGATCGCCTCGCCGAACGCCTGGTCCTGCTCGACGGCGTTGCGCAGCGCGGGGTCCTTGATGTCGGCGTCGTACTTGCCGAGGTCGAGGCCCGCCTGCTTCGCGGCGCCGCGCAGCGCGGACGCCGTCAGCTTCCCGTTGCGCTCGGTCGGCTTCAACGCGAACACGGCCCGGTTGAACGGCCAGAACTTGTTCTGCCGCGCGGCCGCGCGCCCGGCGATCGCGGCCGCCTCGGACGCCTTGCCGTTGTCGGGCATGTCGCGCCAGAGGATGCGGACGGCACCGGTGTCGACGTACTTCTTGACCAGCACGGGCTCGGTCGTCCGGCCGAACGCGCCACACGCGGCGCACTGGTAGTCGGCGAACTCCTCGATCAGCACCGGCGCCTTGGCGCTGCCCTGCATCATCGCGGGCGGCACGACGGGCGCCTTCGGGCCGGCGATGGTGCCCGCCGACGACGGCGTGGCCCGCACATGGGCGGCGGCCTGAGTGTCGGGTGCGCGCCCGCGCCACACGGCCACCGCGACGAGCACGACGACCACCACCGCCACGGCGGCGCCGCCGATCAGGACGCGCGGGCGGTTCCATGGCCGGGCAGTGCTCATTCGGGGTCCCCCTCGTTCGTACGTGTTCGCGGAGGCACCATCATCCCGCCGCCGGCGGCCTCCCGTGTGATGTTCGCGATCTCACATGTCGTACGGGCGGCCGAACTGATCGAATGGGGCCGTGACCGATCCCGCCTCAATCCGTGTCCCCGATGTGTCCCCCGACGCGCTCGACCGGCTGAGCCGGCAACTGGAGTTCGTCCAGGAGACCGAGAAGCTCAAGCGCGTCCTGCGGCAGAACCTCCTGCTCGACGGCTCGCGCCGGGAGAACTCCGCCGAGCACTCCTGGTCGCTCGGCCTCTTCGCGCTGGTGTTCGCGGAGTACGCGCCCCCCGGCACCGACATCGCGAAGGTCGCCTGGATGGTGCTGATCCACGACATCGTCGAGGTCGACGCCGGCGACACGTTCGTCTACGACGACCCGTCGGTGCTGGCGACGCAGTCCGCGCGCGAGGAGGCGGCCGCCGACCGGCTGTTCGCGCTGCTCCCGGCCGAGCAGGCGGCCGCGGTGCGCGGCCTGTGGGACGAGTTCGAGGAGCGCGCGTCGCAGGAGGCGCGGTTCGCGCGTGCGCTCGACCGGTTGCAGCCGCTGCTGGCGAACTACCGCAACGACGGCGGCACCTGGCAGAGCCACAACGTGACCGCCGACAAGGTGTACGCGCGCGTGGCGCTGATCAGGGAGGGCTCGCCGGCGCTCGGCGCGTACGCCATGGCCTTGGTGGAGGACGCGATCACGAAGGGGATCCTGGCCCCGGCGGGGTAGCCGGGCCGGTCAGGCGACGGGCTCGCCGTTGTCGTCGAGCGCGCGCTGCGCCGCGGAGTTCTCGGTGCGGATCTCGTCGCGCAGGGTCTCCGGGGTGTTGGCCTGCACGATGAGCTGGCAGCCCGCGCGGAGCTGGGAGATCGTGAGCGGGTTCGCGGCCGTGCGGAATGCCCACCAGCGGCCGGTTCCGCTGTGCCAGAGGCCCCAGCCGGGGAATTCGGATTCGATTTCCCGCATGATCGCCGCGTCGTCGGAAGACGCTGTCGTCGATGACCCGTCCATCAGTCACCCCGCGCGATCGGAATATCGCATGCCGTCAGAACGCCGCTGGACGTGAGCCGACCGGGACCGCATTCTTCCCTTCACTTCCCCACCGTCCGGGATATCGCATCCGGAATTGTCTTCACCTTATGCGAGCCGTTCGCGGCGTACGAGGGGTCGACGTGTCGCATTCCGGCCGCCCGAACGCGTTTGGGAAACGGCCGATCAGGGAACTCCCGGCAATTCACGGCGCCCATTTGTCGGCCGGACGGCCGTCCGGACACCGGCGACGCCGTCCGGCCGACGGGCGGTGGATCATCGGGGGCGCCCGCGTTCGACGCGCCCGATGCGGAGGAACTTAGGACCGCCGCGCCACAGCGTCAACGGATGGCGCTGGCCGGGTACGGCCGCCCGGCCGGCGCCGTTGCCGTACGGCTCATTCGTCGTCGAAGTCGAACTCGCCGTCCTTCGCGCCCAACACGAACGCGTCCCATTCTGCCTGCGTGAACACGAGAATCGTGCCCTCGGGCTCCGCGGAGTTCCGCATCGCTATGTACTCCTCGACAAAGGCGATCTCAATCGCCTCTTCTTCCCCTTCGCTTTCCTCCGCACGCTGCCAATCGGCGCCGCTGAGATCGAGTTCGTAGGCGGCGGGCTTCTCGCGCCGCGGCTCGCTCATCGTGGGTCCTCCAGGTTCACCGGCACGCTCGACGGCGGCATGGGCCGCAGTCACGTCGCCTGGCATTCTCCTCCGTCGCGGCGGCGTGCACCCACGTAATGGCCGGTCATGGCGAAATCGGCTCAGATGTCGTCGCCGTCGGCGGGCGAGTCGCGCACCGGGTGCTCCACGACCGCGATCACCCGGCCGGACATGAACCTGGCCGTGCGCACAGGCGTGCCCGTACGGGTGACCTCGGCGACCTCCACCACGCCGCGCCTGGTCGTCACCTCCACGCGGCGCCCGGCACGGGTGGCGTTCACCTCATACGTCCGCGACGTCCCACCGGTGTCGACGATGATCTCGACTCGGTCACCCTTCATGGCGGCCCCCTACTCGGTTGCCTCCACTATGCGTGCGAAATTCGACTCAGACCAGCATCTGCGCGGCCGCGTACACGCCCACCGCGATGACCACGACGCGCAGCGCCAGCGGCGGCAGCCGCCGCCCGACGACCGACCCGAGGACGCCCCCGATGACGGAGCCGACGGCGAGCACCGCCACGGCGTCCCAGGCGACCGGCGCGACGAACATGAACAGGACGGCCGCCACCCCGTTGACGACGGCCGCGGCGACGTTCTTGGCCGCGTTGACGCGCTGCAGCGACTCGTTGATGAACACGCCGAGCAGCCCGATGAGGATGACGCCCTGCGCCGCGCCGAAGTAGCCGCCGTACACGCCGGAGCACAGCACGCCGGCCAGCAGGAGCGGCCCGCCGTCGCGGAACCGCGGCACCGAACCGCTCGCCGCGCGCGCGGCACGGCGCCGCGCCGTCCAGCGGTTCAGCCACGGCTGCGCGATGATCAGCGCCACGGCCACGGCGATCAGGACCGGGACGACGAACGCGAACGCGTCCGCGGGCAGCCTCAGCAGGAGCAGCCCGCCGATCAGCGCGCCGATCGCGGACGCGATCGACAGGTTGAGCAGCCGCCGCCCCTGCCCGGCCAGCTCCTGCCGGTAGCCGATGGCGCCGGTGATCGACCCGGAGACGATGCCGATGGTGTTGGACACGTTGGCGACCACCGGCGGGTAGCCGAACGCGACGAGGACCGGGAACGTGATCAGCGACCCCGATCCCACGACGGTGTTGACGGTTCCGGCGCCGATGCCCGCGGCGAAGATGCCGAGCGCCTCGAGTGGCGTCACCGGGACACTCTCGTCGAAACGGGCAGGATCAGGACGTTCACGTCGCCAGATTAGAGAACCGGGTGATCTTCCCGGCGTTCGGGGGCGGCCGCCCGCCCCGGGTGTCAGGCCGGACGGTTGAAGAAGCCGTACGAGTCGTCCGGCTCGGAGGTCACCTCGTCGGCCGCGGTCGGCTGGCGGGGCGGCGCCTCGGACGGACGGGCCGTACGGGCGGGCTTCGCGGCGCGCGGCGCGGCGTCGGCGGCGGCCATGCCGCCGATGCCCTCCAGCGTGCGGCCCATGTCGCCGGGGACGACCCACACCTTGTCGGCCGCGCCCTCGGCGAGCCGGGGCAGGATCTGGAGGTACTGGTACGCCAGGAGCCGCTGGTCGGGGTCGGCCTCGGCGATGGCCTCCGCGAGGATGCCGATGGCCTCCGCCTGGCCGCGCGCCCGCGCCGCCTCGGCCTGCGCCTCGGCCTTGGCCTTGAGGACGGCCGCCTCCGCCTCGCCGCGCGCCCGCAGCACCGCCGACTGGCGCTCGCCCTCGGCGTCGAGGATCTGCGCCTGCTTGCGGCCCTCGGCCTCGGAGACCGACGCCTGGGTGTCGCGGTCGGCCTGCTTCTGCTTCTCCAGGGAGTCCTGAATGGACGGTGGCGGATCCATGGCCTTCACCTCAACCCGGTTGATCTCCAGCCCCCAGCTTTCCGCGACCTCCACCAGGGAGCGGCGCAACTTCGCGTTGATCTCGCTCCGCGAGTTGATGGCGGTCTCGAGATTCATCGCGCCGATGACATTTCGCATCGTCGTGACCGTGTGCTGTTCGATGGCCGAGATGTAGTTGGCGACCTTGTACGTCGCGGCCTTTGGGTCCTCGACCCGGAAATAGACGACCGTTTCGATGCTGACCACGAGGTTGTCCGACGTCGTGACCGGCTGCGGGGGAAAGCTGACGACCTGTTCGCGCAAATCGACACGGTTGCGTACGGCGTCGATGAATGGGATGACGACGTTCGTACCGGACTTGAGCGTGCGGTGGTACTTGCCGAATCGTTCGACGACATCCGCGCTCGCCTCGGGAACCGTCCGCATCGCCCGGTAGACCAGGACGGCGGCGATCAGGATCACAACCAGGGCGACGATGAGTGCGGTGGTCATGGTTTCTCCGGTCGTCGTCGGAACCGATATCGCGATACTAGAACGTCGGGCGCTTTATCGCGGGCATTAGAAAACGGCCGCCGCCGCGCGTGCCGACCACCGGCCCGCGCGCCGGTCGAGCTCCAGCGGCAGGCCGAAACAGCGCGACAGATTCGCGCCGGTCAGCACGGTGTCGAGCGGGCCCATTGCGAGCACTCCGCCGCGCCGCAGGATCATCGCGTGCGTGAAGCCGTCGGGGATCTCCTCGACGTGGTGCGTGACCAGGACCATCGTCGGGGACCCGGGGTCGTTGGCCAGCGCGCCAAGCCGGCGCAGGAGGTCCTCGCGACCGCCGAGGTCGAGGCCGGCCGCGGGCTCGTCGAGCAGCAGCAGCTCCGGGTCGGGCATCAGCGCGCGGGCGATCTGCACCCGCTTGCGCTCGCCCTCGGACAGCGTGCCGAACTTGCGGCGTACGAGATGGGCGCAGCCGAGCTGCTCCAGCATCGAGACGGCACGCGACAGGTCGGAGGAGTCGTACTCCTCGCGCCACCGGCCGATGATGGCGTACGACGCGGTGAGCACCAGGTCGATGACCTTCTCGCGCGGCGGCACCTTCTCGGCGATCGCGGCGCTGGTGATGCCGATGCGCGGGCGGAGGTCGTGGATGTCGGTGCCGCCGATGCGCTCGCCCAGGACGTCGACCTTGCCGACCGTGGGGAACATCTGGGCGGCGGCGATCTGCAGCAGCGTCGTCTTGCCCGCGCCGTTCGGGCCGATCACCACCCAGCGCTCGTCCTCGCCCACGGACCAATGGATGTTCCGCAGGAGCATCGTGCCGTCTCGGCGAATGCCAACGCCGTCGAACCGCAGCACATCGCCGGCCATGATTTCCCTTCCTCGCCCCTGGCTACTCGCCCGAACCTACCGCCCATGGGAGCGCCTATGGTGTTCCGGTGCGCGCTCTACCGTTGTCCGCCCACCTCGTCGCGTGGGGCAACGCCTGGCTCACCGGTCACGTCGGCCTGGACGAAGCCGCCGACGCGATGGAACGCGCGAGCGGCCCCGGTGTCATCACGGCCGTCCCCGGCGAACCCGGCGAACTGCCGCTGCGCCGGGGGCTCGCCGCGCTGCGCGGCGCCGGGTTGTCGGCGCTGCGGCTGGCCAAGCCGGCGCCCGGCGACCCGCTCGGCCTCGCCGGGCCGCGTGAGCTGACCGTCGCGGCCGTGGCCGCCGGCGAGGCGGCGCTCGCCGAGCTCGACGGGCGGTGCATGGGCCTGGTCCCCGAAGATGATCACCGCGGCTCATCGTACGTGGGGGTGCGGTGGCTCGGGCACCCCGCGAACGCCGTCAACCGCGCCGCCGACGCCACGCTCGCCGAGGCCGACCACGCCCTGACGCTGGCGATGCGCGCCGCCGCGGAGACGCTCACCGGCCGCGGCGCGACGGAGGTGCGCCCCGAGCTGGCCGACGCCCTGATGTCCGTGCGCAGCGCCCAGCGCCGCGGCTCACCGGACGGCCTCGCGCCCGGCTACCCGCCGCGCGCCCACCGGGTGGCCGCGCTGGCCGGGCGCCTCGCGATCGTCGTGGACGCCGCCCTGGCCGACGCCACGACGTACGCCGACGACGACGTACGCCGCGACACCCTGCGCGACCTGGACCGCGCCGTACGCCGCGCCCTGGTGGCCGCCTGCGACAGCGTCTTCGAACCTCCCCGCTGACCTCCGGGCAGGCGTCGTCCACAGCCTGTGGCCGGAACTCGGGCGGGTTTTCCACAGGCTGTGATCGGGGGCTGGCGCGCCGGACCGGCGGTTCGGAAGGCTGGGGGCGTGGAGATCGCGGAGAAGCGGTTACGTGGCTGGTGGCGGGCCGAGCCTGAGGGTGACCTCGGCGCCGCCGGTGGGGGCGTTGGCGAGGGTGAGGTCGCCGCCGCTGGTGCGGGCGGCGCGGCGGGCGATGTCCAGGCCGAGGCCGGTGGAGCCGTGGCCGCTGACGCCGCGGCGCACCGCGCCCGAGCCGTCGGCGAACCCGGGTCCCCCGTCCGCGACGACCAGCAGCGCGCCCCCGCCCGCCGGCCGCGTCAGGCGAACGGCGAGGCCCGTGCCGTCGGGCGTGTGCGCGAACACGTTGCCGAGCAGCGCGTCCACGCAGGCGGTGAGGTCGTCCGCGCCCACCGCCACGGGCAGCGGCCCGTCCGCCAGTTCCGTGGTGACCGTGCGCCCGGTGTCCTCGGCGAGCACCGACCAGAACCGCACCCGGTCCGCGACGATCGCCGCGGCGTCCGACGCCCCCGCCGCGGCCCTCCGCCGCGACGCCGCGATGACGTCGTCGACGGCGCGCTCCACCGCGTCCACCCCCGCCGCCATGCGCGCCGACTCCCGCGGGTCGGCCAGCGTCTCCGACTCCAGGCGCAGCGCCGTCAAGGGTGTGCGCAGCCGGTGGGAGAGGTCCGCCACCGACTCGCGCTCCTCGCGCATCAGCTCGCGGATGCGCGCCGCCAGATGGTTCAGCGCCCCGGCGACATCACGCACCTCACCCGGCCCGCGCGGCGTGGCGCGCGCGTCGAGCTCGCCGCGCGCCAGCCGGTGCGAGACCGCGGCCAGCTCGCCGATCGGCCCGGTCATCGACCGCGCGAGCCGGTCCGCGACCCCCATCCCGACCGCCACGAGCGCGAGGCCGAGCCCCAGCAGGATCAGCCACGCGCGCGTCACGCCCTGGCGCAGCCGCGCGTCCGTGACGTACGTACGGATCACCGCCGTCCCCGACGGCGCGCCCTCAACCGCGACGAGGATCTCCCGCCCCCCGGGCACGGTGACGCTCATGCTGCGCCCGGTGGCCGCGAGCCGTACGGCCTCGCCGCGCGGCGCGGGCGCGCCGAGCGTGCTGCCGTCGCCGAGGAACACCGAGTACCGCTGCGCGGACGACGCGTTGACCTGGTCGAGCGTGCGCGCGATGTCGGCGCGCTCCTCCGTGGCGACGATCGAGGTGAGCGACTGCGCGCCCTGAACGGCGCCGTTGACCGCCCGGTCCGCGGCGACCGTGCGCGCCAGCAGCGCGAGCGGCACCAGGAACGCCACGAGGACGAGCGTCGTCGTGGCGGCGGCGAGCAGCGCGAGCCGGCCCCTCACGGCGCCGTCAGCTTCACCCCGACGCCGCGCACCGTGTGCAGGTAGCGGGGCGCGTCGGCGGTCTCGCCGAGCTTGCGGCGCAGCCACGACATATGGACGTCCACGGTCTTGTCGGCGCCGCCGTACGGCACGCGCCACACCTCGGTCAGCAGCTCGCGCTTGCCGACCACCGTGCCGGCGCGCGCGGCGAGGTAGTGCAGCAGGTCGAACTCCCGCGGCGTGAGGTCGAGCGCGGCGCCGTCGAGCGCGGCCTCGCGGGCCCGCGGGTCCACCCGCAGGGCGCCGACCACGATCGGCTCCGCGGCGCCGCCGTCGGACTCGCCCCGGCGGAGCACGGCGCGCAGCCGCGCGTCGAGCTGCGCGCCGCCGAACGGCTTGACCACATAGTCGTCGGCGCCGGCGTCCAGCACCCGGACGATCTCCTCCTCGTCGTCGCGCGCGGTGGCGACGACCACCGGCACACGGCTCACCGCGCGCAGCATCCGCAGCACCTCGACGCCGTCGAGGTCGGGCAGGCCGAGATCGAGGACGACCACGTCGGGCCGGTCGGCGACGGCGGTGCGCAGGGCGTCGGCGCCGGTCGCGGTGGACGACACGGCATGGCCGCGCTCGGTCAGCGCACGGATCAGCGCCGTCCGGATCTTCGGGTCGTCCTCGACGAGCAGCACCTGGGCCACATCCGCACGCTAACCGACACGACCGCCGTACGAACCGCCGCGCGCCGCCGCGCGGCCAGGCATAGCGCCCCCTTAACCGGACGTTAGCGGCGGCTGCGGCACAGTGGTCCCATGCGCCGTCTGTACGCCGTGCTCGGGTGGGTGGCCGCCGCGCTGGCGGCGACCGGTGTCGGCGTGGCCGCGCTCGGCGCGCTCGGCGACGGCATCGTCGGGGAGGCGGCGCCGCCCATGTCGCAGACGGACGTACGCCACCAGCTCGCACGCGCGACCGCGACGGCACGGCCGTCCGGGCCGGCGCCGTCGCGTACGGCAGACGCGGGCGGTGTGGTGCTGGCCGGCGCGGGCGGCACGGTCGTGGCCCGCTGCCTCGCCGGCGGCGCCGTGCAGCTCGACAGTTGGAGCCCCGCCCAGGGGTTCGCCGCCGAGGACGTGAAGCGCGGGCCCGCGGACCGGGCGGAGATCCAGTTCGAGTCGGACCGGACCGAGGTGAAGGGCCGCATCACGTGCGCGGCCGGGCGGCCCGTCGCGCACTGGAAGCAGGAGGACTGACCGGACCGCGCAGCGGCTCGGCGGCTCAGGGGTGGACGGCGGCCTCGTGGGCGCGGTGGGTGGCGGGTTCGAGCTGGAACGTGCAGTGCTCGACGTCGAAATGGTGGGACAGGCATTCGCAGAGCTGGTCGAGGACGCGGCCGCCGCCGCAGCCGGGCTCGGTGTCGTCGTCGACCACGACGTGGGCGGACAGCACGGGCACGCCGCTGGTGATCGTCCACGCGTGGAGGTCGTGGACGCCGACCACGCCGGGGGTGCGCAGGATGTGGCTGCGGACGTGTTCGAGGTCGACGTCC
Source organism: Streptosporangiaceae bacterium (assembly GCA_036502625.1). Classification (GTDB taxonomy): domain Bacteria; phylum Actinomycetota; class Actinomycetes; order Streptosporangiales; family Streptosporangiaceae; genus DASXYG01. The sequence goes on from DASXYG010000105.1 coordinate 55,257, forward strand.
TTCGGGGTGGCCTCCAGGAGGACGTTCACCGCCTCGCGGAGCAGCTTCCACGTGCGCGGGAGGATCAGCAGGCCGATCACCGCGGCGACGATGGCGTCGGCGCGGGTGAAGCCGGTGGTCCACAGGACGATGGCGGACACGACGATCGCGGCGCCGCCGAGCATGTCGGAGAAGACCTCGAGGAACGCGCCGCGGACGTTCAGGCTCTCCTTCTGGCCGCCGCGCAGCACGAGCATCGACGCGGTGTTCCCGGCCAGCGCGAGCAGGCCGAAGACGATCATCAGGCCGCCGTTGACCTCGGGCGGCTCCGTCAGCCGCTTGACCGCTTCGTACAGCACGAAGGCCGCCATGGCGAACAGCAGCATGGCGTTGATCATCGCGGCGAGGATCTCCATGCGCTGGTAGCCGAACGTGCGCTCCGCGTTGGCGGGGCGGCCGGCGAACCACACGGCGAGCAGGCTCAGCCCGATTCCGGCGGTGTCGGCGGCCATGTGGCCGGCCTCGGCGAGCAGCGCGAGGCTGCCGGACACCAGCGCGCCGACGATCTCGGCCACGACGATCGCCAGCGTGATGCCGAAGACGACGGCCAGCCGGCCGCGGTTGCGCATCGCCGCCGTGGGGCCCGCGCCGAGGCCGCCGTGGTCGTGGCCGGTCATCCCGCGACCTCCGTGCCGATGGCGCGCTCCGGCTCGTGGCCGGGCTCGATGGACAGGATGAGGTCGGCGAGGTCGCCCAGGGCGTGGCGCAGCCGTTCGTCGGCGAGTTCGTAGCGCACCTGGCGGCCCTCGGGCGTGGCGGTGACGAGGCCGCAGCCGCGCAGGCAGGTCAGGTGGTTGGACACGTTGGCCCGGGTCAGGCCCAGGCGGGCGGCCAGGCGCGCCGGGTAGGCGGGGCCTTCGAGCAGCGCGAGCAGGATGTGGCAGCGGGTCGGGTCGGCGAGCGCGTGGCCGACCCGGCGCAGCGCGCCGTGGCGGCTGGTGTCGCACGGCAGCCGGAGGTCGGTGGCCGCCTGGGGCTCGCTGCTCGTCGGGGTGCGCATGGCAACCACGGTACAGCCTCCGCTGTACAGTCGCCATCAGGTTCGCGGTGCGAATGAATGTCACCGGCTCGTGGGAAGGTGAAACCGTGCTCAGCTACGGCGCCCTGACCCGGGGAGACCAGTCCGGCCGAATCCGGCACCGGCCGCCCGGCGGTACGGACCCGCGCGACCTCGAATTCGCCGTTCTTGACACGGAGACCACCGGCCTCGACCCCCGCCACGACCGCATCTGCGAGATCGCCCTGGTGCGCATGCGCGGCGACGGCACCGTCCTCGATACCTACGACACGCTCGTCGACCCCGGCATGCCCATCGACAACGCCGCCTTCCACGGCATCCTCGACGCCGACGTCCGTGGCGCGCCCGAGTTCCCGATGATCGCCCCCGACCTGCTCGACCGCATGTCCGGGGCCATCCTGGTCGCGCACAACCTCGACTTCGACGCGGGCATGCTGGAGGCCGAGCTCCGCCGGGCCGGGCTCGAACCCCCCGACCTCGTCGGCCTGTGCACGCTCACGTCCGCCCGCGCCCAGCTCGACCTCAGGTCCTACCGCCTGCCCGAGATCGTCCGCACGCTCACCGGCGGCCCGCCGCCGCACACCCATTGGGCGCTCGGCGACGCCCGCGCCTGCGCGCTGGTCCTCGGCGGCCTGATCGGCGCCGGCCCGCGCCCGATGCGCTTCCACGGCCCGCCCGCGCCCGTGCTGGCCGTCCCGCAGGCCGCGGAGCCGCTGGCCTCACGCCCGCGCGCGGTCGGCGCGAGCCCCGAGCCGCCCGACTGCCCGCCGTACGGCACCGCTGTGCCCGCCTGGGGTGCCGCCTGGCGCCGCCACGAGCTGGACGACGACCTCTGCCGCGGCCGCTTCGACCGCACACGCCGCAGGCGCGCCCGGCTGGTCACCTTCTGGCGCCGCCTCGTCCGCGCGCGCCGCCCGTCCGACCGGTGGGGATGACCGGGCCTCGGCCGTAGGTGCCGTGCGGCCTCGTCCCCGGCGACGGCCGCGGGTTCGTGCCGCGGGCGGAGGCGCGCGGGGTGCCGCGATGGAAGCGTGAGGAGCGTGACCAACCCCACCCCGCCCGCGCCCGCCCCGGTGATCGAGGCGCGCGGCCTGACCAAGCGCTTCGGCTCGCTGCGCGCGGTCGACGACCTCACCTTCACCGTGCGCCCCGGCGGCGTGACCGGCTTCCTCGGCCCCAATGGCGCGGGCAAGACGACCACGCTGCGCATGCTGCTCGGCCTCGTGCGCCCGACGTCCGGGACCGGCCTCATCGGCGGCCGTACGTACGCCGGCCTGCCCGACCCGCTGCGCACGGTCGGCGCCGCTCTCGAGGCGTCCGGCTTCCACCCCGGCCGCTCGGCGCGCGACCACCTGCGCGCGCTCGCCGCCACCGCCGCGATCCCGGACTCCCGGGTCGACGAGGTGCTGGGCCATGTCGGGCTGCACGACGTCGCCGACCGGCGGACCCTGACGTACTCCATGGGCATGCGGCAGCGGCTCGCGCTCGCGGCCGCGCTGCTCGGCGACCCGCCGGTGCTGGTCCTCGACGAGCCCGCCAACGGCCTCGACCCGGAGGGGATCGCCTGGCTGCGCGACTTCCTCCGCCGCTACGCCGCGATGGGCCGCACCGTGCTGATCTCCAGCCACGTGCTGTCGGAGGTCGCGCAGACGGTCGACGAGGTGCTGATCATCGCGCACGGCCGGCTCGTACGGCAGGCGCCGCTCAGCGAGCTGACCGGCGGCGGCCGCGTCCGCGTGCGCACCCCCGACGGCGCGCGGCTGACGAAGCTGCTGCTCGCCGACGGCGTCCGCATCGACATGCCGTCCGAGGACACCCTGTACGTCACGGGCGCGGAGACCGCGAAGATCGGCCACGCCGCCCACGCCAACGGCATCGAGCTGCACGAGCTCGTCCGCGAGGAGTCGGACCTCGAACGGGTCTTCCTCCGGCTCACGGGGGGTGCCGAATGACCCGGCTGGTCCGCGCCGAGCTGCTGAAGCTGCGCAGCACCAACGCGTGGTGGCTGCTGCTCGGCCTGGCGCTCGCCTACTGCCTGCTGGCCACCGGCGCGTTCGCGCTCGCCGGGTCGCGCGGCGGCGACTCCCCCGACCTGCACAGCGCCACCGGGCTTGGCGTGGTGTACGGCTGGGTCTCGCAGGCGTACGCGTTCACGCTGATCCTCGGTGTGCTGGGCGTCACCACGGAGTACCGCCACATGACGATCACCGCGACGCTGCTCGCGGTGCCGCGCCGCGGCCGCCTGCTCCTCGCGAAGCTGCTGGCGTACCTGGTCGCCGGGTTCGTCTACGCGGTCGTGATCGTCGGCGTGACGTTCGGGTTCGCCGCCGCCGTGCTGTCGGTGCGCGGCCTCCCGGTCACCGCGCCCGGCCTCGACCTGCCGCAGATCATGCTGGGCGGGGTCCTCACGATCACGCTGTACGCCCCGATGGGCCTGGCGGTGGGCGCGCTCGTACGGAACCAGGTCGCGGCCATCGTCGGCACGCTCATCTACTTCTGGTGGGTGGAGACCCTGCTGATCTTCCTGCTGCCCGCGGTGGGCCGCTGGCTGCCCGGCGGCGCCGCTCAGGCGATGCTCCACCTCGACCTCGCCTCGATGGCCGGCGGCCGGGGCGCGCCCGGCGGCGGCCTGCTGTCGTGGTGGGCCGGCGCCGGGGTGTTCATCGGGTACGCCGCGCTGCTCACGGCGCTCGGCGGCCGCGTGACGATGCGCCGCGACGTCACCTGACCGGGGACGGGCACCGGACGGGCCTTACTGGCGGTAGTTCTCGACCTCGGACTCGGGGCGGACGCGGGCGTCGTCGGGGTCCTCGCCGTACTCCTGCTTGGCGCGGCGCTGGCGCAGGAGGTCCCAGCACTGGTCGAGCCGGTTGTTCACCTCGCGCAGCCGCGACCGTTCGTCCGGGGTGAGCCGGTGCGCCTCCTGGTCGCGTAGCTGCCGCTCCTCCGCCACCAGGGCGTCGATCTGGCCGATGATGTCGTCGTCGCTCGCCATGTCGCCTCCTCGTCCGGTGCTCGATCGTACGCATACCCTCGTGTTCGGCGCCGGACGCGGCGTCCACCGATGGGTGGAGCCGGGTTCCACCCGATGTCGGATGGCGGTGCGCAGGGCCGAGGGGTCACACTGTCGGGTAGACGGGGAGGCGATGGATGATGGATGGGATGCGGGCAGCCGATGCCGACCGCGACCGCGTGACCGCCGCGCTGCGCGAGGAGATGGCGGTCGGGCGGATCACGATGGAGGAGTTCGAGGAACGGCTCTCGGGCGTCTACGCGGCGAAGACGTGGGACGACCTGCGCGCGCTGACGTCGGACCTCCCGGTGAACATCACTTTCGACGGCGAGGTCAACGCCCCCGCGGCCGGCCCGATGCGCGCTCCGCAGGCCGGCCCGCCGATGGAGGCCCTGCCCGGCCGGCCGCCCATGCGCCGCGGCCCGCATTTCGCGCCGTTCATGATCATTCCGCTGATCGGGCTCGGCATCGCCGTCGCGCACGGCGCCTTCGGCGCGCTGATCCCGATCGCCGTCATCGTGTTCCTGGTGCTCGGCGGCATCGGCCGCGGCCGCCGCCGCTACCACTACCGGACGCGCTGACCCCGGCCCCCTCGACGCCCGCGGATTCCCGTCGATTCGCGGGCGCCGGCGTGCGCGAATCGGGCGAAATGATCAACCTCGCGATGCGATTCGGATTGCCCGAACTTGACCCATTGACCGCGTAGTTCCGCCACGCGGGCCGGTAGCGTATGGCACGCTTCATGATCGACGGGTTCGGCCGGTGTGGACGCGCATATCCACTTGTGTGACCCTTTGCGTGTCGGGCGTCTTGATGGCCCGCCCTTAACCGAGTGGGAACGAACGACTTCCCATGGCCGCTAGCCTGGATCGGCATGGCCCTGCCCGCGAAGGCGCCCCCAGCGCCGCGTGTGCGCGATGGGCCGCACGACGGGAACGCTACAGATTGGTGCGCGCAACGTGGGCGAGCTGAGCATAATCGTCCCGGCATATCGGGTTCAGGGGTATCTCCGCCAATGCCTGGATTCCATTCTCGGTCAGTCCCACGACGAGGTGGAGGTCATTGCGGTCGACGACCGGTCGCCTGACCACTGCGGCGAGATCATGGACGACTACGCCGCACGCGACCCCCGGGTCAAGGTCCTGCACCTCCCGGAGAACATGGGCCTCGGCGAGGCGCGGAACGCCGGCCTGCGCGAGGCGACCGGCGACTACGTCTGGTTCGTCGACAGCGACGACTGGATCGCCGACGACTGCCTCGAGCAGATCATCGAGAAGCTGCGCACCGCGCGCCCCGACGTGCTGTTCATCGACTACGCGCGGACGTACTGGAACGGCAAGGTGCAGCGGAACACGCTCGACCACCTGTTCCGCGACCCGCCGCCCCCGGAGACGTTCACGCTCTCCGAGCGCACCTCGGTGATGTACAACATGATGACGATCTGGAACCGGATCGTCCGGCGCGAGTTCCTGCTCGACCTCGGCCTGACGTTCGGCCGCGGCTACTACGAGGACGTCCGGGTCACGTACCCGGTCCTCATGGTGGCCGAGCGCATCGCCATGCTCGACCGCGTCTGCTACTACTACCGGCAGCGGCGCCGCGGCGCGATCACCCGCAGCTCGAACAGCAAGCACTTCGACGCCTTCGCGCAGTACGAGTCGATCTTCGCGTTCATGGACGCGCAGGGCCCGTCGGTGCAGCGCTTCCGCAAGGACATGTTCCACCGGATGATGTGGCACTACCTGATCATCCTGGGCCGCGGCGACCGCGTTCCGCCGGACCTGCGGGAGAAGTTCTTCCACCGCATGTCCGAGCACTACCGGCGCTTCGTGCCGTCCGGCTACACACCGCCCGAGGGCGTCGACGGCGTGAAGTACCGCATGGTCGAGAAGGACGCGTACTCCACCTTCACCATGCTGAAGACCGCCAACCAGGGGCGGCTCTACGCCCGCAAGGTGCAGCGCGGGCTGACGAAGCGCGGCCGCTCGATGGGCGGCAAGGCCAAGAGGAAGGCGCTCGACACCTTCTACTGGACCGCCATGCGCCAGCCGGTCGACGACAAGCTGGCCGTCTACGGCGCGTACTGGTTCCGCGGCTACTCCTGCAACCCGCGCGCCATCTACGAGAAGGCCCGCGAGATGGTGCCCGGTGTGCGCGGCGTGTGGGTCGTGAACAAGAAGAACGTCGACGCGATGCCCGCCGGCGTCGACTACGTCGTCGAGGGCTCGCGGCGCTACTTCGAGGTCATGGCGCGCGCGAAGTACTTCGTCAACAACGTCAACTTCCCCGACTTCGTGGTCAAGCGGCCCGGCACCGTCCACGTGCAGACCCAGCACGGCACCCCGCTGAAGACCATGGGCCTCGACCAGCAGGAGTACCCGGTCGGCGCGAACCGGATGAGCTTCAAGAAGCTGCTCGACCGGTCGGACAAGTGGGACTTCCTGCTGTCGTCCAACCAGCTTTCCAGCGAGGCGTGGGAGCGGGCGTTCCCCTGCCAGTACGAACTGCTCGAGACCGGCTACCCGCGCAACGACCGGCTCTTCGACGCCTCCGGCGAGGAGACCGAGAAGCTGCGCGCCGAGCTCGGCATCGCGCCGGACCAGATCTCCATCCTGTACGCCCCGACCCACCGCGACTACAAGAAGCGCTACGAGCCCGAGGTGGACATCGAGGCGCTCGCGCACGCGCTCGGCCCGAAATACGTCCTGCTCGTCCGCGCGCACTACTACTACGCCCAGGACCCGCGGCTGAAGGACCTCATCGCCAAGGGCCACGCGGTGGACGTCTCGCAGTACCCCTGCGTCGAGGACCTCTGCCTCGCCTCGGACGTCCTCATGACCGACTACTCGTCGATCATGTTCGACTACGCCAACCTCGACCGGCCGATCGTGATCTTCGCCAACGACTGGGAGACGTACAAGCTCACCCGCGGCGTCTACTTCGACCTCATGGCGGAGCCGCCCGGCGCGGTCGCGACCACCCAGGACGAACTGACCGCGCTGTTCCGCGACGGCGGCTACCGCGACGACCGCGCGGCCGCGCTGCGCGCCGCGTTCCGTGAGCGGTTCTGCGCCTGGGACGACGGCAACGCCGCCGAGCGGGTCGTCCGCCGCGTGTTCCTCGGCGAGAAGGCCCACCTGGAGCGCATCGAGGACGAGCGCGCCGAGCCGCGCCCCGAATTCGGCAACGAGACCTGATCCGGACGACAGGAACCCCGGTTACGGCCGATGCCGTAACCGGGGTTCCTGTCGTGACGGGGTCAGCCGTCGGACGACGGCGGGGTCACCGGGGGCGCCGAGGCCTCCGGCGGCTTGGCCGCCTGGTTCGCCTTCCGCGCCTTGCGGATCGTGCGCGTCACGATCGGGGGCAGGAGGTCGCGCGCCAGCTTCCGCGCCGGCGACGGCGGCGGCGCCTTCGGCTTCGCGGGCGCGGGCTTCGGCTCCGGCGGCTTCGCGTCGGCGGGCGGCGCGGGCTTCGGCTTGGGCTTCTTCGGCGCCTTGTAGACGACCCGGACGAGCTCGTGGCCGCTGACCTCCTGGACATCGGAGGTGAAGCCGGGCCGTTCGTCGGCCCAGGCGATGAGCTCGCGCCGCGCGGAGTCGGCGTCGCCCCACGTGCCGTAGAACTTCTGCGGCGACAACGCGATGGGCTTCAGGCCGAGGGTGATCACGGCCTCCCACACGGCGGCGGACACCCCGGGGGTGTGCGGCGAGCGGTAGTCGTCGAACACCACGATGCCGTCGTCGTTGAGCATCGTGCGCGCGGCCTCGACGTCGGCGCGGACGTGTTTGTACAGGTGGGAGGCGTCGACGTGGACGAAGCGCGCGGCCCCGGGCGCGACGTGGCCGAGGATGTCGCCGGTCGGCGCCTGCACGATCACCGGAAGTTCGTCGTGGAACGCGCCATAGTTGAACTCGAATTCCTCACGCGTGAGATCTTTGTACGATTTCGTGGATTCCGCGTGGTTGTCGTCGTCCGGCGCGGGCGTGCCGAACAAGTCACAGACGGTGAACGTGTCGTCCGGACGGAGGTGCTCGCCGATAAGAATCGTGCTCTTGCCCAGATAGACGCCGAGCTCAACGAGATCACCCGGCGCTTTTGTTTCCTCTTGACGATTGAGAAACCAATGGAAAAGGTGCTGGTCCACTTCGTGGAACCAGCCGGGAACATCGTCGAGCGAGCTCGGCGGCACCCGGTCGGCGGAGGAGCCTTCGCCCTCGGCCGGCTCGCCGGTGTCGTCGGTCTTCGCCATCTGGTCGGTGTTCTCGCTCATGCTCGGCTCCTGACACGCCGTTCGGCCGCCCTGTCGAAACCGGAGGGGCCCCGAGGAAGATCGGGGGAGATACCCGGTTATGCGTCACCTGACACAGAACGAGGGGAAGCGCGGCACTACTTTCGCGGTCGGTATGCGTTTGATAACTCGTTGAGGAGTTCGGTGTGAGGGCACACGCTACCGCAGCCGCGCGGGTGCCAGGCCGAGCCGAAGCGAGGCGCGGACGGTGAATTCGAGAGGCATTCCACGGTGGGCGGGCCCGGCGCCCGAATTAGGCGCGACGGGGAGAAGACCGGTGATCATGGCCCCCTGCCATGTACGATCCGTCTCCCCGTCGGCGCGTTCGCGGGATGCCCGCCCCCGTGCGACATCCCACCGGCCGGCGCGTACGCACAGCCGACAGGGAAGGTTTCCGGGGTCCACTGGAATTCCGCTGAAACCGCCGGTTACCGTCGTCGTACGTAGTCGGGCTTGAGGCAGATGGATCACTGGCGGGCGAGGTCATACGGGTGGGCGTAACCGACACGCTGGGCACGGTGCCTGATCTGCGTTTCCAGGTCCTCGGACCGGTGCGCGCCTGGCGCCGCGACGGCGACCGGGAGACGGAGCTCGACCTCGGCCCCGCGAAGCAGCGCGCGGTGTTCGGCGTGCTGGCCCTCGGCGCGGGCGCGGCCGTCTCGCGCGAGGCCATCATCGAGTTCCTCTGGCCCGACGAACCGCCGCCCACGGCCGTCAACGCCGTCCAGACCTACATCAAGCGGCTGCGCCAGGCGCTCGAACCCGACCGCCCGCCGCGCGAGGCGAGCCGGTTCCTGCCCGCCGTCCACGGCGGCTACCTGCTGTCCGCCCCCGGCGACCAGCTCGACCTGGTGCGGTTCCGCTCGATGATCGGCTCGGCGCGCGAGGCCGAGCAGAACGAGGAGTGGGACAAGGCCGCCGAGCTGCGCCACGGCGCGCTCGACCTCTGGCGCGACCGCCCGCTCGCGGACCTCGGCCCGCTGATCCGGCTGCACCCCAAGGTGACGGCGCTGGAACAGGAGCGGCTCGGCGCCGCGCTCGACTACTTCGACACGGAGCTCGCGGCCGGGCGCGCGGGCGCGGTCCTGCCGCGCATCGAGGAGATGGCCGGCGGGCAGCCGCTGCACGAGCCGATGCAGGCGCGGCTGGTGCGCGCCTACCACGCGTGCGGGCGCCACGCCGAGGCGCTCGCGGTGTTCGGGCGGGTGCGGGAGCGGCTGCGCGATGAGCTCGGCGTCGATCCCGGATCCGAGCTGCGGCGCGCGTACGAACAGGTGCTGCGCGCCGGCGAGCCGTCCGCGGCGCCGCGCGGGCGCTGGCACGGGCCGCGGCCGATCACCGACCTCGTGGGCCGCGCGGACGACGTGGACCGGCTGTGCGAGCTCGTCGTGACGCGGCGGCTGATCACACTCTGCGGGCCGGGCGGCGCGGGCAAGACCGCGCTGGCCACCGTCGTGGCCCGCCGGGTGCGCGACGGCTTCCCGGCCGGCGTGGGCGTCATCGAGCTGGGGGCGCTGCCCGCCGAGCCCGAGGGCGGCTCCGACGGCGACGGCGCGCTGGTGGCCGGGGCGGTGGCCACCGGGCTCGGCATCCGCGTCGGCGACCGCAAGGCGACCGTCACCGCCGTGGCGCGCGCGCTCCAGGGCCGCGAGCTGCTCATCGTCCTGGACAACGCGGAGCACGTCGTCCGCGGCTGCGCGGCGCTCGTCGACCACCTCGCCCGTACGTCCCCGTCCGTGACGCTGGTCGTCACGTCGCGCCGGCCGCTCGGCGTCGCGGGGGAGACGGTGTGGGACGTCGCGCCGCTGCCGGTGCCGCCGGTGGACGGCGACGGCGACGAGCTGCGTTCGTACCCGTCCGTCGAGCTGTTCCTGCGCCGCGTCGCCGACGCGTGCCCGGGGCTCGACCTCGACGACCAGATCACCCTCGTGGGGCGGCTGTGCCGGCGGCTCGACGGGCTGCCGCTGGCGATCGAGCTCGCGGCCGCGCGGCTGCGCTCGATGAGCCTGTCCGACCTCGACATCCGGCTCACCCGGCAGCCGTCCGTCCTGTCCGGCGGCGACACGTCGCGGCTGCCGCACCAGCGGGCGCTGGAGACCACCATCGAGTGGAGCCGCCGGCTGCTGAGCCCGTGGCAGCGGCTGCTCCTGGGCCGGCTGTCGGTGCTGACGGGCTCGTTCACGCTGGACACCGCGGAGCGCGTCTGCGGGTTCCCGCCGCTGTCGGCCGACGAGGTGGCGCCGCTGCTCGCCGACCTGGCGGAGAGCTCGCTGGTGCATCCCGTACGCGACCGGCAGTACCGCTACCGGCTGCTCGCGCCGATCAGGGAGTTCGCGCTCGGCCGCATCGACCCCGCCGAGCTGCGCGCGACGCGGGGGCGGCACCTCGCGTGGTGCGTGTCGCTGGCCCGCGCCACCGAGATGGCGAGCGCCGGGGAGCGCGCCGGGCGCGTGGTCGCCGCGCAGGCCGAGATCGACGACATCTTCGCGGCGCTGGCCTGGGCGTTCGACCCGGCGTCGGATTCCGAGCGGCGCCAGATGGGCGCGCGCCTGCTGGCCGCGAACCGCGCCGTGTGGGACGCCGACCCGCACAACCTCGACATCGTCTGGCACTGGACCAGGCGGGCCCTGGAGTACCGCGACGACCTGCCGCGCGACCTCCAGGCGCGGCTGCTGCACTGGGCCGGCCGCATCACCTGGGTGACCGGCCATCCCGCGATGTGCCGCGCCTACCTGGAGTCCGCGTACGACGAGTACGACCCGGAGGACCCCGAGGAGCGGCGCCACCGCGTGGACGTCCAGATCGGCCTGGCCGCCGTGGCCGACCGGCTCGGCGATCCGGACGCCGTGCAGCTCGCCCGCGCCGTCATCGCGGCCGCGCGCGACCTCGGCGACACGGGCATGCTGGCCAAGGCGCTCGCCGACATGGGGTGCCTGCTCGCCGAGTGGGGCCACATGGACGAGGGGCGCACCGCGCTGCGGCAGGCGCGCCGTGTCGCCGGGGAGAGCGCGCTCTCGCTGCGGTCCTGCGACTACCGCGAGGCCACGCTGCGCATCCGCGAGGGCCGCGCCGAGGAGTCGCTGGCCGCGAGCGACCGGGTGCTCGACGTCGGCGCCGGGCTGTCCCCGACGCTCCTGGTGGACCTGCTGACGTACCGGGGCTGGGCGTACCTCAGGCTCGGCCGCCCGGAGAGCGCGCGCGAGGCGCTGGCGCAGGCGCTGGAGGAGATGCGGAAGAGCAACCGGCAGATCGGCGTGGCCCATCCGCTGCACGCCCTGGCGTACCTGGAGCACCAGGCGGGCCGGCCGGAGATGGCGGCCAGCCACCTGCGCGGCTGCCTCGAGGGGTGCCTGCACGCCACCGACCGGCTGACGGCCGTCCACGCGATCACGCTCGCCGCGGCCATCGCCGCCGACGAGAAGACCGCCGACGCGCCGCGGCTCGTCGCCCTCGCCCGCCACTGCCGTACGCACATCGGCGTGCCGCTGTGGCCGTTCACCGACGACGAGGCGGCGTCCTGGCCCGACTCCGGCGACCCGGAGCTGCCGGACGGCGTCGGCGACGACACCGCCGAACTCGTCACGTACGCCGTGGAGGAAGTGCTCACATCGCTCGACCGCGCCCTCGTGTAGCGCCTAGGTTGGCGTGATGGCCGGGAAAATCGTCGTTTTCGGCGCGACCGGGTACACCGGGCGCCGCACCGCGCGAGCGCTCGTCGACCGGGGCCTGCGCCCGGTGCTGGCGGCCCGGAGCACCGAGCGCGCGGCGGCGCTCGCCGAGGAGCTCGGCGGCCTCGAGATCGCGCGCGCCGACTCCGCCGACCCGCCGTCCGTCCAGTCGCTGGTCGAGCCGGGCGACGTCCTGGTGTCGGCGGTCGGGCCGTTCGCCCGCCGCGGCCGTCCCGCGGTCGACGCCGCGATCGCCGTGGGCGCCCGCTACCTCGACTCCTCGGGTGAGCCGACGTTCGTCCGCGCCGTTTTCGAGCGCGCCGCGCCGCTCGCGGAGCGCACGGGCGCGTCGCTGATCCCGGCGTTCGGGTTCGACTACGTCCCCGGCAACCTGGCCGCGGCCTTGGCGCTGCGCGACGCGGGAGACGAGGCCGTGCGCGTCGACGTCGGCTACTTCGTCGACGGCGATGTCCTGCGCGGCGCCAGCCGCGGCACGCGCGCGTCGGCGGTCGGCATGTTCCTGGAGTCCTCGTTCGAGTTCCGCGACGGCCGGGTCAAGGCCGACGCCCCCGTACGCGCCCGGCGGTTCGACGTCGCCGGCCGGGCGCGCGAGGCGATGTCGCTTGGCGGCAGCGAGCACTACGGCCTGCCGCGCGTCCACCCGTCGCTGCGCGAGGTGAACGTCTATCTCGGGTCGGGCGGCGCGGCGCGGATCGCCCCGCTGGTGGGCGGGTTCCGGTCGCTGGTCGGTGCGCTGCCGGGCGCGCGCGGCCTCGCGGGCGGGCTGAGCGAGGCGATGGCGGCGCGGCCCGACGACCCGGGCCCGGACCGTCCCGGCCTGCGCGCGCACGTCGTGGCGGTGGCCGCCGGCGCCGACGGCCGTACGCTCGCCGAGACCGTCGTACGGGTCGGCGACGTCTACGGCTTCACCGCGGGCATCCTCGCGTGGGGCGCGGAGCGGTGCCTGACCGCGGACATGGCGCCCGGCGCGCTCGGGCCGGTGGACGCATTCGGGCTGGCCGAGCTCGCCGCCGGATGCGCCGAATCCGATGCGGTAGCGGAGGAATCGCCGAAAACCGAATAGATCGGTATCAGGGGTCTGAGCTGGGCGGGAAACGGCGCTAATTCTAATTCAATTAGTAGCTTAGTAGTTTCTCGAAATGGTCGCACTGAATCGCGTTTTTCTCTCGCCTTTTTTGTCGAATGGGTAGAGGGACGTCCCTCATCTGCCCTAACTTGTGTCGACATGACAGACAGTCTCTTGGTCGAAGCTGTGCGTAACCGGAACGACGGTGCGCTCGGCGCGGTCTACGACGCGCACGCGTCGGCGCTGTACCAGTACTGCTGGTTCCTGCTCGCCGACGACGACGCGGCTCGGGCCGTGGTGCGCGACGTGTTCATCGTCGTGGAGGGGCGCATCGACGACCTCGCGGACCCCGCGGCCCTGCGGCCGTGGCTCTTCGCGATCGCGCGCGACGAATGCCGTCGCCGCATGGCCACCGGTGTCGGCACGCTGCGCGACCTGCCGCTGGACGACGACGAGGAACCCGCGGAGGCCGAACCCCGCGCGATCGCGCTGGCCGCGCTCGGCGGGCTCGACGACTCGGAGGTCGACCTGCTCGTCCTCCGCGCCCGCCACCGGCTGGCGCCGTCGGAGATCGGGCTCGTGACGGGGGAGCGCCCTGACGACGTGCCGGAGATGCTCAGCCGCGGGGGCGAACATCTGCGGGACGCGCTCACGGCGGAGATCCTCACGCGCAAGGGCCCGTCGGACTGCCCGCGCCGCGCGGAGATCCTCGACGGCTGGGGCGGGCGCATGACGACCGCGCTGCGCGGCCGGCTCGTCCGCCACGCGTCCGTGTGCGGGCAGTGCGGTCCGGGCCGGCCGCGCTCGGTGGACCCGGCGAAGGCGTTCGAGCCGCTGCCGTGGCCGCCGCTGCCGGAGACGCTGCGGGTCCGCGTGATGAGCTCGGTCGCCGACCCGTCGCTGCGCGGCTACCGGAACTTCGTGCTGTACCGGGCCGGCGTCTTCGGCCGCGACGGGTTCCCGCGTTCGTCGCGCGGGAACCCGTCGCGCCGCCGTCCCCGCGCCCGTACGTGGGTGGGCGTCGTCGCGCTGCTGCTGGCCGTCGCGGGCGCGGCGGTGGCGCTGAGCTCGTTCGGGGGCGCGCGCGGCGCGGTGGGCACGATCAGGACCTGGGCGGAGGAGGTCCTGCCGCGCGCCGGCGCCGCGCCGTCGCCGTCACCGGGGGTCTCCGGTGACACGTCGGGTGGGCGCACCCCCGTCGCGTACCACGGGCCGGGGAGGCCGCCGGAGGCCGTGAGCGGGCCGGGGGGCCGGACGCGCGGCCGTGCCGCGCACAAGCCGCACGGCCAGATGCCGCGCCGCGGCGTACGCCCGCCGCGCTCGCCGGGCGACCGCTACCACCAGCCGCCGCGCCGCGCCGGTTCGCCGCCGGACAGCGGCACGCCGCCGCCGAGCGGGCCGACCACCGGGCCGACCACGGGCCCGACGACCAGCCCGACCGACCCGCCCACGCAGCCGACCGACCCGCCGTCGTCCCCGACGCCGACGCCCACCGATTCGCCCACGGGCTCGCCGTCCGGCGGCTCGCCCTCTCCTGAGTAGGAGGCGGCCGGGACGGCGCGTCCCGGGTCCGTCCGCGACCGCTGCGCCACCTACAGTGATCCCGTGACGGCTTACGCGGTCCGCGGCCACCCGGGACCCCGGCCGCGGGTGGCCCCCGGTCCCGTGCCGTCCCGCATCGCCGACCTGGTTCCGCGCATCCACGAGATCGCGTGGCCGGTCGGCCCTGACCGCGGCGGGCCCCGGCTCGTCCGCGACCTCACCGAGACCTGCCGCCTCCAGGCGGCGCGCGGCCTGACCGTGCTCGCCTGGCTGGCGGCGGGCACGGCGCCGGACGACGTGGGCTGGCTGCTGTCGACCCGGCGGCTGGCCGGCGAGCGGCAGGAGCGCATGTACGCCGCCGCCGCGTCGCTGCCCGACCCGGTGCTCGCGCTCGTCGTGGCGAACTGGACGTGGGTGCTGGCCAGCGACCACGGCGGCCGGGTCGTCGCGCCGTACGCCGCGGGCCGCGCCCATCCCGACGACGGCTACTCCGCGGCCGAGGCCGCGGTGGTGCTGCTGCGCGCCTGGGAGCGGCACCCCGAGGCGCGGCCCGCGCTCGCCGTCGCCTGGGCCGCGACCCGCACGTCAGCGGACTGGTGCCGGGCCGCCGACCTGGCCGACGGCGGCGGCGCCATGCCGGTGTTCACCTATCCCGCGACGCCCCTGGCCGCCGTGCCGGGCGTACGGCCGTGGATCAGGCGGCTGCTGCGCTACCCGGTCCGGCCCTGAGCGCGCCGTACGGGACACGGCGGCGCGGGCCGACATCCCCGGGATCGCCGGCACATGAGTGCACAATGTGACGCGGAAACTACTTTCGGTTGTCGATCGAGCTCGGCCGCCTGGTCCGTACGGCAATGGCCGAGGAGGGGGCGATCGTGCGAGCGACGCGTCAGGTGCTCCGGATCGCGGTGCCGTTCACCGTGGTCATGCTGACGGCGTCGGGGACGCCCGCGCTGGCCGACCCGCCGCCGAGCGCCAAGGACGTCGCGGCGAGCCGGCAGCGCGTCCGGGACAAGGCGCGCAAGGTCGGCCGCCTCCAGGCGCGGCTCGCCATCGCGGACGGCCGGCTCGAATCGCTGGCCACGCAGGCGGAGACGGCGGTCGAGCGCTACAACGGCGAGGTCGTCAAGCTCGGCAAGGCCCGCACCGCGTACCGGGGCGCGCAGCGGCGGCTGACCGGCGCGCAGGGCGCGGTACGCGCGCGCCGCGCCGAGGTGGGCCGCATCGCCGCGGACCGCTACCGCGAGGGAAGCAGCACCCCGATGGCCGCCGACGTGTTCGGCACGGGCGGCCCGCAGGGCTTCATGGACCGCGCGCAGCTCACCGAGGTGTTCTCCCGGCAGGAGGCCGGGACGTTCGGGCGGCTGCGCGCCGCGCAGATCGTCGCCGGCGTGTTCAGCCGCCGCGCCGGACGCGACTTGCGCGACCAGCAGCGGCTGACGAAGTCGGCGGAGCGCGCGAAGACGACCGCGCGTACGGCGGTCTCCCGGCAGCGCGCCTCCGTACGCGGCATCTCCGCGGAGAAGCGGCGGCTGGAACGCCAGCTCAAGACGGCACGCGGCACCGCGTCGAGCCTCGCGCGGCGGCACGGGGCCGCGGCGCGCCAGGCGGCAGCGGCGGCCGCGCACGACACGGGCGACGCGGGCAAGGTGAGCAAGCCGAGCGCGCCGAGCGGTCACGGCGCGGCGCACAGCAAGGGCGACATCGCGGCGAACTGGGCGCTGACCCAGCTCGGCAAGCCGTACGTCTGGGCCGCCGCGGGCCCCGACTCCTACGACTGCTCGGGGCTGACCATGCGGGCCTGGCAGAAGGCCGGGGTCATGCTCGACCACTGGACCGGAACGCAGTGGACGTCCGGACCGCACGTGCCCACCGACCAGTTGCACCGCGGCGACCTGCTGCTGTTCGGCAAGATCACCAAGGACCCCGGCACGATCCACCACGTGGGCATCTACATCGGCGGCGGCAGGATGGTGGAGGCGCCGTTCACCGGCGCGGATGTCCGGATCAGCAGCATCTGGCGGCCCGACCTGGTGGGCGCCACCCGCCCCTCGGGCTGACCCGGACGCCCCGGTGTCAGGAGTGTGAGCCCTCGGCCTTGTGCTGGACCTCGCGCTCGACGGACTTCTCGATCTCGGCCTCGGCCTCGCGGCGGCCCACCCAGGAGGCGCCCTCCACGGACTTGCCGGGCTCCAGGTCCTTGTAGACCTCGAAGAAGTGCTGGATCTCCAGGCGGTCGAAAGCCGACACGTGGTGGATGTCACGCATGTGCTCCATGCGCGGGTCGGTGGCCGGGACGCAGAGGACCTTGTCGTCGCCGCCCTTCTCGTCGGTCATGCGGAACATGCCGATCGCGCGGCAGTGGATCACGCACCCCGGGAACGTGGGCTCCTCCAGGAGCACCAGGGCGTCAAGCGGGTCCCCGTCCTCGCCGAGAGTGTTCTCCACGAATCCGTAGTCGGCGGGGTAGCGGGTCGAGGTGAACAGCATGCGGTCCAGGAACAGCCGCCCCGTCTCGTGGTCCATCTCGTACTTGTTGCGCTGACCCTTGGGGATCTCGATGACTACGTCGAATTCCACTGTGTCGCTCTCCTGAGGTGATCTGCCCCGTAATTCCCGGATCCCGCCCCCGGTTCCGGTGGAATGCATAACGCACCGTAGCCGAGCGCGGCGGGCCGGGCGCCGCCGGGGGTGGCGGGATCCGGTTCCTGAGTTGGTGAGCCCGCATGCGTACGGGACATGCTCTAGTGTCGCGTAGGCGTAATCCGGGTGGCGCACGTGGTGGAAGGGTCGGTGCCATGGTGAGGGCACAGCGGGCCGTGGCATTGGTCACGCTCGCCCTGCTGAACGTGTTCACCATCGCCGCGGGTGCCGCCGTGATCATGCTGGGCCCCGAGGCCGGCCTGCCGATCGGCCCGCGCGTTCTGCACCCGCCCCCGACCACACCGAAGGCGCCCGTCCTCTCGGGGCTGCGCGGCGGCGCCGCACCCGACCCGCAGGTCCTCTCACAGCGGCTCGCGAAGCCGGCCGCGGCGCGCGCGCTCGGCCGCCTGGGCGCGGTCGTCATCGACCCGGCCACCGGCAAGACGCTGTACGACCAGGACTCCCAGGTCGGCATGACGCCCGCCTCGACCACCAAGCTGGCCACCTCGCTGGCCGCGCTGTCCGCCGCAGGCCCGGACCACACGATCGCGACCCGGGTCGTCCAGGGCGCCAACAAGTCGTCGATCGTGCTGGTCGGCGGCGGCGACCCCGAGCTGACGACCGCTCGGCAGCACGCGACGGACTACCCCAAGATGGCGTCGCTCGCCGACCTCGCCGCCAAGACGGCCGCCAAGCTGCGCGCCTCCGGCGTGACGAAGGTCATGCTCCGGTTCGACGACTCCGCCTACTCCGGTCCCCGTACGGCGCCCGGCTGGAAGCCGAACTACATCCCCGAGGGCAACGTCGCGCCGGTCAGCGCGCTCGAAGTGGACGAGGGCCGGGTCAGCAACGTCGACGACGGCACCGACCACGGCGCCCGCGTCAGCGACCCGCCGCGGGTCGCCACCCAGCGGTTCGCGCAGGCCCTGCGCCACCGCGGCATCCGGGTCGGCGCCTCCACCGGCCGCGTCCACGCCGCGCAGAACGCCGCCGAGCTCGCCCGGGTCGAGTCGCCGCCGCTGTCCGCGCTGGTCGAGCACGCGCTGACGGTGTCCGACAACGACATGGCCGAGGCGCTGGCCCGCCAGGTCGCGATCGCCCGCGGGCGGCCCGCGTCGTTCTCGGGCGCGGCCCAGGCCGTCACCGACGAACTGGGCAGGCTCGGCATCACCGACGGCGTACGGCTTTCGGACAACTCGGGGCTGTCGACCCGCAACCGGATCAGCCCGGCGGCGCTCGCGAAGGTCCTGTCGATCGCGGCGTCGCGCGGCCACGACAAGCTGCGCGCGGTGCTGACGGGCCTGCCGATCGGCGGCTTCTCCGGCACGCTCGCCCACCGCTACACCTCGGGCATGTCCGCCGACGCCGCCGGCGACGTACGCGCCAAGACCGGCACGCTCAACGGCGTGAGCACCCTCGCCGGCGTGGCGTACGACGCCGACGGCCGCCTGCTCGTCTACGCCTTCATGGCGGGTAAGTTCGGCGGCGGGCTGCCCGCCGCGGAGCTGGCCCTCGACCGGCTCGCCGCCACCGTCGCGGGCTGCGGCTGCAACTAGTCCGCGGGAACTCACGACCCCGGTCCGGCCGTTCGCGTAATAACGTGAGTTGTCCACACGAACCCGGGACCCCCGTGCGCCCGGACGACGAGAGACCTACGGTGGAAGCTGTGAGCAGTCCTCAAATGATCGATTGGGATCTGGCCGTCGCCACCGGTGAACGGCTTGCCCGCTCCGGCCCGCAGGTGAGCCTGGCCGAGGCGCGGCAGGCGGTGGCGGAGCTGCGCACCCTGTCGGTCCGCGCCGAGCGCCACGTCCGCGAGTTCACCCGGCTCGACGGCGGCGGCCCGCCCGACCAGGCGGCCGTCGTCGACCGGCCCGGGTGGATCAAGGCCAACGTCGAGGGTTTCCGCGTGGTGTTCGAGCCCCTGGCGTCCCGCATGGCCAAGCGCCAGTCGAGCGGCCCCGGCGGCTCGATCGTCACCGCGGTCGGCTCCCGCTTCACCGGCGTCCAGGTCGGCGCCATTTTGGCGTACATGTCGGCCCGAGTCCTCGGGCAGTACGAGCTGTTCCTCCCGCCCGACCCCGACGGCCGCGCCTCCACCGGCAGGCTCACCCTCGTCGCCCCCAACATCGTCCACGCCGAGCGCGAGCTCGATGTCGACCCCCATGACTTCCGGCTGTGGGTGTGCCTCCACGAGGAGACCCACCGCGTGCAGTTCACCGCCGTGCCGTGGCTCCGCGCCCACGTCCAGGACCAGATCACCGAGTTCCTCCTCGCGTCCGACATCGGGCTGCCCGAGCTGTTCGACCGCTTCAAGCAGACCGCCGACGCGGTGGCCGACGCGGTGCGCGGCGGCGAGAGCAGCCTCATCGAGGCCATCCAGACGCCGGAGCAGAAGGAGATCCTCGACCGCATCACCGCCGTGATGACCCTCGTCGAGGGCCACGGCGACTACGTGATGGACGGCGTCGGCCCCGATGTGGTGCCGTCCGTCGAGGTGATCAGGTCGCGGTTCCAGAAGCGCCGCGAAGGCGCGGGCCGGGTCGACCAGATGATCCGCCGCGTCCTCGGCCTCGACCTCAAGATGAAGCAGTACGAACAGGGCGCGGCCTTCGTCCGCACGGTCGTCGAGCAGGCCGGGATGGACGCCTTCAACAAGGTGTGGACCTCCCCGAACACCCTGCCCACCCGCGCCGAGATCGAGAACCCCCAGTCGTGGATCAGCCGCGTCGTCGGCACCACGCCGCCGGCCGTCGAGAGCTGACAGGCCGGCCGTGGGCGGTCCCGCGCCGTCGGTCGCCGGCGTACGGCGTGCCGTCCGCGCGGCGCTGGCGGAGGCGCCGCGCGGTGCGCTGGTCCTGGCGGCGTGCAGCGGCGGCGCCGACTCCCTAGCGCTCGCCGCCGCCCTCGCGTTCACCGCGCCCCGCATGGGCCTGCGCGGCGGCGGCGTCACCGTCGACCACGGCCTCCAGCCCGGCTCGGCCGCCCGCGCCGCCCGCGTCGCCGCGACCCTCCGCGAGCTGGGCCTCGACCCGGTCGAGCCGCGCACGATCACGGTCGGCACCACCGGCGGCCCCGAGGCGGCCGCCCGTACGGCCCGCTACGCCGCCCTGTCCGAAGCCGCCCGCGACTCCGGCGCCTGGGCCGTCCTCCTGGGCCACACCCGCGACGACCAGGCGGAGACCGTCCTCCTCGGCCTGGCCAGAGGCTCCGGCGCCCGCTCCCTCGCCGGCATGCCGTCCACTTCCGGCCACCCCCCGCCCACCGGCGGCAACGCACCCGCGGGCCCGTCGGAGGTCCGCTATCTGCGGCCGCTGCTCGGCGTGCCGCGCGGCATGACGCGCGACGCCTGCGCGGCGCAGGGGCTCGACGTCTGGGACGACCCGCACAACGCCGACCCCGCATACGGGCGGGTGCGCGTACGCCACCGGGTGCTGCCGGTCCTGGAGGCGGAGCTCGGCCCGGGGATGGCCGCCGCCCTCGCCCGTACGGCCGGGCTGCTGCGCGACGACGCCGACGCGCTCGACGAATGGGCGGCGCGCGCGGCCGAGGCCGCCGCCCACCCCGACGGCGGGCTCGACGCCAAGGCCCTGGCGGAGCTGCCGCGCGCGGTCCGCACCCGGGTGCTGCGCGCCGCCGCGCTCGCCGCGGGATCCCCGGCCACCGACCTCACCGCCGCCCACGTCACCGCGGTCGACGGCCTCGTCACGGCGTGGCGCGGGCAGCGGCGCATCGACCTCCCCGGCCCCGTCACGGCGCGCCGCCACGACGGCCGCATCGTCTTCGCGGCAGCCGAGCCCGGCGCCGGGTGACCCCGGCGGCGCGGTTTTCGGCGCGGCGCCGCCCCGGGGTGCGGCGGCGCGGCCGCCCGTCTGCGAGAATCCCGCCACGTGGACGAAAATGACATGGGCGCGGGCCTCGAGCGCGTCCTCATCAGCGAAGATGAGCTGCGGGCCCGCATCACGGAGCTCGCCGCCCGCATCGACGACGAATACGCGGGCCGCGACCTCCTGCTGGTCGGCGTCCTGAAGGGCGCGGTCATGGTGATGGCCGACCTCGCCCGCGCGCTGCACGCCCCGGCGCAGATGGACTGGATGGCCGTGTCGTCGTACGGCTCGGGCACGAAGTCCTCCGGCGTGGTGCGCATCCTCAAGGACCTCGACGCCGACATCACCGGCCGCGACGTCCTGATCGTCGAGGACATCGTCGACTCCGGGCTGACCCTGTCGTGGCTGGTCGGGAACCTGCGGTCGCGCGGTCCGGCGTCCGTCGAGGTGTGCGTGATGCTGCGGAAACCGGAGGCCGCGCAGATGGACGTCGACGTGAAGTACGTCGGGTTCGACATACCGTCGGAGTTCGTTGTGGGATACGGACTGGACTACGCGGAGAAGTACCGGAATCTGCCGTTCGTCGGAACGCTCGCGCCGCACGTCTACAACGGCGATGCGCGGAAATGACCGGGTTCGCCGCGAGTGAACCTCCGGTGCGGTTCGCCGGGAACAATAAGGCCGTTCCAAGGCGTTGCAAATACGACCGCCATCTACGCCGGTGATCTTATGATGCCGACGCACGGGCGTCGGTGTACCGTCGGGTATCCCGGCGTCAGAGTCGGGTTAGAGGCGAATAGTTGCCACCCCCGGTGACCCAAAGGCCACCGGACGCACGCTGGGCAGGAGGGACGGACCCGGGCGGGTTCCGCATCGATGGACTTCAAGCGCTACTTCCGCGGGCCGCTGCTGTGGATCTTGATGATCGGTTTGCTGGTCATCGTCGTCTATCAGTTCTTCGGCAACAGCGACACATACAAGGACACCGACACCGCCAAGATCGTGCAGACGATCGAGCAGAACAAGGCGAAGTCGGCGAAGATCATCGACAAGGATCAGAAGATCCAGGTCACCACCACCGACGGCCGCAACCTCCAGGCGTCGTGGGTCAGTGGCCAGGGCATCGAGCTCCAGCGACTGCTCCAGCAGAAGTACGACCAGGGCAAGCTGTCGCAGGGCTACTCGGTGACCGTCCCCAAGCAGAGCGTCGTCCTGAGCCTGCTGCTGAGCTTCCTGCCGATCCTCGTGGTCGTGCTGATCTTCCTGTTCATCATGAACCAGATGCAGGGCGGCGGCTCCCGCGTGATGAACTTCGGGAAGTCCAAGGCGAAGCTCATCACCAAGGACACGCCGAAGACCACGTTCGCCGACGTCGCCGGCGCTGACGAGGCCATCGAGGAGCTCCAGGAGATCAAGGACTTCCTCCAGAACCCCGCCAAGTTCCAGGCGATCGGCGCCAAGATCCCCAAGGGCGTGCTGCTCTACGGCCCGCCCGGCACCGGCAAGACCCTCCTCGCGCGCGCCGTCGCCGGCGAGGCGGGCGTGCCGTTCTACTCCATCTCCGGTTCGGACTTCGTCGAGATGTTCGTCGGCGTCGGCGCCTCCCGGGTGCGCGACCTGTTCGAGCAGGCGAAGGCCAACGCCCCGGCGATCATCTTCGTCGACGAGATCGACGCCGTCGGCCGGCACCGCGGCGCGGGCCTCGGCGGCGGTCACGACGAGCGCGAGCAGACGCTCAACCAGCTGCTGGTCGAGATGGACGGCTTCGACGTCAAGGGCGGCGTCATCATGATCGCCGCCACCAACCGGCCGGACATCCTCGACCCCGCGCTGCTGCGCCCCGGGCGCTTCGACCGCCAGGTCACCGTCGACCGGCCCGACCTCGAAGGCCGCAAGGGCGTCCTCGCGGTGCACGGCCGCGGCAAGCCGTTCGCCGCCGACGTCGACCTCGACGTCATCGCCCGGCGTACGCCCGGCTTCACCGGCGCCGACCTCGCGAACGTCATCAACGAGGCGGCGCTGCTCACCGCGCGCGGCGGCCGCAACCAGATCGACATGGCGACCCTCGAGGAGTCGATCGACCGCGTGATGGCCGGACCTGAGCGCAAGACGCGCGTCATGTCCGACAAGGAGAAGAAGATGATCGCCTACCACGAGGGCGGTCACGCGCTCGTGGCGCACGCTCTGCCGAACGCCGACCCCGTGCACAAGGTGACGATCCTGCCGCGCGGCCGCGCCCTCGGCTACACGATGACCCTCCCGACGGAGGACAAGTTCCTCCAGACCCGTTCGGAGATGCTCGACAAGCTCGCCGAGCTGCTGGGCGGCCGTACGGCGGAGGAGCTCATCTTCCATGAGCCGACCACCGGCGCGGCGAACGACATCGAGAAGGCCACCGAGATCGCGCGCAACATGATCACCGAGTACGGCATGAGCGAGAAGCTCGGTGCGCGCAAGTTCGGCGACGGCAACACCGAGCCGTTCCTGGGCCGTGAGATGTCGCACGCCCGCGACTACTCCGAGGAGATCGCCTCCACGATCGACGACGAGGTACGCCGGCTCATCGAGGCCGCGCACGACCAGGCGTGGGAGATCCTGGTCGAGTACCGCGAGGCCCTCGACGACCTGGTGCTCCGCCTGATGGACAAGGAGACCGTCTCCACGAAGGAGATCCTGGAGATCTTCGCGTCCGTCCACAAGCTCCCGTCCCGCGGGTCCTACACGGGCCACGGCAAGCGCCTCCCGTCCGACCGCCCGCCGGTCCTGACCCCCAAGGAGCTGTCGCTCATGGGGCCGAAGGACGTCCAGGAGCTGACGTCCGGCAACGGAAGCGTGTCCGTGCACCCCGGGTCCGGGGTCGGCGGAACCGACCAGGTCGACGGCCGCGACGACGGCGATCACGAGGGGCTGCGGTGAACGAGGGCGACGACCGCCTGCCCGAGATCGACCAGCCCCGCGTCGAGAAGGCCGTACGGGAGATCCTCCTCGCCATCGGGGAGGACCCCGACCGCGACGGCCTGCAGGACACCCCGTCCCGCGTCGCCAGGGCGTACGCCGAGCAGTTCGCCGGAATGCGGCAGCGCCCGGAGGACGTCCTGACGACGGTCTTCGACGCCGAGCACGACGAGATCGTCCTGGTGAAGGACATCGAGGTGTACAGCTCGTGCGAGCACCACCTCGTGCCCTTCCACGGCGTCGCCCACGTCGGCTACATCCCGAACGAGAAGGGCCAGATCACCGGCCTGTCCAAGCTCGCGCGGCTCGTCGACGTCTACGCCCGGCGCCCGCAGGTCCAGGAGCGGCTCACCACCCAGGTCGCCGACGCCCTCGACCGCATCCTCTGCCCGCGCGGCGTCATCGTCGTGGTCGAGGCCGAGCACCTCTGCATGACCATGCGCGGCGTCCGCAAGCCGGGCGCGCGTACGGTCACCTCCGCTGTGCGGGGCGCGTTCCGCAGCTCCGACCGCACCCGCGCCGAGGCGATGAGCTTGATCCTGGGCCACGCCTGAGGGAAGCGAAGGTAGCGATCAGGCCGCGTACGTCAGCGCCGGGGAAACCTTTCGCATAGGCGAGGGATTCACCTGGTCGGAGGGCTTTTCGCGGCGTCTCCACTGGTTACGCTCGGTTCTGATGACGACAGCCAGGCCGGCGGTGGTCGCTGCGCCGCGGGGCCGAGCATGCGAGAGCTGCCCGCGTGAGACGCGTGGGCAGCGCCGCCGCGTCCCCGTGATCGCGGGCACACTGTGCTTCCTGATCGGGGTGTACGACCTCTTCGCGGGCGTCCGCGCGCACGTACCGCCCCACCTGGAGTGGGTCGGCGACTACATCCCCGGCGCGGTCGAGTCGCTGGCGCGTACGGCTACCGTGATCGTCGGGATGCTGCTGCTCCTGCTCTCCCACGCGCTGCGCCGGCGGAAGCGGCGCGCATGGGAGGCGGCGGTGCTGCTGCTGTCGCTGAGCGTCGTGTTCCACCTGGTCCGCGGGTTGTTCGTGGTGCCGGCGCTGATCGGCGCGGTGCTGCTCGGCCTGCTCGTCTACTACCGCGGCGAGTTCTACGCCAGCGGCGACCCGCGCACCCGCTGGCGCGCCGTGTGGGTGTTCTGCCTGATGGTCGGCTTCTCGCTGCTGTTCGGGCTGGCCTACATCCGGTTCAACCACCACCACCTGGCCATGGCGTACGGCCTGACCGATCGCCTGGAAGAGGTCGTGCTCGGGCTGGTCGGCATCACCGGGCCGGTGGTCTTCGACAGCGCGGCGCGCGCCGCGTTCGGCGCCACCACCCTCGGCGCGCTCGGCCTGCTCACCGCGCTCGTCACCGCGTACCTGCTGTTCCGTCCGGCGAAGCCGGTGCCCAGCCACGACGCCGAGGACGAGCGGCGCATGCGCGACCTGCTGCGGCGGCACGGCGCCCGCGACTCGCTCGGCTACTTCGCGCTGCGCAAGGACAAGAGCGTCATCTGGTCGCCCACCGGCAAGGCGTGCGTGACGTACCGCGTCGTGGCCGGGGTGATGCTGGCCAGCGGCGACCCGCTGGGCGACCCGGAGGCGTGGCCCGGCGCGATCCACGCGTTCCTCGACGAGGCCGCGCGGCACGCCTGGGTGCCGGCCGTGATGGGGTGCGGCGAGCTCGGCGGCGAGGTGTGGACGCGGGAGAGCGGCCTGGACGCGATCGAGCTGGGCGACGAGGCGATCGTGGACGTCGGCGGCTTCACGCTGTCCGGGCGCTCCATGCGCAACGTGCGGCAGATGGTCACCCGGGTGGAGCGGCAGGGGTACGAGGCCCGGTTGCGGCGCGTCGCCGACGTCTCCGCCGAGGAGCTGGCCGACATCGAGGCGCAGGCGGGCGCGTGGCTGGGCAGGGAGACCGAGCGCGGCGGGTTCTCCATGGCGCTCGGCCGCATCGGCGCGCCCGGCGACGCCGCCTGCGCGGTGGCCACCGCCCACCACGAGGGGAAGCTGGCCGCGGTGCTGCACTTCGTGCCGTGGGGCGAGGACGGTCTGTCGCTCGAGCTGATGCGCCGCGACCGTGCCGCCGCGCCCGGGCTGAACGACTTCCTCATCGTCTACGCCCTCCGCCACGCCGGCGAGCTGGGCGTACGACGGCTCTCGCTGAACTTCGCGGTGTTCCGCTCGGCGCTGGAGCGCGGCGAGCGGCTGGGCGCCGGGCCCGTCCTGCGGGTGTGGCGCGGCATCCTGCTGTTCCTGTCGCGGTGGTTCCAGATCGAGTCGCTGTACCGCTTCAACGCGAAGTTCGGGCCCACATGGGAGCCGCGCTTCATCGTCTTCCCGCACCGCCGCGACTGGCCGCGCATCGCGTTCGCGGCGATGGAGGCCGAGGCGTTCCTCACCTTCCCGCACCCCGATCTCGGCCGGCTGCGCCGCCTCGTCGGGCGTTGACCGCGCGCCCTAGAGTTGGCGCATGCCCGAAACGCCGCGAATCGTGCCGCCCGGTCTCCCCGACCTCGGGCGCTGCCTCGTCATGGGGGTCGTCAACGTCACGCCCGACTCCTTCTCCGACGGCGGCTCCTGGTTCGACGCCGACGCCGCGATCCGGCACGGTCTGGACCTCGTGGCCGACGGCGCCGACATCGTCGACGTCGGCGGCGAGTCGACGCGGCCGGGCGCGCAGCGGATCTCCGGCGAGGAGGAGCTGCGCCGCGTCATGCCGGTGATCGCCGCGCTGACGTCCGAGGGCGTACGGGTCAGCATCGACACGATGCGCGAGCACGTCGCCGAGCGGGCCGTCGAGGCGGGCGCGTGCCTGGTCAACGACGTCAGCGGCGGGCTCGCCGGGCCGCGCATGGCGCGCGCCGTCGCCAAGGCCGGGGTGCCGTACGTCGTGATGCACTGGCGCGGCCACAGCCACGACATGAACACCCGCGCCGTCTACGACGACGTCGTACGCGAGGTGCGCGACGAGATGCGCGCGCGGATGGACGCCGTGGTCGAGGAGGGCGTCGCGCCCGAGCGGATCATCCTCGACCCCGGGCTGGGCTTCGCCAAGCGCGCCGAGCACGACTGGGCGCTGCTGCGCCACCTCGGCGACCTCGCCGCGCTCGGCCGTCCGCTGCTGATCGGGGCGTCGCGCAAGCGGTTCATCGGCCGCGCGCTCGCCGGACCCGACGGCGAGCCGCGCCCGGTCACCGGCCGCGACATCGGCACGGTCGCGGTGAGCGCGCTCGCCGCCGCGGCCGGCGCCTGGTGCGTCCGCGTCCACGAGGTGCCCGCCAACGTGGACGCCGTCCGCGTGGCCGCCGCCTGGGCGCACGCCACCTGACCAGCCCCCCGTACGACTGCGGTGGGCGCCTCCGGGTAGCGTTTCGGCGTTGCCGACTGTGACGGGAGATCGAGTTGGCGGATCGTCTCACGCTGACCGGGCTGCGCGGCCAGGGACGGCACGGGGTGTTCGACTGGGAGCGGGAGAGCCCGCGCCCGTTCGTCGTCGACCTCGTGCTGCACGTCGACATGGCGGCGGCCGCGGCCGGCGACGACCTCACGCACACGGTCGACTACGGCGCGCTGGCGTCCGGGGTCGTCGCGCGCATCGAGGGGGAGCCGGTGCGCCTGATCGAGACGCTCGCCGAGCGGATCGCCGCCGACTGCCTCGCCGACACCCGTGTGCGCACCGCCGAGGTCACCGTCCACAAGCCGCACGCGCCGATCGCCGTTCCGTTCGGCGACGTCGCCGTCACGATCGTACGGAGCCGCGCGTGACCACCTCCTCGTCCGGCCGCCCGGCCAAGGACCCGCACCACGCGACCCTCGGCCTCGGCAGCAACCTGGGCGACCGGCTGTCCAACCTCCAGGGCGCGGTCGACGCGCTCGGCGACACGCCCGGCGTGGTCGTCGAGGGGGTGTCGCCGGTGTACGAGACCGCGCCGTTCGGCGGCAAGGACCAGCCCGACTACCTCAACGCGGTCGTCACGATCCGTACGGGGCTGTCGCCGCGGCTGCTGCTGGAGCGCGCGTTCGCGGTGGAGGACGCCTTCGGGCGGGTGCGCGCCGAGCGCTGGGGGTCGCGGACCCTGGACGTCGACGTCATCACGTACGACGAGATCGTCAGCGCCGATCCGGAGCTCACCGTGCCGCACCCGGGTGCGCACGAGCGCGCCACCGTGCTCGCGCCGTGG
Source organism: Streptosporangiaceae bacterium (assembly GCA_036502625.1). GTDB lineage: Bacteria > Actinomycetota > Actinomycetes > Streptosporangiales > Streptosporangiaceae > DASXYG01. Next base: position 83,515 of record DASXYG010000105.1, read on the forward strand.
CACGACATCGCGCCCGGCGCGCGGGTGCCCGGCCGCGGCGCGGTCGCCGACCTGCTGGCCGCCGCGGACATGACGGGTGTGCACCGCCGCGACGATCTCGCGCTGGTGCCGCCCGAGTAGCCGAAATGGTGGCCCGCGCCCGGTAGGTTCGGTCCCGTTGGGTCGTCGACGAGAGACCGGGGGCATGGGACCGACGCGCATCCGATGGCTCGTGGTGGTGTTCGCCGTCATCGCGGTCGCGACGGCCGCCGTCCTCAAGGGCGTCTACAGCACCCTGCCGCCGCTGCCGTGGAGCGCGGTGCCCACGCTGCTGCTCATCGCCGTCGCCGAGGTCTACCTCGGGCTGAACTTCCGCGCCCGCATCCAGCGCAAGCCGCACACCCGTCCGGTCGAGCCGCTGGTGGTGGCGCGTGTGGTGGCGCTCGCCAAGGCCACGGCGTACGCCGGGTCGGGGTTCGCGGGCATCTTCGCCGGGTTCGCGGTCATCGCCGCCGGCCTGCTGGACAAGCCCGCGCCGCGGCAGGACGCGATCGTCGCGGGCGGCACCCTGCTCGCCGCGCTTGTCGTCGTCGGCGCCGCGCTGTTCTGCGAGTACTGCTGCCGCGTACCCCCGGGCGAGGACGACAAAGACGGCACCCCGGCCGCCCCGGACACCGACCCGTTCCACAACTCCTGACGCCTTGTCGACACCGCCGACTACTTGTCGATGTCGCCCACCACGAAGAACATCGACCCCAGAATCGCGATCATGTCGGCGACGAGGTTGCCGGGCAGGAGCTCGGTCAGCGCCTGGACGTTGCTGAAGCTGGCCGAGCGCAGCTTCAGGCGCCACGGGGTCTTCTCGCCGCGGGACACCAGGTAGTAGCCGTTCAGGCCGAGCGGGTTCTCCGTCCAGGCGTACGTCTGCCCCTCCGGCACCTTCAGGACCTTCGGCAGCCGTACGTTGATCGGCCCCTGCGGCAGCGCGCGGAGGCGGGCCACGCATGCGTCGGCGAGGTCGAGCGACACGGCCACCTGGTCCAGCAGGCACTCGAACCGGGCCAGGCAGTCGCCGTCGGTACGGGTGACCACGCGCAGCACATCGGCCAGCTCCCCGTACGCGAGGTAGGGCTCGTCGCGGCGCAGGTCGAAGTCGACGCCGCTGGCCCGCGCGACCGGCCCGCTCACGCCGTACTGCTGCACCTGCTCGGGCGTGAGCACGCCCACGCCGCGGGTGCGCGCGCGGAAGATCTCGTTGGTCCTGATGATGCCCTCGACGTCGGCCATCCCGGCGCGGACCCCGGCCACCGCCTGCGTCACGCGGCCGAGCCAGCCCGCGGGGAGGTCCTCCTTGAGGCCGCCCACCCGGTTGAACATGTAGTGCATCCGGCCGCCGGAGATCTCCTCCATGACGCGCTGGAGCGTCTCGCGCTCGCGGAAGGCGTAGAAGACCGGCGTGATCGCGCCCATCTCCAAGGGGTACGACCCGAGGAACATCAGGTGGTTCAGCACCCGGTTCAACTCGGCGAGCAGGGTGCGCGCCCACACCGCGCGTACGGGCACCTCCATGCCCAGCATGCGCTCGGCGGCGAGCACCACGCCGAGCTCGCCGGCGAACGCCGACAGCCAGTCGTGGCGGTTGGCGAGCACGATGATCTGCCGGTAGTCGCGGACCTCGAACAGCTTCTCCGCGCCGCGGTGCATGTAGCCGATGATCGGTTCGGCCGCGACGATACGCTCGCCGTCGAGGGTGATACGAATGCGCAGGACACCATGAGTGGACGGGTGCTGGGGCCCGATGTTGAGCACCATGTCCTCGGTGGCGAGCTCGCGGGCGCCCGCGCCGACACCGACGACGCGCTCGGTCCGGCCGGGCTCGTGCATGGCCTCATGTTGTCACGCGCGGCCAGGTACGGCATCGTCCTGCTGGCACATGTGGAATGCGCGGACAATTACGGTAAGAGTCCCAGAAGTCGTTACAGCCCGAGAAGGGAGCCGGCGATCCGATGAGCGCAGGCCCGCCCGGCGCCCCACCGCCGCCGCAGCCGCCGTCCGACCCGCAGCCGCCGGGCGGTGCCGCACGCCCCGGCGGTTATCCCGGGCAGCAGGGCCACCCGGCCCCGTCACCCCCGTCGGGGCCGTCGCCGGCGTACGGCCGGCCCGCGGCGCCCGGCCCGTACACGCCACCCGGGCCGCAGGGGCAGCCGGGCGTTCCGCAGGACACCCCGTACCCCATGCCGTACGACCAGCCGTACAACGCCAGCGGCCCGCAGATCGCCGGCGGCCACGCGACCGCATCCGGCCGCGCCGCCGTCGCGGGGGCGTTCGCGCCGCCGCCCGGCACCACCTGGGCGCGCGTCTCGACGCGGCTCACCTGGTACCGCCGGGTCCAGCTCCTGGTCGCCGCGGTGCTGGTGATGGTCATCGGCGTGTTCCTCGCCGCGCGCACCCTCGGCCTGCCCGGCGGCATCATCGTGTTCGTCGTGGTGCTCGTCGCGGCGGTCGTCGTGTGGCTGCTCGTCGAGTTCAACTGCCGGTCCTGGGGCTACCTGGAGCAGCCCGACGAGTTCCTGATGGCCCATGGCGTGCTGGTCCGCCGGTTCCTGATGGTGCCGTACGGCCGCATGCAGCTCGTCGACGTCAACTCCAACGTGCTCCAGCAGTGGTTCGGCATCGCCACCGTCCGGTTGTACACCGCGGCCGCGACGACCGACGCCCGGCTGCCCGGCATCCCGCGCCAGGAGGCCGAGCGGCTGCGCGACCGGCTCGTGGCCAAGAGCGAGGCAAGGTCGATGGGGCTTTGACCGACCGACCGGAGTTCCTGCCACCGCACCTGCGCCCAGGCGCGCCGCCACCGCCGGGCCAGGGCCCGCCGCCGGGTCCGTACGGCCCGGGCGGCGCGCAGCCGGGCCCGCCGCGGCCGCACTACCCGCTGCCCTATCCGGGCCAGGCGCCACAGCCCGGCCCGCCACCCGGCCCGCCGCAGGGCCGCCCGCCGGGTCCGCCGCCGCGCGTGTACGGCCCCGGCTACCCGCCGCCGTACCCCCCGGGCCCGTACGGCGCGCCCGGCCCGTACCCCCCGCCGTATCCCCGGGCGTATCCACCGCCGAAGCCCAAGATCACCTTCGAGGGGCAGGAGTACCGCCTCCACTGGGTGACCGCGCTGCTGCGCGGGCTCGGCATCCTGGTCGTGACCATCGGCGTGTTCCTGCCGCTGGTGATGTCGTCGCTGCGCATCCTGTCGATCTTCCTGCTGTGCCTGCTCCCGGTGACCGCGGGCGGGTTCACGTACACCTTCCTGTCCTGGTGGCAGGTGCGGTTCTGGATATCCGGCGACGACCTCGTCTACTCCAGCGGCCTGGTCAGGCGGCACACCCGGACGATCCCGCTGTCCCGCCTCCAGGCGGTCGACGTCGTGCAGCCGGTCCTCATCCGGGTGTTCGGGCTGGCGGAAGTGCGCCTCGAACTGGCCGGCGGCGATCGCGGCGAGGTCAAGTTCAGCCTGCTCAGCAAGTACATGGCGGAGCAGTTGCGCGCCGCGCTGCTCGCCCACGCGGCCGGGCTGTCCGGCTACACCCCCGAGGCGCCCGAGCAGCGGTTCTACCGGGTGCCGTTCGGCATGCTGATCGCGAGCCTGCTGCTGCGCGTCCCCGTCCTCCTGTGCGCGCTGCTGTTCGCCGGGCTGATCGCGATCGGTTTCATGAGCGGCGAGTGGGGCGTGCTCGGCGGCGCGCTGCCCGCCTTCCTCGGCCTGCTGCGCGGCGTCGTGTCGCCGCTCATGTCGTACAGCCTGTTCACCGCGTCGCTGTCGCCGGACGGCCTGCGCCTGAGGTACGGCCTGCTCGGCACCCGCATGCAGACGGTGCCGCCGGGCCGCGTCCACGCGGTGCGCATCGTGGAACCGGGGCTGTGGCGGTCCTTCGGATGGGCCCGCGTCGAGGTGACCGTCGCCGGCTACGTCGGCGGCCAGCAGATGCGCACCGCGATCCTGCTGCCCGTGGCGCCGCGCCGGGTCGCGTTCAGCATCCTGAGCATGGTCTTCCCGGGCACGGACGTCGCCCGGGTCCGGCTGCTGCCCGCCGCGCGCGGCCTCCTCGGATCGGCCGCCGCGGGCACGGACGACGTCGTGTTCGTCAGCCGCCGCGGCTGGGTGTGCCACACGCTCGACGTCGTGGGCCACGCCCGCGCGCAGAGCATGCAGTTCTCCGTGGGCCCGTGGCAGCGGCTGCGCGGGCTCGCCACGGTCTACGTCGACACCCCGCCCGGTCCCGTACGCCTGGCCGCGCCGAACCGTCCCCTTGAGGAGGCGCGGGCGATCGTCGAGTCGGAGGCGTGGCGCGCGCGACGGGCCCGGCAGACCTCCGACAGGCCGGAACGCTGGGCGGTCAAGAAGTAGGCTCGGGCGCGTCCGGAACGTCAGGTCGCGATCGCGTTACAACTGCGGCCCTCCCGGGGCGGGAGCGGCGGGGGATGCGCTAGCGTCACGATGTTCTTTCTCCGGACCCCCGGAACCCTCGGCCCTGATTGCGCGCACCCCCGCAGCGGAGGGCGGCGTCAGCGGCTGTCGACCTTTTCTTTCGACCCGCGATGAGGAGCGGCTACCCATGCGGAAGCGAGTCGCGTCGGCTTTAGCAGCCGTCGCCGCGGTGGCGATGGGCGCGGCCACCGGTGTGGCGCCCGCGCACGCCGACCTGGCACAGTCCGCCGTCGTGTCGGCGAACCCGATGGACAAGACCCCCAACGTCCGCGACGGCACAGTTCGCGACTTCGCGGTCGTCGGCAACAAGGTCATCGTCGCCGGGACGTTCACCACCGTCCGCAACGCCGGAAAGGCCACCGACTACGCCCGGCGCGGCATCTTCGCGTTCGACCGTACGACCGGTGCGCTCGACACGGCGTTCGCCCCCAAGCTCAACGGCAGCGTCAACGCGCTCGTCTCCGGCCCTGACGGCACCGTCTACGCCGGCGGCAGCTTCTCGACCGTCGACGGCGCGGCCCAGAACGGCCTCACCCAGCTCAACGTCACCACCGGCAAGGCCGTGGCGGCGTTCTCGAAGGCGCGGCTGAACGGCAGCGTGTTCGCGCTCGACCGCTCCGGCACCCAGCTCTACGTCGGCGGTACGTTCACCAAGGCCACCAGCGCCGCGCACGCCGCGATCGCCCGGCTGAACACCACCACCGGCAAGGCCGACCCCAATTTCGACCTCCAGGCGTCGCAGCCGTGGAACGGCGCCCTGCGCGTCGGCGAGCTCGCGGTCGACTCCCTGGGCACACGCCTGGTCATGACCGGCTCGTTCCGCCAGGTCAACGGCCAGTCGCGGACACAGATCGCGATGATCGACCTCTCCGGCACCACCGCGAAGCTGTCGAACTGGCGTACCAACGGGTTCAGCGCCACGTGCGGCGCCACCACCCTCGACTACTACGCCCGCGACGTCGACTTCTCGCCTGATGGCAACTACTTCGACGTCGCGGCCACCGGCGGCCGTTCCGACGGCCAGACCACCCTGTGCGACAGCGCGTCCCGCTGGAAGTCCGACGCCACCGGCACCGACGTCCAGCCCGTCTGGGTGAACAAGACCGGCGGCGACTCGCTCTACTCCATCGCCGACACGGGCACGGCCGTCTACGTCGGCGGCCACCAGCGCTGGCTGGACAACCCGAAGGGCGAAGACTCCGAGGGCCCCGGCGCGGTCGCGCGTCCGGGCATCGGCGCGATCTCGCCGTCCAGCGGCAAGGCGCTGTCGTGGAACCCGACCCGCGACCGCGGGCACGGCGTCGAGGCGCTCACCGCCTCGTCCGACGGGCTCCTCGTCGGCAGCGACACCGACAACATCGGTAACGAGTGGCACCAGAAGGTCGCGTTCTTCCCGCTCGGCGCGGTCCCGGCGAAGCCCGGCGGCACCGCACCGAGCAAGAACCACCCCTCGCAGCCGGCCAAGCAGCACCAGGCGGCGCCCGCGCACCACGCCAAGGCCCGGCACCACTCGCGTGCCAACCAAGGTCAGACCGCGAACACGCCGGTCCAGGACGCCGCGCCCGCCGCGGTGCCCGCCGCCGTACCCAACGCGCAGTACGGCATGGGCCCGGCGGTCCGCACCATGAACAAGGCCGATCAGCAGTTGCCGTTCACCGGCGCGCCGATCGCGTTGTCCGGTGCGGTGGCGCTCGCGCTGCTCCTCGGCGGCGGCGGGTTCATGTTCTACTCCCGCCGCATCCGTCGCGCCGCCCCCGAGCCGGAGCCGCTGGACTGATCCAGTAGGGGTTCCGGAAGCTCCATACCGACGGACTGGGCCAGCCAGGTGAAGGCGCCCAGTCCGTCGGGCGTTATCAGCTCGGCCTCCGTTGAGGCCGAGCTGATCTCGTGTACGTACCGGCGCGGGTCGCTGCGCGCGAGGTCCAGCGGCGGGCGCGCGCCGGTCACGCCGAGCGCGCGCAGGGCGGCGCGCTGCGTGGTCACGGCGGTGGCGTCCGCGCCGGCGTCGCGCCCGGCCGCGGCGCAGGCGTCCAGCGCCACGTGCGCGGTGATGTCGCACCGCCCGTCCGGCACCGGCGGCACCAGGCGGCCGTCCCGGTAGCCGGTCAGGCTCCCGCAGGTGGGCCGGTCGCCGCGCACGTGTCCGTAGTCGACGGCCAGCGCGAGCCCGCGCCGCAGCCGCCGTACGAGCCCCGCCCAGGCCGCGCACCGGTGCCGCCCCACCTCGGCGCGGCCGCCCGGATTTTGCAGCGGCCACCAGCGCGTCAGCCAGTCGCGGTCGTCCGGCGGCGGCGGCCATCCGGGACGCTCGCCGCCGCTGAACGGGTCGACGAGCACCACACGCGGACCGTCCGGCGTCATCTCGACCACGTCGACCGGCACGTTGTCCAGCCATTCGTTGGCGACGGCGAGGCCGGTGACCTCGGCGGGCGGCTCGGAGCGCCACGCGATCCGCGGGTCGAGCCCGTCCGGGCGCGCCGCCATCTCCACCGCGACGCACCGCAGCCGCGCGGCCAGGGGCGGCGGCGCGGCGGCCAGCATGCCGGTCAGCAGCTCGCCGCGCCCGGCGCCGACGTCGACGAGGTCGAGCCGGTCCGGATGGCCGAGCGCGGCGTCCACGTCGGCGAGCAGCGTCACGAGCGCCTCGGCGAACCGCGGCGAGACGTGGACGGACGTACGGAAGTGCGCTCCGGGGCCGGGGCCGTCGCGGTAGAAGCCGCCGGGTCCGTACAACGCCTGCTCGGTCGCGTCCCGCCACGTCATCCACACATCACACAACGTAGACCCGTACGGCGGGTCCGGCATTCGGCCGTGTACGACCTCAGGCTGATCGCGGTTCGGCACATGGGTGGAGGGTGCGGGGCGGCCGCCGCGCCTAGCCTGAGGTCGTGTTCGTGCGCATCTGGGCCTGGCTGGACCGCCACCAGCGGGTCGCCGACTCCCTGGTGGCGGCGCCGCTGCTCGCCATGAGCATGGCGTTCGCGTTCGTGCCCGCGCTGCGCCCGCTGCCGTACCACTGGTACGGCACGGCGGCCGCGGGGATCGTGCAGGTCCTGCCGCTGTTCGTGCGGCGCCGCTGGCCGCTGGGGGCCTTCGCGGTGATCGCTCTCGGCGCGCTCGCCCAGGTGCCCTTCCAGATCCTCGTGCCCGCCAACGTCGCGGTGCTGGTGGCGATGTACAACGTGGTGGTGCGGCGGTCGTGGCTGTGGGCGGTGGCCGCCGGGGTGACCGCGATGATCGGCGCGGGCCTCGTCGCCTTCGCGTACGACCAAGGGGGACCGCACGCCCTCCTCAGCTACGGCTTCCTGACCAGCGCCATCTGGATCGGCGCCCGCTACACCCGCAGCCGCCGCGCCCAGGTGGCCGACCTGGAGGAGCGCGCGATGCGGTTGGAGCGCGAACGCGACGCGCAGGCGCGCGCCGCCGCGGCGTCCGAGCGCGCCCGCATCGCCCGTGAGCTGCACGACGTCGTGGCGCACAACGTCAGCGTGATGGTCGTGCAGGCCGACGGCGGCTCGTTCGCGCTCGACCAGGACCCCGAGGCGGCGCGCCGCGCGTTCGGCACGATCTCGGCGACCGGGCGCGAGGCGCTGGCCGAGATGCGCCGGCTGCTGGGGGTGCTGCGCGAGGGCGACAGGTCGGCGTACGCGCCGCAGCCGGGCGTCGCGCAACTCGGCGAGCTGGTCGACCAGGTGCGCGCGGCCGGCCTCCCGGTCGAGCTCACCGTCGACGGCCCGCGGCGGGAGCTGCCGAAGAGCCTGGAGCTCGTCGTCTACCGGGTGATCCAGGAGTCGCTGACGAACACGCTCAAGCACGGCGGTCCTGGCGTCACGGCACGGGCCCGGCTGCATTACGGTGACGGTGTCGTCGAGGCCGTCGTGTCCGACGACGGGCGCGGCGCGGGTACGGTCTCCGACGGCATGGGCCACGGCCTGATCGGCCTGCGCGAGCGGGTCGGCATGTTCGGCGGCGACGTCGTGGCGGGCCCGCGTCCGGGCGGCGGCTTCGAGGTGGCCGCCCGCGTGCCGATGGACACACGATGACCGCGGGATTGGAGTCGCCGGTGGAGACCGAGGCACCCGCCCGGCCCATCCGGGTCGTGCTGGTCGACGACCAGGAGCTCGTACGCGCGGGGTTCCGCATGGTGCTCGGCGCGCAGCCGGACATCGACGTCGTGGGCGAGGCCGGCGACGGCGCCGCCGCGGTCGAGCTGCTGCGCGGCACCACCACCGATGTCGTGCTCATGGACGTCCGCATGCCGCGCATGGACGGCGTGGAGGCCACCCGGCGCATCCGCGAGATGCGCGCGGCCGACGGCGGCGCGCCGCCGCACGTGATCATCCTGACCACGTTCGACATGGACGAGTACGCCTTCGCCGCGCTGCGCGCCGGGGCGAGCGGCTTCCTGCTGAAGGATGTGCCGCCGATGGAGCTGATCGGCGGCATCCGCTCCGTCCACTCCGGTGACGCGGTCGTGGCGCCGTCCACGACGCGGCGGCTGCTCGACCGCCTGGCCCAGCACCTGCCGTCGGAGGACCCGCGCGAGGTCACCGAGCTGGACGCGCTGACCGCGCGCGAGCGCGAGGTGCTGGTGCTGCTGGCGCGCGGGATGTCCAACGCGGAGATCGCCGCCGAGCTGGTCGTCTCGGAGGCCACGGTGAAGACCCACGTGGGCCGGGTGCTGACGAAGCTGAACCTCAGGGACCGGGTGCGCGCGGTCGTGTTCGCGTACGAAACGGGCCTGGTCCGCAGCCGCCACTTCGGGTAGCCCGACGGACTTTATTGATCCTTTACGTGTGTGCCGGGTCGGATGGATCTTGCTCGGGTACTGAGCGTGATGAATCACTGCTGTATGTAATCGGCGGTGGAAACTGCACGCGAATACCTCCGGCCGCGGTGCCGAGGGTAAGGGGGAATCCAATGCGCAAGACCCGGATCGTCGGTGCCATCCTCGCCGGAGCCGCTGCCGTCACGGTGCTGGGCGCGCCCGCGTTCGGCGACACCGTCGACGGGGGCGGCCAGGGCAGCATTCTCGGGGGCAACCAGATCGTGGTCCCCGTGAACATCCCGGTCAACGCCTGCGGTAACGGCCTGGGCATCCTCGGCCAGGGCAACGGCGCTGCAGAGTGCACCGCCGTTGGCGCCAACGGCCTCTGAACCGACACTGATCGCGATGCCGGGTCCCGTTAGGGGCCCGGCTTTCGCGTGCCCGGGCGTCACCCGGCGGGGGTGCGCGCGCATCGGCCGAAGGTCGTACGCGCCGGCTGGTGAATCGGCGGAACGGCCAGGTCGAGACCGGCGGTACGGGCGATGTGGCGACCGCGCCCCGGGCGGGACGCTGCTGTGCGATGGATCCGACGTTCGCACAGGGAGCAGCAGTGCCACCAGCCACGCACGCCACCATGACCGCCGCCCGGCCCGCGGTCGCGGCCCGCGGTCTCACCAAGACGTACGGCACGGGCGGCGCCGAGGTCCACGCGCTGCGCGGCGTCGACATCGCGTTCGACCCGCACGCGTTCACCGCGATCATGGGGCCGTCCGGCTCCGGCAAGTCGACGCTGATGCACTGCCTCGCCGGGCTGGACACCGTGACGTCCGGCGTCATCCACATCGGCGACGCCGAGGTGACCGGGCTGACCGACCGGCAGCTCACGCTGCTGCGCCGGGAGCGCGTCGGGTTCATCTTCCAGGCGTTCAACCTGCTGCCCACGCTGACCGCCGAGCAGAACATCAGGCTGCCGCTGTCGATCGCGGGCCGCGCCGCCGACGAGCGGTGGTTCGACCACGTCATCGACGCCGTTGGCCTGCGCGACCGGCTCGCCCACCGGCCGAGCCAGCTCTCCGGCGGGCAGCAGCAGCGGGTCGCCTGCGCCCGCGCGCTGCTCTCCCGGCCGGACGTCATCTTCGCCGACGAACCGACCGGCAACCTCGACTCGCGGTCCAGCGCGGAGGTGCTGGGGTTCCTGCGGACGTCGGTGCGGGAGTTCGGCCAGACGATCGTCATGGTCACCCATGACCCGGTGGCCGCGAGCAACGCCGACCGCGTGGTGTTCCTCCGCGACGGCGCGCTTGTCGACGAGCTGCGCTCGCCCAGCCCGCAGGCGGTGCTCGACGAGCTGAAGAAGCTGGAGGGCTGAGCCCGTGCTCGCGGCGATGCTCGCGTCCCTGTGGGCGCACAAGCGGCGGCTGCTGATGTCGTCGCTGGCGATCGTGCTCGGCGTCGGCTTCGTGTCCGGAACGTTCGTCCTGTCGGACACGCTGAAGTCGTCCTTCTACAGCTCGTTCTCCTCCACCGGATCCGGCGTCGGCGCGGTCGTCCGCCACGGCGGCGCGCACGGCGTGCCGGCCGGGGCGCTCGACCGCATCCGCGCGCTGCCGCAGGTCGCCGCCGCCGACGGCACCGTCGAGGGCGTCGTGACGGTCGTACGCCCGGACGGCACCCCGGTCTCCAGCGGCAACCTGCCCGGCATGCTCGCGTCGGTGCCCTCGGACCAGCGGCTGCGCTCGGTGCCGGTGACCCGCGGCTCGCCGCCGTCGGGGAGCCGCCAGATCGTCGTGGACGAGACCACCGCGGGCGACGCGCACATCGCGATCGGCGACCGGCTGCGGGTCGTCGGCCGCGACGGCGACCACGGGCGGATCTACCGGGTCACCGGGTTCACGAAGGCCGGCGCCTACAGCGGCGCGGGGCTCGGCATGAGCCCGTCGCAGGCGGCCCGGGTGCTGAAGGCCACGGGCTACGAGCGCGTGGACGTCGCCGGCGCCGGGATCGGCCAGGACGAGCTGAAGCAGCGGTTGTCCGGCGCGCTGGGCGGGGCGTACGCCGTGACGACCGGGACGGCAGAGGTCCACAAGCAGGCCGACGACGCCACGTCCGCGACGAAGCCGATCACCATCGGCCTGCTGATGTTCGCGTTCGTCGCGCTCCTGGTGGCCGCGCTGGTCATCTTCAACACGTTCCAGATCCTGGTCGCCCAGCGCGCCACGGAGATGGCGCTGCTGCGCTGTGTCGGCGCCACCCGGCGTCAGGTGTTCGGCAGCGTCGTGGCGGAGTCCGCGATCATGGGGCTGGTCGCCTCGGTGATCGGCGTCGCCGCCGGCATCGGGATCGGCACCGGCATGCTGGCGCTGTTCCACGCCTTCCAGGAGACCGTGCCCGTCGGTGTGCCGCCGTTCGAGCTGGGCACGTCGCTGCTGGCCGTGGGCGTGGGCCTGGTGGTCACGATGGTCGCCGCGATCATTCCGGCGCTGCGCGCCACCCGCATCGCGCCGATCGCCGCCCTGCGCACGCCCGACCAGCCCCGCACCCGCCGGGCCGGCCCGCTGCGCGTCGCCACGATCGCGGTGTTCGGGGCCGGCGGGCTGGCGCTCGCGGTAGGCGGCGCGGTCTACGGCGACGTGCTCGGCATGATCGCGGTCGCGGCCGGGGGCTGCGTGTTCTTCGTGGCCGTGCTCGCCGCGGGCCCGCTCTACATTCCGCCGCTGGCGCGCCTCATCGGCGCGATCCCCGCACGCGCGGGCGTTCCGGGCCGCCTGGCCGTGGCGAACACCGTGCGCAACCCGGGGCGCACGGCCGCCACCGCCGCCGCGCTCACCATCGGCATCACGCTCGTGACGCTGTTCAGCGTGGTCGGCGCCTCGGCGAAGGCGTCGGTGGACGAGCGGATCGCCGACCGCTACCCGGTCGACTACATGGTGCGCTCGGCGACCTCCGACTCGATCGCGCCCGGCGCCATCGCCGACCTGCGCGCCCGCCCGGAGATCGGCGCGCTCGCCGTGCTCCGCAGCGCGTACGGCACGGTCAACGGCGCGAAGACCGAGATCCTCGGTATGTCGGGCACGCAGGTCACGCGGCTGACCCGGCGCCTGGCCACCGAGGGCTCGCTGGCGGCGCTGCGCCCCGGCACGACGGCCATCTCGGCCGACTACGCGGCGCGCACCCACCTGAAGACGGGCGACCGGCTGACCGTGCGCACCCCGCGCGGCGGCACGAGCACGCCCCGGATCGTCGCGGTGTACGACTCCGATTTCGTCTCCGCGCCGGTCGCGTTGTCGACCGAGGCGTTCGCCCACGGGTTCGGGGCCGTACGCGCCGGCCAGGGCCTGATGAACCTCAGGCCGGGGGTGACCGACGACCAGGGGCGCCGGGCGGTCGACGCGGTGCTGCGGCAGTATCCGGACGTTCAGGCGCCGAGCGTGGCGCAGATCCGCGAACAGCTCAGCTCCAGCGTGAACGCGCTGCTCGGCGTGGTCTCCGGGCTGCTGGGGCTGGCGATCATCATCGCGGTGTTCGGCATCGCGAACACGCTCTCGCTCTCGGTGCTGGAGCGCACCAGGGAGTCCGCGCTGGTGCGCGCGCTCGGCCTGACGAAGCGGCAGCTCCGCCGGATGCTGTCGGTCGAGGCGGGCGTCACGGCGGTCGTCGGCGCGGTGCTCGGGGTGCTGCTCGGCATCGGGTTCGGCCGCGCGGTGGTCGCCGCGATCGCGGAGATGTCGGCCGTCAAGGTGTTCGCCGTGTCGTACACCCAGATCGCGATCTTCGTCGTGGTCGCGGGCGGATGCGGCTGGCTCGCCTCGATCCTGCCCGCCCGCAGGGCCGCCCGCGCGTCGATCGTCTCGGCCATTACGGACGAGTAGCCAAGATTTTTTTCTCGGCATGTGCGGGCGAATGTGGATCTTCTGATTACTAAACGTGCGGAACCCGTTACTAATAGCGATGAACTCGGCTAGCGTTCCGGATCGGTCCCCGCCCCCCGCGGGAGGCCAGACAAGGAGGAACAGGATGCTGAAGACCATCGTCAAGTCGGGTGCAGCGGCCGCCGCGATCGCGGGCGTCGCGCTTGTCGGCGCCCCCGCCCACGCCGACATCCACACGTCCGGCAACGGCGGCGTGCTCAGCGGCAACCAGGTCGTCGCGCCCATCTCGGTCCCCGTGAACGTGTGCGGCAACGCCATCGCCATCCTCGGTATCGCCAACGCGGGGTGCGTCGGCGGCGCCGGTGTCCACAACGGTGGCGGCGGCTACGGCTCCTGACCCGTACGAGATCGAGGGGGCTCACCGGATCGCCGGTGGGCCCCCTCGCCCGTTCCGGCGCGCCTTCGCGGCGGCTAGTACGCTGGCGTGGAATCGTCCGGTACCCCGAGTGGACTGGAACTTCCGCAGGTGAACCATGACCGTCCCTGACCATCCCGCACGGCTTTCCGTCGGCGTCATCGGCGCGGGCCGGGTCGGCACGGCGCTCGGCGCCGCGCTCGCCCGGGCCGGCCACCGTGTGGTCGCCGCCTCCGGCGTCTCCGACGCCTCGCACGACCGGGTGCGCGCCCGCCTCGGCGAGGACATCCCGATGGCCGAGCCGCCCGATGTGCTGAGCCGGGCCGACCTGGCGCTGCTCACCGTTCCGGACGACGTGCTGCCCGGTCTCGTGCGCGGCCTCGCCGGCACCGGCGCGCCGCTCGCCGGGAAGCTGCTTGTGCACACCAGCGGCCGCTACGGCGTCGGTGTGCTCGCGCCCGCCGCCCGCGAGGGCGCGCTGCCGATGGCGCTGCACCCCGTCATGACGTTCACCGGCCGCCCCGAGGACGTCGACCGGCTGGCCAGCATCTCCTTCGGGGTCACCGCGCCGGAACCGCTGCGCACGGTCGCCGAGGCGCTGGTCGTCGAGATGGGCGGCGAGCCGGTCCTCATCGCGGAGGAGCGCCGCGCGCTCTATCACGCGGCCCTCGCCTCAGGCGCGAACCACCTGGTCACGCTCGTCGCGGAGGCCGCCGATCTGCTGCGCCTCGCCGGGGTCGAGGCGCCGGACCGCATGCTCGGCCCGCTGCTGGGCGCCGCGCTCGACAACGGGCTGCGGCTCGGCGCGGCCGGCCTCACCGGGCCCGTGGCGCGCGGCGACTCCGGCACCGTGGCCGAGCACCTCGCCGAGCTGCGCCGCGTCGCCCCGGAGACGCTGCCCGCGTACGTCGCGCTGGCGCGGCTCACCGCCGACCGCGCGATGACCGCCGGGCTGCTCAAGCCGGAGGACGCCGAACGGCTCCTCGACGTGCTTTCCAACGAGGGGGTGCGCTGATGCCGGTGGTCGCCACGACGATTCCCGAGCTCCAGGCCGCGCGGGCGCGGCTGACCGGCTCCGTGGGGCTGGTGCCCACGATGGGCGCGCTGCACGAGGGGCATCTGTCGCTGATGCGCCGCGCCGGCGCCGAGGCCGACACGGTCGCGGTGAGCATCTTCGTGAACCCGTTGCAGTTCGGCCCCGGCGAGGACCTCGACAAGTATCCCCGGATGCTGGAAGCCGACCTCCGGGCCTGCGACGACGTGGGTGTCGGGCTGGTCTTCGCGCCCACGCCGGCGATCATGTATCCGCACGAGCCGACCGTGACCGTCAGCCCCGGCCGGATGGGCACGCTGCTCGAAGGCGCGCACCGCCCCGGCCACTTCGACGGCATGCTGACCGTGGTGCTCAAGCTGTTCAACCTGGTGCGGCCGGACATCGCGGTGTTCGGGCAGAAGGACGGCCAGCAGCTCGCGCTGATCCGCCGGATGGTCGCCGACCTGAACGTTCCGGTGCGCGTGCTCGCGGGGGAGACGGTACGGGAGCCGGACGGGCTGGCGCTCTCCAGCCGCAACCGCTATCTCACGCCGGCCGACCGCGACGCCGCGGTGGCCCTCTCCCGCGCGCTGTTCGCCGCGCGGGACACCGCCGACTCCGGCCCCGAGGCCGCCATGGCCGCCGCGGAGAAGGAGCTCTC
Organism: Streptosporangiaceae bacterium; assembly: GCA_036502625.1. GTDB lineage: Bacteria > Actinomycetota > Actinomycetes > Streptosporangiales > Streptosporangiaceae > DASXYG01. Next base: position 98,717 of record DASXYG010000105.1, read on the forward strand.
CACCGCCCCGGACGTCCGCCTCGACTACCTCTCCCTGGTCGCCCCGGACACCTTCCAGCCCATCGCGGCCGACCACTCCGGCGCCGCGATCCTCGCCGTGGCCGCGCACGTCGGCGCCACCCGGCTCATCGACAACGTCACCGTCACCTTCCCGTAAACCGCACATCCGCACGCCCTCCACCCGCCTTCGGCCCCGCTCCGCCGCGGCGGCCTCGTGCGTTCATCCTTCTGCGGCCGGAGCCCGCGCGGGAACCCCCCGAATCACAGCCTGTGGATAACCGGGCGGGGTGATTCACGCGGCCCGAGGGCCGGGTGTTAGCCTCACTCCTAGTTTTTGACTCAGAAGCGAAAACTACCTCTGGAGGTGCGATGCACCCGCTGCCGCAACGACTGGCCGCGCCGGACCCCGGATGGACGCGCGACGCCGACGTCGTGGTCGTGGGCTCCGGCGTCGCCGGTCTCACCGTCGCGCTCGGCCTGGCGCGCACGTCGCGCCGCGTCCTGCTCGTCACCAAGGCCCGCCTCGACGACGGGTCCACCCGATGGGCGCAGGGCGGGGTCGCCGCCGCGCTCGACCCCGCCGACACCCCCGACGCCCACCGCGAGGACACCCTCACCGCAGGAGCGGGCGTCGGCGACCAGGCCGCCATCGACGTGCTCGTCCGCGAGGGCCCTAGCGCGGTACGCGACCTGATCGACCTCGGCGCCGCCTTCGACACCCTGCCGTCCGGCGCGCTCGCGCTCACCCGCGAGGGCGGCCACCACCACGACCGGGTGGCGCACGCGGGCGGCGACGCCACCGGCGCGGAGGTCTCACGCGCGCTGCTCGCCGCCGTGCGCGCCGAGCCGCGCGTCGAGGTCATCGCGCACGCCTTCGTCCTCGACCTGCTCACCGACGACGCGGGCCGCGCGGCCGGCATCACCCTCCACGTCATGGGGGAGGGCCGCCACGACGGCGTGGGCGCCGTACGGTCAGCCGCGGTCGTGCTCGCCACCGGCGGGTTCGGCCAGGTCTACGCGGCCACGACCAACCCGTCCGTGTCCACCGGCGACGGCGTCGCGCTCGCGCTGCGCGCCGGCGCCCGCGCCACCGACCTGGAGTTCGTCCAGTTCCACCCGACCGTCATGTGGCTCGGCGACGCGGCGACCGGTCAGCAGCCGCTGGTCACGGAGGCGCTGCGCGGCGCGGGCGCGCGCCTCGTGGACGCCGCGGGCACGCCGTTCATGACCGGCGTCCACGACCTGGCGGACCTGGCGCCCCGCGACGTCGTGGCCAAGGCGATCCTCCGCCGCATGGCCGAGACCGGCGCCGACCACGTCTTCCTCGACGCCACCCACCTCGGCGCCGACGTGTGGCGCCGCCGGTTCCCGACCGTCCTCGCGAGCTGCCGCGCGCACGGAATCGACCCGCTCACCGAGCCCATCCCGGTGGTCCCCGCGGCCCACTACGCCGGCGGCGGCGTCCGTACGGACACCTACGGCCGTACGGACGTGCCCGGCCTGTACGCCTGCGGCGAGGTCGCGCGCACGGGCGTGCACGGCGCGAACCGGCTGGCGTCCAACTCTCTGCTCGAAGGCCTCGTCTTCGGCCGCCGCATCGCCGCCGAGCTGGCCGCCGGACCCGGGGAGGAGCCGGGCCCCGTACGCGACACCCGCGCCGCCGGGCTGGTCTCCGCCGAGGGCGGCGCGGCGGACCGGGTGCGCGCCGCCATGTCGACGGGCGCGGGCGTCCTGCGCGGCGCCGCGAGCCTCGCGGCGACCGAACGCGAGCTTGACGCGCTCGCCGCCACGCCGGGCGCCCACCCCGGCCTGGACACCTGGGAGGCCACCAACCTCGTTACCGTGGCCGGTGCGCTGGTCGCGGCCGCGCGCCTACGCGAGGAGACGCGCGGCTCGCACTGGCGCGAGGACTTCCCCGACCCCGACGGCGCCTGGCGCGGCCAACTCGACACCACCCTGCGCGACGGCCGCCTGACCGTCGCCTTCACCCCGTACGACACCCGCACCGACGCTGTGAAGGAGCCCGGCATGAACCTGCCCGACGACGTGGCGAAGGAGCTGGCCGGCGCCGGCCTCGACGCGGTGGCGGTCGCCGCGCTGGTCCGCACCGCCCTGGCCGAGGACCTCGCCGACGGCACCGACGTGACGAGCGCCGCGACCATCCCCGCCGGCCAGATCGCCACCGCCGACGTCGTGGCGCGCGCCGACGGCGTGGTCGCCGGGCTGATCGTCGCGCGCGCGGTCGTCGCGCTGTCCGCGTCCGGACGGGTGACCGCCATCCCGGTGGCCGCCGACGGCGATCGCGTGGCCGCGGGCGACCGGCTGCTGACGCTCACCGGACCCACCCGCGACCTGCTCACCGCCGAGCGCACCGCGCTGAACATGCTGACCCACCTGTCCGGAATCGCGACCGCCACCCGCCAGTGGGTGGACGCCGTGGCCGGCACGGGCGCGGCCATCCGGGACACCCGCAAGACGCTGCCCGGCCTGCGCGCGCTGGAGAAGCACGCGGTGCGCTGCGGCGGCGGGGTCAACCACCGCATGTCGCTGTCGGACGCCGCGCTGATCAAGGACAACCACGTCCTGGCGGCGGGCGGCGTCGCCGGCGCGTTCCGTGCCGTACGGAACCAGTGGCCGGATCTGCCCGTCGAGGTGGAGTGTGACACCCTCGACGAGGTGGACGAGGCGGTGCGCGCCGGAGCCGACCTGGTGCTGCTCGACAACATGGCGCCCGAGCTCATGCGCGCGGCGGTCGCGCGGGTGGGCGGGCGTGCCAGGCTTGAGGCCAGTGGCGGTCTGCACCTCTCGGGCGCCCGAGACGTCGCCGAGACCGGTATCGATTACCTTTCCGTCGGTGCCCTGACGCACTCGGCACCGGCGTTGGACATCGCACTTGACCTGCGGATGCCTGATCGGAGCGATTGATGCTGCTGACGATCGACGTGGGCAACACCCACACGGTCCTCGGGCTGTTCGAAGCCGACACGTTGATCGAGCACTGGCGCATCGCGACCGATGCGCGCAAGACCGCCGACGAACTGGCCGTCGTCCTCCAGGGGCTGCTCGCGCAGAGCCCCCTGGTGGACGGCTCCCACCCGCTGAAGCCCCCGGTCTCCGGCATCGCGCTGTGCTCCACGGTGCCGTCGGTGCTGCACGAGATGCGCGAGATGTGCCGCCGCTACCACGGCGACGTGCCCGCCGTCATCGTCGAGCCGGGCGTCAAGACGGGCGTGCCCGTACGCTTCGACAACCCCAAAGAGGTCGGCAGCGACCGCATCGCGAACACCCTCGCCGCGATCAACCTGTACGGCGGGCCCGCCGTGGTGGTCGACTTCGGCACGGCCACCACGTTCGACGCGATCAGCGCGCGCGGCGAGTACGTCGGCGGCGCGATCGCCCCCGGGATCGAGATCGCCGTCGACGCCCTGTCGCGCCGCGGCGCGCAGCTCCACAAGGTCGAGCTGATCCGGCCGCGCAGCGTCATCGCGAAGAACACCGTCGAGGGCATGCAGTCGGGCATCATCTACGGCTTCGCCGGCCAGGTCGACGGCGTCGTGGAGCGCATGGCGCGCGAGCTGGCCGCCGACCCCGACGACGTCACGGTGGTGGCCACCGGCGGCCTGGCGCCGCTGGTCGTCGACGAGGCGCACAGCATCGACGAGCACGAGCCATGGCTCACCCTCATCGGCCTGCGTCTCATCTACGAACGCAACCGGGTCTAGCCGTCCACAGGCTGTGCGGCCACATCGGCGGTCTCCGGGCGGATCGCGCTGACCGGGTTGGACGTACGCGCCACGTTGGCCGCCGCGGCCACCGCCGCGAAGCCGTAGTCCAGCATCTCCGCCTCGTAGTCGGCGACCGCGCGGCGCAGGGTGTCCTCCCCGCGCGACACCCGGGTGAGGTGGCCGGCCAGCAGCCCGGCGTCCCGCAGCGCCACGCCCGCGCCCGTTCCGGACGGCACCATGCTGTGGATGGCGTCCCCGATGAGCGTCACCGGCCCCGTACGCCAGCGGTCCACCGGCTCGGCGCTGCGGATCGGCGTCGCGCCGACCGTCTCCGGGTCGCCGAGGCGTACGAGCTCGGCGACGTCCGGATGCCAGTCGGCCACCCGTTCGGCGGTGAACGCGCGCAGCCCGGCGCCGTCAAGCGCGGCGAGGTCCGTGGCGCCGAGCGTCGCCTCGTGGACGCCGAGCACCCACATGACGTAGTCGCGCGTGTCGGTCGCCACCATGCCGGGCAGCACGCGGGCGGCTGCCTGCCGCGGGTCCTCGCGGAAGCGCAGGCCCGCGAGCGGCATGAACCGGCCGTCGGGCGCGACCACCGTGGAGAAGCCGTCGAGCGCCGCCGACGGCGTGGCCGCCAGCGACCGCGTGGTCAGCGGCGTCTTCCCGAACACCGCCCACAGCCCTGTGTCGGCCACGACCGCGTCCGGCAGGAGCTGCCGTCGTACGCGCGACCCCGTGCCGTCGGCGGCCACGAGCAGGTCGGCGTCGGCGAACGAATCGTCGTCGAAGCGCACGCGCACCCGTCCGTTCGGCAGCTCCTCGTACGCGGTGAACGCGGCGCCGTACCGCACCCGGTCGCCCAGCGCGGTCAGCATGATCGCGCGCATCGTGACCCGGTCGACGGTCAGGTGCTCCGACGCCTCAGGGCCGTCGAACGTGATCCGCCGCAGGGTGTCGAGGCCGGGGCCGAGTATGGTCACGCCGCTGCCCGGCATGCCGGACGTCGCGGCGACCAGGTCGTAGAGGTCCGGATCCAGGCAGTCCCGCAGGGCCCCTGTGCCTTCGGGACTGATGTGGATCCGGTACCCCTGGGTGCGCGACGCCGGCCCGGCGTCGCGTTCGTGCAGTGTCACGTCGACCCCGGCCCTCCGCAGCCCGAGGGCCAGGCAGGGCCCGGCGAGCCCGCCTCCCACGATCACGACACGCAGTGGCGCTCCGGACATGGCGATGCACTCCCCGTACGATCGGCGGTCGGTCGAACGAGATATTACGCGTGCTGCCGGGCACGTCAAGATGTATCGCGAATTACGGTGCCGGCCACCCCGAGGTAAATCGGGCGCGGACGGCCTCGCCACGCCGGTAACCTGCTGGACGTGAGCGACCAGCAGCCGAACGACGACTACACCGACCTCCCGGAGCAGATGCGCGTCCGCAGGGAGAAAGTCGACCGGATGCGCGGCGAGGGCACCGATCCGTACCGGCTCGGCTTCCCGCGCACCACGGGCATCGGCGAGCTGCGCAAGAAGCACGAAGGCCTCCCCGCCGACACCGCTACGGGCGAGCGCGTGGGCGTGACCGGCCGCGTCATGCTGGCGCGCACCGGCGGGAAGCTCTGCTTCGCCACCATCCGCGACGGCAGCGGCGACCTCCAGGTCATGGTCTCGCTGGACAAGGTGGGCGAGGAGTCGCTGGCCGCCTGGAAGCGCGACGTCGACCTCGGCGACCAGATCGGCGTCGAAGGCGAGGTCATCACCTCGCGCCGCGGCGAGCTCTCCGTCCTGGTGGAGAGCTGGGCGATCACCGCCAAGGGGCTGCGCCCGCTGCCCGACAAGCACCACGGCCTGACCGACCCCGAGGCCCGCGTCCGGCAGCGCTACGTCGACCTCATCATCAACCCCGAGGCGCGCGAAATGGTGCGCACCCGCGCCGGCGCCGTCCGGGCCATCCGCGGCTACCTCACCGACCGCGGGTTCCTCGAGGCCGAGACCCCGATGCTCCAGCCGGTGCACGGCGGCGCCACCGCGCGCCCGTTCGTCACCCACATCAACGCGTACGACATCGACCTCTACCTCCGCATCGCCCCCGAGCTGTACCTCAAGAAGCTGATGGTCGGCGGGTTCGAGAAGGTCTTCGAGCTCAACCGCAACTTCCGCAACGAGGGCGCGGACGCCACGCACAACCCCGAGTTCGCGATGCTGGAGATCTACGAGGCGTACGGCGACTACAACACGATGGCCGCGCTGATCCGCGACCTCTACCAGCACGTCGCGCGCGAGGTGCTCGGATCGACGGTCGTGGAGTGGCGCGGCGAGCGGATCGACATCGGCGGAACCTGGCCGCGGATCACCCTCTACGGCTCGGTCTCCGAAGCGGTCGGCGAGGAGGTCACCCCGGGCACGCCCGTCGAGACGCTGCACAAGCTCGCCGACGCGCGCGAGATCGCGTACGACAAGGCGTGGGGCCCGGGCAAGCTCGTCGAGACGCTCTTCGAGGAGCTCGTCGAGCACACCCTGGTCGCGCCCACCTTCGTCTGCGACTACCCCGTCGAGACGTCGCCGCTGGTCCGCCAGCACCGCGACGACCCGCGGCTCACCGAGAAGTGGGACCTCATCGGCTTCGGCATGGAGCTCGGCACCGGCTACTCCGAGCTGATCGACCCGATCGAGCAGCGGCGCAGGCTCACCGAGCAGTCGCTGCTCGCCGCCGGCGGAGACGCCGAGGCCATGCAGCTCGACGAGGACTTCCTGCGCGCCCTCGAATACGGCATGCCGCCCACCGGCGGCCTCGGCATGGGCGTCGACCGCATGCTGATGGCCTTCACCGGCAGGGGCATCCGCGAGACGATCGCGTTCCCGCTGGTCAGGCCGGAGTAGCCGGCCCGATCCGTACGGGCAGGGCGGCCAGGCCGCGCAGCACCAGGTTGTCCTTGTACTCCGGGGTGTCCGCGAGCGGCTCCAGTGCGTGCCGGGTCAGCTCGCGCAGCGCGGCCTCGCCCTCCAGCCGGGCCAGCGGCGCGCCCAGGCAGAAGTGGATGCCGAGGCCGAACGCCAGGTGGCGCGCGGTGCCGCGGGCGAGGTCGAGGCGGTCGGGCTCGGGGAACACCGACGGGTCGCGGTTGGCCGCCGCGAGCAGCAGCAGCACGGGCTCGCCGGCGCGGACGACCTGGCCGCACACCTCGGTCTCCTCCAGCGCCATGCGGCCGGTGAGCTGCACGGGCGGGTCGTAGCGGAGGATCTCCTCGATCGCGGTGCCGATCTCGTCCGGGTGCGCGCGCAGCCACGCGAGCTGCTCGGGGTGGCGCAGCAGCGCGAGCGTGCCGTTGCCGATCAGGTTCACCGTGGTCTCGTGGCCGGCGACCAGCAGCAGCGCGCACGTCGCGAGGAGCTCCGCGGAGCTGATGTCCGCGCCCTCGGTCTGGAGGCGTACGAGGTCGCTCAGCAGGTCGCCCGCTGGTTCGGCGCGGCGGCGCTCGGCCAGCTCGGCGAAGTACGCGCGGAACTCCTCGCGGGCCGCGCGCTGCCTGGCGATCTGCTCCGGCGGCAGCAGGAAGTCCGGGTCAAGGCCCCGGGCGAGCGCGTCGGACCAGCCGCGGAACCGCTCATGGTCCTCCGGCGGCACGCCCAGCAGCTCGCTGATCACGGTGACGGGCAGCGGGTACGCGAGGTCGCCGATGACGTCGAGCGACCCGCGCGCGACGGCGTCGGACACCAGCCCGGCGACCAGCTCCTCCACGCGCGGCCGCAGCTTCTGGATGCGCCGCGCGGTGAACGCCTTGCTCACCAGCCCGCGCAGCCGCGCGTGGTCCGGCGGGTCGAGCTGGAGGAACGACCGCACACGCTCGCCGTTGTCGGCGTCGCTTGAGTTGAAGACGTTCGCCTCGTTGTCCGCGCCGTGGCCGAACCTCGGGTCGCGCAGGATCGTCGAGCACGCCTCGTGCGAGGTGAACACGAGCAGCCCGACCGGTGACCGCACCGCCGGGCCGTTGCCGCGCAGCCGCGCGTAATGGGCGTACGGGTCGCTGCGGAACCCCGGGTCGAGGGGGTTGAACGACAGCAGGTCCTCCGGGTTGAGCGCGGTCTCACTCACGGTGCTTCTCCGTCCGGGGCGGTGGTGGGGCGGGCCAGCCCGTCGGCCAGCCAGGTGAGCGCGTCGCCGAACAGCGACTCGGGTACGGCGTCGGGGTCGATGCGCCGCTGGGCGACCAGGCCCTCGAACAGCGCGATGATCACGGTCGCGACGGCGTTCGGATCGACGGTCGGATTCCAGGCCTGGCAAACGATCCGGGAGATGGCCGCGCGCGGCGCGTGCCACCGCTTGGCGAGCTTCTCGCGCAGCTCGGGGCGGGCCAGCGCGTAGCGGGTGAACTCCGATTCCAGCGTGCTCCAGGCGCGGTGCCGCTCCGCGGTCTGCACGAGGTACGCGCCGAGCGCGGCGGGGTGGCCGCCCGGCTGGTCGGTGGCCAGGATCTGCTCGACGTCGTGCAGGTGGTGCGCGACGTGGTCGTCGATCAGCGTCAGGAACAGCTCGTCCTTGCCGCTGAAGTTGGAGTAGAGCGCGCCGACGGTGTACCCGGCGTGCCCGGCGATCTGGTCGACCGTCGCGCCGGCGAAGCCCTTCTCGGCGAACACCGCGGCCGCGGCGTCGAGCAGACGGGTCCTGGTGCGCGCCTTCGCCTCCGCGCGTGTGGTCGTCGCCATGCCCGAAGTCAGTCAGATAGCGCTCACTATGTCAATAGCGGGCGCTATGCGAACAGGGCGCGCATACGTACGGAAGGGCGGCGGGGTACGGGATCCGCGCCGGGGCGCGAGGACGTCTCAGGCGCTGTCGCGGGTGATGAGCTCGGGCGCGAGCGGCACGTGGCGGTGCCGGTGGCCGGGCGCCTCCCCGGCCTCCTCGATGACCAGCTCCGTGGCGACGTGGCCGAGCTGCTGACGTGGCTGTCGTACGGTCGTCAGCGGTATGGCCGCGGCGTCGGCGAGCTCCACGTCGTCGTAGCCGACGATCGCGATGTCGTCGGGAACGCGCACGCCCGCGCGCAGCAACGCGTGCAGCGCGCCGACCGCCATCAGGTCGTTGCCGCAGAAAAGCGCCGTCGGCCGGGGGTCGAGCCGCAACAGCGTGGCCGCGACGTTCCGCCCGGACGACACGCTCAGCTCCGGCTGCACCAGGTTGATCAGCGACTCCGGCGGCAGCCCGGCGCGGTCGAGCGCGCGCAGCGCCCCCCGGTGGCGGCCCTGGCAGGCGTCGCCGTCGAGCGGCCCCGAGGCGTAGGCGAAACGCTTGTGGCCGAGCCCGATGAGGTGCGAAACGGCGATGTCGCCGCCCATCTCGTGGTCGACGCGTACGGAGCAGCGGTCGTGGTGCGGGGCGCGCCGGTCGAGCAGGACGACGCCCATTCCGCGGCCCTGGAGGCGCGCCAGGTGGTCGTGGCGCAGCCCCACCGGGGTGATCAGCAGGCCGCGTACGCGCTGCTGTTCGAGGAGGTCGAGGGCGCGCCGCTCGCGTCCGGGGGACGCCGCGCTGTTGCACAGGAGCACGCCGAGCCCGACCCCGGCTGCGGCGTCCTCGACGCCGCGCGCGACGTCGGTGAAGAACGGGTTCCGGGTGTCCGGCACGATCAGGCCGAGGGTCTGGCTGCGGCCCACGCGGAGCTGCCGCGCGGACTCGTTTCGGACGAATCCGAGATCGTCGATGGCGGCGAGCACCCGGGCGCGCGTGGTGGCCGCGACGCGTGATGGCCGATTCAGGACATTGGAGACCGTGCCCACCGAGACGCCGGCCCGGCGGGCGACCTCTCGAATGCTGGTTTCCACACTCACTCCCGGGCCGACTGAAAATCTGCAGGTCAGCGACGAATTCCCAGCAAGATCACTGCGTGCGGTAACTGATTACCTGACGATCTTTACGCATCGTTACCAACGTGCGCTTGACGGTCCACTTCTGGCCGCCTAGCGTTCCGGACCGTAGCCTAGCTTGAATCGATTCATGATCTTTGTCCGGAATAGGCCGGAGGGGTGGGTGAACACAGGAGAAGAAAGGTCCCACCCCGACTTTCGCGCAGATCAGGTCGGCCCAACCGTCCCGGGCCCCAGAGATGCCAGAGACACCACTGTCCGGAGCTGGCCGGATGGTTTGACACATCCATTGGCCAGTTGGCTATCCGACGGCGAGATTGTCTCCGGCCTACCCGAGCCCGTGCGGCTATCAGCCGCATCCCCGCGGTCGTCACGCACGAGGGAGGACGGAGTGGAACAGGCCACGTTGGCACGGCATGTGGTCGAGGAACCGCGGCTGTCAGATGACGAGCTTCGGCTACTGGCACAGATCGCGACCGGAGTGACCGCCGACGTCGCCGCACGCCATCTTGAACTCAGTGCGCGGACATTGAGGAGACGGCTGCGGGCGATCTGCGATCGGCTGGAGGTGAACACCCCGATCGAAGCGGTGGTGTGGGCCGCTCGCCGCCAGCTCATTTGATCACTCGTTCGCTTGGGTGGCCGGGACAGGCCATGCCGAGGTTGCCGTCACAGGGACTCGGCATGACCGTCCCGGCTTTGCGCGCTGGTGTTGGTTCTCAGTAGGGCCGTGCGTAGCCGGCGATCGGCCGATCACCGATCTTGGCGACCCGGACGACGTCGCCCGTTTGCGGAGCGTGGACCATCAGGCCGTTCCCGATGTACATCCCGACGTGGTGCATCGACGGCGGATAGAACAAGATGAGGTCGCCCGGCTGCGGGTGCGAGACGTGGTGGCTCGCGTTCCACTGGCTGACCGTGTAGTGCGGCAGGCTGATGCCGACCTTCTTGTAGGCCCACATCATCAGGCCCGAGCAGTCGTACGAGCTCGGCCCCGCGGCACCCCAGACGTACGGCTTGCCCTGTTGGGACAGCGCCGCGCGCAGCGCCTTGTCGCCGAGGGTGTTGCCGGGGATGTCGCCCGGCTTGATCGTGTTGACGCCCTCGCCCTTGGTGAGGATCCGCGAGAAGACCTTGTTCTGGACCTTGGTGACCAGGCCCTCGATGCGGTCCTTCTTCTTCCCCATGGTGTCGACGATCTTCTGGACCGACTTGACCCGCTTGGTGGCGGCCCTGCTGGCCCGTGTCGCCGCGGCCTGCGCGTTGGCCAGGCCGTTGACCTGGGCGCCGTCCTGCGTGGCGATGTGGTGGAGCATCGTCGACTGGCTGATCGCGGACTCGGGGTCTCCGCCGGTGGCGATCGTCATCGAGGGGTCGGTGTTGCCCGTCATGTAGCTCGTGGCGGCGAGCCGGCGGACCTTTCCCTGAGCGGTGCCGAGCGCGCGCTGCTTGCGCTTCGCGTTGTCACCCGCGATGCGCGCCGCGCGCTTGGCCTGCTTGAGCTGGATGCGCTGGCCGTTGAACTGCTCGGCGAGCGTCTCGATCTGGTTGTTCAGTTGGGTGAGCTTCTTCCGCAGAGCGGAAGTGCTCGGCTGGGGGGACGTGGGCGCGGCATGCGCGACGGCGGGCGGCGCTGTGACGACGAGAGCACAGGCGACGGCCGCGATTGCGACCAGCGGGCGACGGCGGCGTATTGGAACCCCGTCGTCGGGGGCGGACCGGTCCGCGTGGGGGCGCGCAGACACCACTCGAATATCTCCTCTCCTGGACCGCCTACCGGGTTAGCTGTCGGGTTCGGGCCGGAGAAGCCCTACCAGCGCTCGTGGTCTCGCGAGATCACGAACGGCCGGATTCACCCCGGGGTTGTGGGTCCCCGGTTCCGTGCCCACTGGAGGCGGGCCGCGGATTCGGCGGGTCGTGCGCTGCCGCCGTGGACTTTTCCCGGCGACAGGTGATGACAGCGATGCAGATTAACGGACGTGTGCCCGGCTGCCAACCGGAACCAACGAATATGTGGATACCGGACCCGTACGGTCGCGGGATCGGCTTCGCATACCGGCGGAAGCCAAGCTACCTGAGGCTTTCCGGTGACGTGCGCCGCTTGACCGGAACGTGGCCCCGGCCATCGCGTGAGGGTGAGCACACGATCACGGGCAGGTCACTGGAATGCCTTTGGTCAGGTGAAATTCCCGGCCATGTCATCGATACGGTGCCGAAAGTGGTGTGGGCTCATTCACAAATGCGGCCGCGCCTTGGCCACCATTGGCCGCCGCGGCGACACGTAAGCTGTGCGCGGCATGGACTTCACGATCAGACGCGCGCGCACCCGGGACGTCCCGGCGATCCGCGAACTCGTCGACACCTACGTCACCGAGCGCCGCGTGCTCGCCAAGGCGACCGTCACGCTGTTCGAGGACGTCCAGGAGTTCTGGGTGGCCGTGGAGCCCGACGGCACCGTCATCGGCTGCGGCGCGCTCCACGTCCTGTGGGAGGACCTCGCCGAGATCCGTACGGTCGCGGTCCACCCCAAGGCGACCGGCCGCGGCGCCGGCCACCGCATCGTCGCCGTGCTGCTCGACACCGCGCACGAGCTCGGCATCCAGCGCGTCTTCGTGCTCACCTTCGAGACCGACTTCTTCGCCCGCCACGGCTTCCAGCCGATCAAGGGCACACCGGTGTCCCACGAGGTCTACGCTGAGCTGCTGCGGTCCTACGACGAGGGCGTCGCCGAGTTCCTCGACCTCGAGCACGTCAAGCCGAACACCCTCGGCAACACCCGCATGATCGTCCACCTCAGAGCAGGCGGAGCTGACGGTCTTTCGGACGCCGCCGCGCGCCGGCGTCGAGCCGCTCGGTGAGATCGCCCGGAATGGCCGCCAGGAACGGCGAGGCGCCCGTCTCGCGCGCCGCGCCCTGCCGGGTGCGCCGGGCCGCGTACGAGACGTACAGGCGCTCCTGAGCCCGTGTGAGCCCCACGAAGAACAACCGCCGCTCCTCTGCCGTCTCGCGCGCCTCGGGGCCCGCGTGGACGGGCCGGAACGGCAACAGGTCGCGCTCGCACCCGGCGATGAACACCACGGGGAACTCCAGCCCCTTCGCGGCGTGCAGCGTCAGCAGCGCGACGGCCTCGGCGCGCGGGTCGTAGGCGTCCACCTCGGCGCCGAGCGCGAGCTCGGTGAGGAAGCGGTCGAGGTCGTCGCCGCAGCGGCCGGCGAGCGGTTTCAGCAACTCGGCCGCTGCCGCCACCGGCGCGGTGTCGGTGTTCGCCGCGGCCTGGCGTACGGCCACCGCCTCGGCCGCGGCGCGGACCCGCGCGGCCAGTGGCCCCGAGCCGTGGTGCGGCAGCTCGGCGGCGATCTCCTGGACACCGGGGCGCGCGGCCAGCCGGTCGTGTGTGCGCTTCTGGAACGGCAGGCCGGCCCGCGTCAGCGCCGTCATGATCATCTCGGCCTGGGCGTCCGTACGGTAGAGCACCGCGATGTCGGCGAACGCGATGCCGCCGTGGCCGTCGGCGGTGACGCGCCCGCTGTCCAGCGCGTGGAACGACGACCCGCCGAGCAGCCGCTCGATCGCGCCCACGATGAACGCGGCCTCGGCGTCGGGGTCCTCGGCGCCGTAGACGCCGACCGGCACGGCCTCCAGGTCGTCCCGCACCGGCGTCAGCTCGCGCCCGGCGACCAGCGTCTCCGGCGCGATGGCGTGTGCCGCGGCCGACACGATCGCCGCGGACGACCGGTAGTTCCGGCCGAGCGTCACCACCGAGGAGTGCGGGAAGTCGTCGGTGAACCGCAGGAAGAACCGCACGTCGGCGCCGCGGAAGGCGTAGATCGCCTGGTCGGGGTCGCCGATCGCGGTCAGCCCCGCGCCGTCGCCGGCGAGCAGCGCGAGCAGGTCGTACTGGTACTCGTCGACGTCCTGGTACTCGTCGACGCTGATCCGCCGCCAGCGTTCACGCAGCCGCGCCACGGCCGCCGGGTCGTCGCGCAGCAGGCGTACGGGCAGCCTGATCAGGTCGTCGAAGTCGGCGAGGTCACGCGCGCGCAGCGACTTCTCGAACCGCTCGCGCTGCTCCGGGTCGTCGTCGAGCCCGGCGAGCAGCCTGCGGCCGTCGCGCTCGATGCCGCCCGCGAGCTCGACGGCCACGGCGAGCCGCTCGGCCTCGTCGGCGATGCGGAAATCGGGTGTCAGGCCGGCCGCCTCGGGCATCTCGCGGAGGATCATGGCGCCGAGCCCGTGGAACGTCGTCACGGTCATCCGCCCGGAGTCGGGCACAAGCGCGGCCAGGCGGTCGCGCATCTCCTGCGCCGCGCGCCGGGTGAACGTGATCGCCAGGCACTCCTCGGCCGGCACGCCGCGCTCGCGTACGGCCGCGGCGACGCGGTACGTCAGCGTCCGCGTCTTCCCGGTGCCAGGACCCGCGACGATCAGCAGCGGCCCGGAGTCCGCGCCCGCGGCGGCGCGCTGGTCGGGGTCGAGGCCGTCGAGCAGCGACCCGCCCGGCTCGTCCACCTCCTCGATGGCCATCTGCCCCGGCACCGACATCACGGGCTCGGGGCGCGGCTCCGGCTCGGGTTCGGGCTCCGGCTCGGGCTCCTCCGCGGCGATGCCCAGCGCGGCACCCGGCCGCGGCGGCCCCAGCTCGGCGAACAGCGCCTCGTCGAACTCCGCGGAACCGGCGGTCGCGGCGGGCGCGCGTACGCGGGGCGCCGGGGAGGCCGCGGTGTCCGCCTCGGTCATCGCGACCTCGAACAGCGCCGGGACCGCGTGCGAGCGATGCAGCTCTCCGGGGGAGAACACGCGGATCACGCCGTACTCGCCGTCGTAGCCGCCCTCGCGGATCACCTCGCCGCGCCGCAGCCGCGCGACGGCCTCGCCGAGGAGCGTGCCGCCGGCCGCCGTGATGTCGTCGACCGGCACCTCGGTGAGGATGGACAGCTCGGGGCCCAGACGCGCCACCAGGTCGCTGACCTCGCCGACGACCTTCTTGCTTTTCGGGCCGACGCCGAGGATCTCCGAGACCATCTCCGGCAGCGGTATCAGGCTGTGGAACGGCGCGGCGCGCGGCGCCCGGCGCCCCTCGGGACGGTCGGCCAGCGCCTCCACCCGGTGCAGCACCCCGATCGTCAGCGGCTTGTGGCATTCGGGGCACCGGCCGTCGCCCGTACGGGTCACGGCCGGATCGAGACGGACACCGCATTTCCGGTGGCCGTCCATGTGGTACTTGCCCTCCTCGGGAAAGAATTCGACCGTGCCGCCGAATCGGTCGCCGGTCTCCAGCGCGCGGCGCATCGCGAAGTAGTCGGCGTCGGTGCCGAAGGCGGTGGCCTCGCGCCCGAGCGCGGGCGGAGAATGCGCGTCGGAATTGCTGACCAGGGTGTACGCGTCCAGCGACGCTACGCGCCAGTTCATCGGCGGATCTGAGGACAGCCCGGTCTCAACTGCGAAAATGTGCTCGGCGAGGTCGGCGTAGCAGTGCGCCACCTGGTCGAATCCCGATTTCGAGCCCAGCACGGAGAACCAGGGCGTCCACGCGTGGGCGGGCACGAGATACGAACCGGGATCGCTCGACAGGGTGATATCCAGCAGGTCACGGGAATCGAGCCCGAGGATCGGCCGGCCGTCGGAGCTGATGTTCCCGATGCGGTCGAGCGCGGCCGTGATCCGCCCCGCGGCGTCCAGATCCGGCGAGTAAAGGAGATGGTGCACCTTGCGCGTGCGGTCGTCGCGTTTGTAGATCGTGGAGATCTCCACCGACAGCATGAAGCGGACATCGAGACGGCAGTGCGGCGGAAGGGTGCGCGCGACGCGTTCGGCAATCTCCGGACGCAGCCGGTAGAGACCCGGTTCGGCGGGTTCCAGCTTCTCGTGGAGTTCGGCGCTCCAGGCCGGATGACAGAAGTCGCCGGTCCCGAGCACGCGGATTCCTTTTCGCGCGCCCCACCATGCGAGGTGCTCCAGGTCACAATCCCGGCTGCACGCACGGGAGTACTTGGAATGGACGTGCAGGTCCGCGTAGAACATGGGCTCAGATCTTGCCACGTCCGGATGCGCCCGGCGGTCGAACCCGGTGTTCGGACATCGCGCGACGAATCCCCCCGCCCGTACGGCCTCGGCGGGCCGAACGCGGGAGAACTCGCGGAGGCCCGGTCATGTCCATGGTGATGTTTTGGTTTTACGACAGCATGCCGAAAACCGTCCCGCGGTGACCGCATCCCCGGCTATCGGGCAGGTCGGCGCCATTGTCGGGATGTCCATTGGGGGAGACTTTGCGACGCGTCACCGCAGGTGGTGAATCTCCTACCGTACGGCGCGGGTGTGCCGGGGGTGATCGCGACGGCCGGATCTACGGATTCCGCACCGCGTGAAAGTGCTCACATCGAGAAAGGGGAACTCCGTCCGGAAACCGGCAGGTGCCGGGGGATTGCGCACGGGCGCGTGCGGTGCGACGTTGGGAACGGCGGTGTTAAGGACAGTGCGGCCCGCGCGCGGAACGCGCCGGGCGTAGGCTGTGCGGCGTAGACATTTGCGTCAGTTCCAGTCAGGGCGCCGGTCAACCAGGGGAACCGGGTGTGACAGGTCGCGTACTGGTCTGCTGATGACTTCGGCGCGCGGTTGCTATACGGGCAATTTCGCCCCGAGACGCCGCGTTGGAGAAGGAGGTCCGCGTTCGAGATGGATGTGGCAGCGGCTCTACTTCCACCTGTTGTCGTCTGTGGCGCGTTCATCGCGGGAGTGGTCTTCCTGCTGCGCCGTGAGATGGCCCCCAGGAAGAGGAAGCGTGTACAGAGAGATGCGGGCGAACGCTAACCCGTACGGGATCAATGTTCGCGATTACTCTCCGTAACTTGTGGGGAGATTGTCGGAGTGTCGAATTGTCAAGCGTCGGTGATCCGGTATATCTTTAACGGGCGAAATCGCTAATGCTCCGATGAAAGGGCTAACTCCCATGGCACAGAAGGTGCAGGTGCTTCTCGTCGATGACCTCGACGGCGGCGAGGCCGACGAGACGGTCGCGTTCTCCCTTGATGGCACCGCGTACGAGATCGACCTGAGTGACAAGAACGCGACGAAGATTCGCGAGGCGCTGGCGCCTTTCATCACCTCGGCGCGTAAGGCGGGCACCGCCAAGCGCCGTCGCGCACGCGGCACGAGCAATCGTGAGCGCAGTGCCGACATTCGCGCGTGGGCGAAGGAGCGCGGCATCAAGGTCAACGAGCGCGGGCGTATCCCCGCCAACGTCGTCGCGCAGTACGAAGCGGCTCACTGAACCAGCCCGAGATCCTTGCCTTCTCGTCGCCACTAGCGGGAAAAGGGAAGTCTTCCCCTAGTCGGGGATAGCCCAGGATGAGGTCTCGCGTTCGGAGCTTCGATCGGCCCGGCCCCCCACCGATGGGGGTCGGGCCGTTCGCTTGCGGCGTACAGGGAACACCGCACGCCCCGGAGGTAGTTGGATCGGGGTGAACGGCCCATGCCTTGGGAACGTCCATATTGATGAAGACAGGCACGAACGGACGGTCCCGGGAGCGGGGCTAGCAAGTGGTCAGGACAGGACCGGGGACGCACCGATCCTGGCCAGACCGCTCTACGAGGAGCGACGAGATGTTCGAGAGGTTCACCGACCGCGCGCGGCGGGTTGTCGTCCTGGCTCAGGAGGAGGCCAGGATGCTCAACCACAACTACATCGGGACCGAGCACATCCTGCTCGGCCTGATCCACGAGGGGGAGGGCGTCGCGGCCAAGGCTCTGGAGAGCCTCGGCATCAGCCTCGAAGCGGTCCGGCAGCAGGTCGAGGAGATCATCGGCCAGGGCCAGCAGGCCCCGTCGGGTCACATTCCGTTCACCCCCCGTGCGAAGAAGGTCCTCGAGCTGTCGCTGCGCGAAGCGCTGCAGTTGGGCCACAACTACATCGGCACGGAGCACATCCTGCTCGGGCTGATCCGCGAGGGCGAGGGCGTCGCGGCCCAGGTGCTCGTGAAGCTCGGCGCGGACCTCAACCGGGTCCGTCAGCAGGTCATCCAGTTGCTGCACGGCTACCAGGGCAAGGAGCCGACCACCCCGGGCGGCTCCACCGAGTCGACCCCGTCGACGTCCCTGGTGCTCGACCAGTTCGGTCGCAACGTCACGCAGGCGGCCCGCGAGGGCAAGCTCGACCCGGTCATCGGGCGTGACAAGGAGATCGAGCGGGTCATGCAGGTGCTGTCCCGCCGTACGAAGAACAACCCTGTGCTCATCGGCGAGCCCGGCGTCGGTAAAACCGCGGTCGTCGAGGGGCTGGGCCAGAAGATCGTCAAGGGCGAGGTGCCCGAGACCCTGAAGGACAAGCAGCTCTACACCCTCGACCTCGGCGCGCTGGTCGCCGGGAGCCGCTACCGCGGTGACTTCGAGGAGCGGCTGCGCAAGGTCCTCAAGGAGATCCGCACCCGCGGCGACATCATCCTGTTCATCGACGAGCTGCACACTCTCGTCGGTGCGGGCGCCGCCGAGGGCGCGATCGACGCGGCCTCCATCCTCAAGCCGATGCTGGCGCGCGGCGAGCTCCAGACCATCGGCGCCACCACCCTCGACGAATACCGCAAGTACCTGGAGAAGGACGCCGCGCTCGAGCGCCGGTTCCAGCCCATCCAGGTCAACGAGCCGACGATCTCCCACACCATCGAGATCCTCAAGGGCCTGCGCGACCGCTACGAGGCGCACCACCGCGTGTCGATCACCGACAGCGCGCTGGTGGCCGCGGCGCAGCTCGCCGACCGCTACATCAACGACCGCTTCCTGCCCGACAAGGCGATCGACCTCATCGACGAGGCCGGCTCCCGTATGCGGATCCGCCGCATGACCGCGCCGCCGGACCTCCGCGAGTACGACGAGAAGATCGCCGACGTGCGCCGCGAGAAGGAGTCCGCGATCGACGCGCAGGACTTCGAGAAGGCGGCGGCGCTACGCGACAAGGAGAAGCAGCTCCTGACCGCGAAGGCGCAGCGGGAGAAGGAGTGGAAGGCCGGCGACATGGACGTCGTCGCCGAGGTGGACGAGGAGCTCATCGCCGAGGTCCTGGCCACCGCCACCGGCATCCCGGTCTTCAAGCTCACCGAGGAGGAGAGCGAGCGCCTGCTGCGCATGGAGCAGGAGCTGCACAAGCGGGTCATCGGCCAGAACGACGCCATCAAGGCGCTGTCCCAGTCGATCCGGCGCACCCGTGCGGGCCTGAAGGACCCCAAGCGGCCCGGCGGCTCGTTCATCTTCGCCGGCCCGTCCGGTGTCGGTAAGACGGAGCTGTCCAAGACGCTCGCCGAGTTCCTGTTCGGCGAGGAGGACGCGCTGATCCAGCTCGACATGTCCGAGTTCATGGAGAAGCACACCGTCTCGCGGCTGTTCGGCTCCCCGCCCGGCTACGTCGGCTACGAGGAGGGCGGCCAGCTCACCGAGAAGGTGCGCAGGAAGCCGTTCTCGGTGGTGCTCTTCGACGAGATCGAGAAGGCCCACCAGGACATCTTCAACTCGCTGCTGCAGATCCTCGAGGACGGCCGCCTGACGGACGCGCAGGGCCGCGTGGTCGACTTCAAGAACACGGTGATCATCATGACCACCAACCTCGGCACGCGGGACATCTCCAAGACGATCGGCTTCTCCCAGGAGGCCGACGTCGAGGGCGCGTACGAGCGGATGAAGGGCAAGGTCACGGACGAGCTGAAGAAGCACTTCCGTCCCGAGTTCCTCAACCGCGTGGACGACACGATCGTCTTCCACCAGCTCACCCAGGCGGAGATCACCAACATCGTCGACCTGATGATCGCCAAGGTCGACGAGCGGCTCAAGGACCGCGACATGGGCATCGAGCTCAGGCCGGCCGCCAAGAAGCTGCTCGCCGAGCAGGGCTACGACAAGGAGCTGGGCGCCCGGCCGCTGCGCCGCACGATCCAGCGCAAGATCGAGGACCTCCTCTCCGAGAAGATCCTCTACGGCGACCTGCGCGCCGGCCAGATCGTCATCGTCGACGTCGAGGGCGAAGGCGAGAACGCCGACTTCACCTTCACCGGGGAAGCCAAGCCGGGCTCCGTCCCGGACACCCCGCCCCCCATGGAGGACGCCGCCGCCGAGTAAGACACCACCAAGAGGCCCCGCCGGACCATCCGGCGGGGCCTTCTTGTGTCCGGGGTTAGGTGTGGGCGAGTTCGGGGCGGGTGTCGGCTTGGCGGATGAGGTGGAGGCCCAGCGGGGCTAGGGCCAGGGCGTAGCAGACTGCGGCGGCTGGGAGGAGGTTGAGGTTGGCGGCGGCGAAGGCCGTGCCGATCGTGATGAGGATCGGGACGGACGGGTGGGTGCGGCGGGAGACGGCGGCGAGGATCGAGAGGGCCACGAAGCCGACGAACAGCAACTGGGGCATGATCGTGTAGATCGCCGGGGTGACGCCGGGCCACGACTGGAAGGCCTCGAACGTACGGCTCATCGCGGCGTGGTCGGCGGAGACCAGGCCGACGACGAGGTCGACGCTGATCTGGATGATCATCGCGGCCAGCCCGAGGAACCCGGCTACGGTCGCGATGTCGGCGCCCGTCCGCAGCCCGCGCCGCTCCGGGTCGACGCGGCGGCGCAGCCCCAGCAGCACGAACCCGAACAGGAACAGCGCCACCAGGAACGCCAGGTGCCCGAGCGTCCACGCGGCACTCGGACTGTGGCGCCCGCCGAGAAACCGTACGACGCCGTAGACGAGCATGAAGATCGGTGCGGCGAGAAACGCGGTTCCCGCCATCATGTTCCGCTGCGCGAGCGAGGTGCGATCGGCCATGCGTCGATCGTCCGCCGCGGGCCTTGCGCCGCCTACGTGGCCAGCCCTCCATCACTGTGCGGCGCCCCGCAATCTCCGCAGCGGTTTACCGCAATGGCCGGCCCGGCCGCGAACGGATGACCTTGCTTCCAGCGCCGAGACCCTCAGCGCCGACCACGCGCTGACTGGTGTCTACGTACACCTTCAGCCCCTCGTATCCGGCGAGCGGTCGTAGATCGATGTCCCCGGAACCTAGGAGCGACAGCGCGCGCAGGTTCCTCGACTTCATGACCGAGAGATCGATCGGGCCTGTGTCCAGCATGTCGAGCTGGGCCCATTGAAGCGCGGTCAGTTCGCAGAGCGCCGACAGGTCCGACACCGATGGGCAGTGGCTGATCTCGATCTGCCGCAGGTTGGTCAGACTGCGCAGCGCGTCAAGGTCGCTCAGCCGGTGGTTCTCATGGAGGCGCAGCTCTTCGACGTTCTCGCCCCAAGCCTCGATTCCCGCCAGCGAGGTCAGGGTGGAGCAACATGTGAGTTCGAAACTCGTCGCTTTGGCGAGGGATTCGGCATCGCTTAGCATGCTCATTCGGAGTGGTCCGTGGAAACCCGACAGTTCGAGCTTGCTTAGCGTCGTGGACTCGGGGAGGACCGCATTCAGGCACAGGTCGCTCGGTATGTCGAGCAAGGACAGGGCGTAGAGCTGTCGGCATCTGCGCAAGCTGTCTACGGTGCGCGCTCTCCCGAGCGAGACAGTCAGATTGTTCAACCCTGGAATCTCCAGGAGGGGCGCGAGATCGAGCGGCCCTACCTCAACGAGTTCGACGTGTGTGAGACCGGGATGCCCGGCCAGGTGACCGATATCCGTCATTCTGAGGTCGGTAAACACGCGCAGCGAGGAAAGCTCCGGGTTCGAGGCGACGAAACCGAGGTCGCCACAACCTTCGAAGACGTCGACATCGACCCACCGCAACCCCCGTACTCGCCGGAGGGCGGTCTGCTGGGCGGCATTGGCCACCGTGAGGGGGCATTGGCATACGGCGGAGCCGCTCAGTACACGCCGGGCATACTCGTCCGCGTCGAAGTACGCCCACGCTGCCGTCAGCTCGTCGGCGACCTTTTCAGACGAATGCCGCCCGGCGCGGGCGATCACCGGGAGGGCGGCGTCGCCGCCGATCATCCGGGCGCACCGGATCGTGGCGACGGACGCGCGGATGCTCCCCGGCCGGGCGTCGGCCAGGAGGTCCAATGCGAAATCACCCGCCTTGGCGAGGGCCGTGGCGGCGGAGATCGTGGACGGCGGCACCAGCGCCTTGGCCAGATCGCGGATCTCCGCGTGCAGGTCGGGGGCGAGCGGAACGGCGGTCTCCAGGCAGGTGACCGCCACGAGATGCAGCTTGTGGCGAACGTCCGCGGATGCGGACCGCGCGCGGTCGAGGAGGCCGCGCAGCAGATCGGCGCGTTGCCGAGGTTGTGCGTGGCCCGCGGCCAGGACGACGACCTGGAACCATTGATCGTCATCGGCGTGGTTGATCAGCGCGCCGATGTTGCCGCCCTCAACGGCCGCCTTCGCCGCGAGGTACTCCTGGAACGTGCGGTGCATGAAGTCCACGCGGCCGGTGAGCGGCTCGCGGAGCACACCGCCGCGTACGAGCAACTGGGTCAGTACGTCGCCGGGCTCCGCATCATGCAGCCGGGGTATCGTCCGCAGCGCCTCTCCGACGCGGGCCTCCGCGTCGGTGCGCTCCGCGTCGCCGCGGCCGTTGTGCACGAGCCAGTACGCGAGCCCCTGCAAGATGAGCGTCTTCTCGCGCGGCGACATGGCTATCGGTTCGGCGGCGATGTCGCGTTCCTCGTCCCGGCGGCCGAACAGCATGGCCAGCGCCGAGTCGTACAACTCCATGCGGTCGCGCGGCAGGTGCATGCGCCGGTCGGCGTTCAGCGCGCACAGCATCGCGCACAACAACGGTGTGGCGGCCAGCTCACGCAGGTGCGATCGGGACTCGATCGTCTCGACGAGCGCGGCCTCGTAGCGTTCGGGTTCCGGTCCGGCGTCGTAGGCGTCGTGCCACCGCCGTACGAAACGGCGGATGTCGTCCGGGGTCATCGGCTGAAGCTCGGCCGCGTCGAAGTCGTCGCATTTCAGCCAGCTCTCGGCGACCGCCGCCGGGCGTGACGTCACGACGTAGCGGGCATCGGGGAAGTCGCCGACAAGGCGGCTCAACCACGTACGGGCCGCGCGGCGGCGGGATTCGGGCAGTTCGTCGATGCCGTCGATGAGCACCAGGGCGCTGCCGGACCGCAACTGGTCCTGCACCCATCCGGTGGGCAGCTCCGCCGCGTAGTTCTCCGCCACCTCCGTGATGAACTCCTCCGGCCGTGGGAACGCACCGTTGACGTACCGGCGGAGTTTGATCAGGAACGGCACCGCGTCGTTCCAGGCCGCCAGTTCGTCGGGGAAGTCGCGAAGGGCGGCGCGGACGGCCATCCACTGGAGAAGCGTCGTCTTGCCGGCACCCGCCTGGCCGCGCAGGAAGAGCCGGGAGGCGGCGAGCAGTACGGTGTCGCACCGGAGGTCGCCGAGCGGGAGCATACGAGCGCCCGACCTGCCGAACGCGCGGGTGTCCTCGCCGGCGCGGCGGGCGCGCAGATCGGACAGCCGTTCGCGCAGGGAGTCGGACGCGACGGTCAGGCTGAGGTAGGCGGTGGTGAGCGGGTAACGGCGCAGCGGCTCCGACACGGTCACCCCGAACAGCTCCAGCCGGTCGAGGCGGTTCACCGTGGCCTGGCGGTAATCGAAAAGGAAGCGCGCGGACGCACGGTCGGCGGTCGCGGGCACGGCGTCCGGCGTGGGGACCCGGTCCAGGAGGTCCTTCAGCAGGCCCAGGGTCTCGGTCAGACGGGCAAGGATGCTGGCGTACGCCTCCGTCTGGAACCCGGGCAGCTCCCTCGCCAACTCGATGATGTACGCGCAGCACGCGGACAGCACCTGGTCGTACAGCGCGCGTGCGGCCGGGGCGAGATCGCGGGTCTGGTCGGGTTCGCCGGGGCGGTCCGGCTCCGGCCGGAGCGGCGTGCGGTGCGGGGCCGGAGGGCGGGCGTCGCGGACGCGGCGTTCCAGGAGGCGCGGATCGAGGTCGGCGGCGAACAGGTCGATGCCGGTGAGCCGGGCGGCGTCCAGCGCCGCGCCCACGGCCAGTACGGCGGCGGCGCGTTCGTTGGCCGGCACGTCGTCGAACTCGCCGGTGAGTAGCGTCTCCACCCGCTCGGCCATCATCTCCTCGATCTCCTCGAAGAGGTGCTGGGTACGGCGGCGGGTGCGCCGGTCGTCGATTTTCGCGGCGATGAGATCGGTGAGCGAGCCGCCGAAGGCGGCGATGTCGTCGTCCCTCAGCCAGAGCTTTAACAGGGTCCGGGCGGCGGCGGCACCGAGAGTCACGAACGGGTCCACTGGCTCATTATCGCCGCGTCCGAGGTGTTGTGCTTCCCGTTCGGGGCGCGGCCGGAAATACTTATTCGGTCGGTAATGGCGTTGAAGGTGATTTTTTCCGCGTTGGCCCTCATATGACACATACGGATTCGGGGGTGGCGGCCACTGTATGAGTAACGGGAAGTCGTCGGCAGCAGGCGACAGAGACCGAAGAGGTGAGCCGGATGCGTCTTTCCTACCAGTGCCCCGACTGTGAGCGTTCGATGACTCGTACCGACTACAACTTCAGCATGGAGCTGCACCGCGAGGGCCGGTGCCAGCGCTGCCAGTGGGAGCACGACCAGCGGGAATACCACTGCGTCTACGTTACGGCGGCATGAATGGCACGGCCTCGGCCCAACCGGAGCAGGCTGCTGACGCGGGTGGGACGTCCTCGCGCACAAGGGTGAGTAACGGGGCGGAGAAAGATGACGGCGGGATCACCGGCCACCGGGCCGGGACCCGCCGTCTTCGCGTGCGCCGGGGTCAGCCCGTGCGCGGGAACAGGGGCGTGTCCGTGCGCGCCGACTTGGCCGCGGCCTGGTCGCCGCAGGCCGCCTTCAGCAGGAAGTCGCTCATCGCGGTGTCGATCGGGCTCGGCTGGGGGACCCCGTTGGCGTCGAGCTTCTGGTACTTCATCAGGTTGTAGCCGAGGCTGACCTGGCGGCGGCCGTCCGGCGTCGACAGCACCTGGGTGCCCTGGCCGAACACCGCGCCGTCGTGGCCCCAGAAGACGCCGCAGGGCAGGGACAGCGAGTAGATGCCCAGGCCGTATTTCAGGTTCGCGGACGTGGTGGGCACCGTCCGCTGCATCTGCGCGAGACCGGCGCGGTCCACGATCCGGCCGCCGAGCAGCGCGCGGTAGAACCGGTCGAGGTCGTCCATCGTGGACACCAGGGATCCGGCCGTGCTCGCCCAGGACATGTTGTAGACGCTGAAGTCCTTCGGCGGGTCGAACACGCCGTAGAGGCTCTCGTACGCGCGGGAGTGCGGGCCCAGGATGTACGGGCCGCGGGGGAAGTACGTGTGCCGCAGGCCGGCGCGGCGGATCACGTTCGCCGTGATGTACCGCTCCGGGTCCTCGCCGGTGAGCTTGCGCAGGAGCAGCCCGGCGATGACGTAGTTGGTGTTGGAGTACGACCACTTCTGGCCCGGTGTGCCGGTCGGCGCGGCGGCGAGGCCGAAGCGCGCGAGCGTGGTCGGCGCGATCGTACGGAACCGGTAGCGCACCAGGTCCGCGCCCGAGCCCTTGGCCAGCGACGGGAAGGCCGCCATTGCGTAGTCGCCGATGCCGCTCGTGTGGTTCAGCAGCATCCGTACGGTGATCGTCTCGCCGCGCTGCCCGGTCACGAGCTTCGGCAGGTATTTGCCGATCGGGGCGTCGAGGTTCAACCGGCCCTTCTCGACCTGCTGGATCAGCGCGGCCGAGGTGAACGCCTTCGTCACGCTGCCCACGCGGTGCTGCATGTACGGCTTGACCGGGCGCTTCGTGCGTACGTCGGCCACCCCTGAGGCGGCGTTCCAGGTCTCGCCGCCGTCGCGGACCTGGGCGTAGATGCCGGGCATGCCGGCGGTGTGGACGGCGTCGAGCGATGTGCGCAGCGCCGCGGTGTCCAGCCCGCCGCCGGTCGTACGGGCGTCCGCCGGGCCCGCGAGCCCGGCCACCAGCAAGGCGCCGGCCGCCGCCGCGCCGAGCGTCATGCCGCGCCGCCTGAGTCTGAGTATCGCCATGGCACCTCCCGTCAGGAATCCGCTCAGCAGCGTAGGGCGGGGGCCGCGGGGGCGCTTCCTCCACGAGGACGAGTTACGGCGGCACCCGGGGAGGGCGCGCGGTCAGGTGAGCCAGGTGTCGCCGCGGCGGGCAACGGCGTACACGGTGGCCATGTCGCCGGCGTCCAGGACGATCGGGAGGCGGTTGATCCAGTCGCGCAGCGCGCCGGGGCCGGGGAGGACGGCTACGTCGGTCTGGGCGTCGCCGGGATGGCCGGCGCGGCCGCGCTGGAAGTCCTGCTGGCCGACGAAGACCAGCGCGGGGCGCACCGGGATGTCGCAGCCCGCCGACAGGAGGCGCTTGTACGCGCGGCGGGCCTCGGCGCGCGACTTCACCAGGTACGGCACCTCGTGGCCGCCGACCCAGATCGCGTGGTCGCCGACGCGGACGGCGGCGGACGTCCGCTTGGTGTTCACGGTGACGACGCCGAACGGGCCGACGACGACGTGGTCGATGTCCGTGCCGCCGTCGCCGACCTGGACGCCGTGCAGGACGTGCCAGCCGTCGCGCGCGGCGTACTTGTCCAGCGCGCGGCCGACCTTCCGCTCGCCGCGCGAGCCTCCGGCGTACGAGCGCGCGTCGGTGCGGACGCCCACGAGGCGCGCGAGAGCGGTACCCACAGGGTGTGCACGGCGCAGAGGCGAAGGTACGTCGGGTGGGACGATCTTGGCGATCTTGCCCGAGGCGCGGAGGCGTTCGGACTCGGCGGTGGCGGCCGACCAGAAGTCCGCGGACAGGGCCGGGTCGTCCAACTGGTGGGTGCCGGTCACCGGGTCGTACCAGCCGATCGCGCGCGGCTCGGGCTCCGCCGTGGAGACGTACACGCGGGTCCTGCCGTAGCGGCGCCGCACCTTGACATCGAGTTCGGGCACGCCGCACCTTCCCGTAGCCGGCCCATCACGCACGGAAGGTTGTATCACCGGGCGTTCGGGGCGGCCAGCGGTGGGCGCGGCGCGATCCGGCCAGCGGCGTCAGGACGACGGGCGGACGCCGGGAAGCGCGAAGGTGCCGTCGGGGAGCGGGTCGACGAGGCCGTCGGCGATGAGGCCGTCGAGCGCGCGTGCCCGCTGGACCGGGTCGTCCCAGGCGGCGTCCAGCGGCGCGCGGTCGACCGGGCCGTCGGCGGCGCGCAGCACCGCCAGCAGCCGGCCGCGGCACTGCCGGTCGGTGCCGGCGTACGTCTGGCCGCGGCGCGGCGGGCCCTGGTACGCGGGGCGGCCCGCGGTGTGCCACGCGCAGTCGGCCACGACCGGGCAGGCGCCGCAGGACGGGCCGCGGGCCGTGCAGACGAGCGCGCCGAGCTCCATGCTGGCCGCCGCCCACCGCGCGGCACGCGGCGGGTCGTCGGGCAGCAGGCTCTCCGCGAGCGTCTGCTCCGCGGTCGTGCGCGCCTTCGGCGGGTGCTCCTCGGCGCTGACGAGCCGCGCCAGGACCCGGCGCACGTTCGTGTCGAGCACGGCGTGGCGCTGCCCGAAAGCGAAGCTGGCGATCGCGGCCGCGGTGTACGGGCCGATGCCGGGCAGCGCGAGCAGGTCGTCGTGCGACTCGGGCACGCGGCCGTCGTGCCGCTCGACCAGGGCGCACGCGATGGCGTGCAGGTTCAGCGCGCGGCGCGGGTAGCCGAGCCGGTCCCACTGGCGTACGGCCTCGCCGGGCGCGTCGGCGGCGAGGTCGGCCGGGGTGGGCCAGCGGCGCAGCCAGGCGTCGTACGCGGGCAGGACGCGGGCGACCGGCGTCTGCTGGAGCATGATCTCGCTGACGAGGATCGCCCAGGGTGTGGCCTCGGGGCGGCGCCACGGGAGGTCGCGTGCGTGGGTCTCGAACCAGGCGATAACCGGTTCGGCAAAGGGGTTGGCAGCCATCGTTCTTCCATCGTGACACGCGGGGCGCGGCGAGTTGACCGGGGAACCGGGAGGTGCATCGACATACTGCCTGTATGGATCCGCATACGTTCCGTGGGGGAGACTCGGACCCGGAGGATCCAACGACCTACTGGCGTCGTAGGGTCTTCGCCCTCGGGGGAGTACTGGGAGTCGTCGCGCTACTGGCCTGGGCCTGCTCGGGCGCGGCGGGGGGAAAGGACGAGAAACAGCAGGTCGCGCAGCAGTCAGCGCGGCCGAAGCCGACCAGCTCGCCGGTCGCGACGGTCACCGTCACCGTCACGCCGACACCGACCGTGAGCGGCAGCGGGTCGCCGAGCCCCTCGGGTTCGGCGAGCCCGTCAGGGTCCGCGAGCCCGTCCGCCTCGCCGTCGCCGGCGAAGCTCGGGCCCGACGACCCCTGCGACCCGCACGACGTCGTGGTCACCTCGGACCTCGGCGGCGAGACGTACCGCGGCGGGCGGCAGCCGACGTTCGGCTACACCATCGTGAACACCGGCAGCCGCACCTGCGCGTACGACGTCGGGCCCAAGGGACTCGAACTGAAGATCACCTCCGGCAGCGACCGCATCTGGTCAAGCGGCGACTGCGCGAAGGGCGTCACCGACTCCAAGCGGCTCAAACGCGGCGTGCCGTACACCAGGACCGTCACCTGGGACCGCACCCGGTCGACCCCGTCGTGCCGGCACACGCACCAGAAGGCGCGTCCCGGTACGTACGTCGTGCGGTTCGGCGGCGACCACGTGAAGTCGCAGAGCCACGTGTTCTACCTGCGCTGACGGGGTCGTACGAGCCGTACGGCGAGCGCGGTCGCGGACGCGGCGAGGCCGAACGCCCCGCCGAGGGCGCACGTGCCCGGCCAGCCGAAGTGGGCGAACGCCACGGACGCCAGGGCCGAGCCGGCCGCGCCGCCGGCGAAGTACGCCGTCATGTAGGCGGAGTTGAGGCGGCTGCGCGCCTCGGGGGCGAGGGCGTAGACGAGGTGCTGGTTCGTGATGTGCAGGCCCTGGGCGGCGAGGTCCAGGAGGACGATGCCGGCGATGAGGGCGGCCAGGGAGGTGGCGCCCCAGAGGATCGGCAGCCAGCTCAGCGCCAGGATGACGGTCGTGGCGCCGGTGAGCGCGCCGGTGCGGCCGCGGTCGGCGAACCGGCCCGCCATCGACGCGGCGAGCGCGCCGGCCGCGCCGACCAGGCCGAACGCGCCGATGGTGCCGGCGGAGTAGCCGTACGGCGGCGCCGACAGCAGGAACGCGATCGAGGTCCACAGCACGCTGAACGCGCCGAAGGACAGCGCGCCGAGCACCATGCGGACGCGCAGCACCGGTTCGTCGCGGATGATGCGCGTGACCGAGCGCAGCAGCGCGGGGTAGCCGATGGACACGGAGTGCCGGTCGCGCGGCAGCCAGCGGGCCAGCGCCGCCGCGGCGGCCAGCAGCAGGACGGCGGCCACGGCGTAGACCGTGCGCCAGCCGCCGAGCTCGGCGAGGTAGCCGGCGGCCGTACGGGCCAGGAGGATGCCGAGGAGCAGGCCGCTCATCACGAGGCCGACCGTGCGGCCGCGCTCGCCCGGCGCGGCGAGGGTCGCGGCGTACGGCACGAGGATCTGCGCGACCACCGAGACCACGCCGACCACGCCGACGGCGGCGAACAGCCCGGCCGGTACCCGCAGCACGGCCACGCAGGCCAGGCCCGCCGCGGACAGGATGGTCAGCACGACGAGCAGGCGGCGACGCTCCAGGAGGTCGCCGAGGGGGAGCAGGAAGATCAGGCCGAGCGCGTAGCCGAGCTGCGCGACCGTGACGATCAGGCCGGACTGCTGGACCGTCAGGTGGAGGTCGTGGCCGATGTCGTGCAGCAGCGGCTGGGCGTAGTAGTTGCTCGCGACGGCGAGGCCGGTGACGGTCGCCATGAGCCAGACGACGGCCCGCGGCAGGCGCGTGGCTTGGTCAGGGGGCGCGGGGGTGCTGGTCAGACGTAGCGCTCCAGGATGGAGGACTCGGCCAGCCGGGACAGGCCCTCGCGGACGGAGCGGGCGCGCGACTCGCCGACGCCGCCGACGGACTGGAGGTCGTCGATGTTGGCGGCGAGCAGCTTCTGCAGCGAGCCGAAGTGCTCGACCAGGCGCTCGACGACGAGGCTCGGCAGCCGGGGGACCTTCGCGAGCAGGCGGTAGCCGCGCGGGCTGACCGGGGCGTCGAGCGCGCCGCCGCCGTCGAACCCGAGGACCTGCGCGACGGTGGTGAGCTCGAGCAGCTCGGTGGCGCCGAGGCGGTCGAGTTCGTCGAGGACGTCGCCGGTCTGGCGGTGGTGCGGGCCGGGGACGGTCAGGAGGTAGTCGCGGACGATCAGCTCGCGGTCGATGTCGACGCCGGAGACCAGTTCGTCGAGCTGGAGGGTGAGCAGGCGGCCGTCGGTGCCGAGCTCGACGACGTAGCCCTCGATCTCGTCGGCGATGCGGCGCACCATTTCCAGCCGCTGGAGGACGGCCGTCATGTCGCGGACGGTGGCGAGGTCCTCGATCTCCAGCGCCGAGAGGGTGCCGGACACTTCGTCGAGGCGGAGCTTGTAGCGCTCGAGGGTGGCGAGCGCCTGGTTGGCGCGCGACAGGATGGCCGCGGAGTCTTCGAGGACGTTGCGGTGGCCGTCGAAGTAGAGCGCGATGATGCGCATGGACTGGCTCACGGTGATCACCGGGTAGCCGGTCTGCCTGGCCACGCGCTCGGCCGTACGGTGGCGGGTGCCCGATTCGTCGGTGGGGATGCCGGGGTCGGGGACGAGGTGGACGGCGGCGCGGACGATCCGTTGGCGCGAGCTGTCGAGCACGACGGCGCCGTCCATCTTGGCGAGCTCGCGCAGGCGGGTGGCGGAGAACTCGACATCCAGCTCGAAACCGCCCGTGCAGAGGTCGGACACCTGGTCGTCGTAGCCGAGGACGATGAGCGCGCCGGTGCGGCCGCGCAGTATCCGCTCGAGCCCGTCGCGGATGGACGTGCCCGGTGCGACGGCGGCGAGAGCGGAGCGCCGCCGCTCGTCTAGACCTGTCTCTTTGCCTGGCACTGGGCCCCCGGTGGTCGTTTGATCTGGGCCAGTTTAGTCACCGAGGGCACCCCGCGGCATGCGGTCACCATGGTCACTGGGGTCCCAGCGCGGCGCGCAGCGCGGCCGCGATATCCGGGACCTCGGTCACCTTGAGGCCGTCGGGCATGCCGGAGACGCCCTCGGGGACGAGCGCGTGGCGGAAGCCGAGCCGCGCGGCCTCGGACATGCGGCGGGCGGCGCCGCTGACCGGTCGTACGTCGCCGGCGAGGCCGACCTCGCCCAGCGCGACGAGGCCGGGCGGCAGCGGGAGGTCCATGACGGAGCTGGTGATGGCCAGCGCGACGGCGAGGTCGACGGACGGCTCGGCGAGCTTCACGCCGCCGACGGTGGCGGCGTAGACGTCGGAGGCGCCGATCTGGATCTTCGCCCGGCGCTGCAGGACGGCCAGGATCATCGCGACGCGCGCGGACTCCAGCCCGGACGTGGCGCGCCGCGGGTTGGTCAGGGCCGACGGCGCGACCAGCGCCTGCACCTCGGCGACCAGCGGACGGCGGCCGTCGGACGTGACGGTCACGCAGGTGCCGGAGACGGGCTCGCTGTGGCGGGTGAGGAACACGCCGCTGGGGTCGGGCAGCCCGATCAGGCCCTCCTCGCCGAGGTCGAAGCAGCCGACCTCGTCGGTGGGGCCGTAGCGGTTCTTCACGGCGCGGACCATGCGCAGCCGCGAATGGCGGTCGCCCTCGAACGACAGCACGACGTCGACCAGGTGCTCCAGGACGCGGGGGCCGGCGATGCCGCCGTCCTTCGTGACGTGGCCGACCAGGACGGTGGTCAGGCCGCGCTGTTTCGCGACCCGGATGAGCGCCCCGGCGACCTCGCGGACCTGCGTGACGCCGCCGGGCGCGCCGTCGACCTCGCCGGACGCGACGGTCTGCACGGAGTCGACGACCAGGAGCCCGGGGTCGGTCTCCTCGACGTGGCCGAGCACGGCGGACAGGTCGGTCTCGGCGGCGAGGTAGAGCGCGGGGTCGAGCGCGCCGATGCGGTCGGCGCGCAGCCTGACCTGCGTGACCGACTCCTCGCCCGTGACGTACAGCGCGGGCTTGGCGGGCTCGGCGCCGCCGGGTGACGGCTCGCCGGCGCGGCCCGCGCACATGGCGGCCACTTCGAGCAGCAGCGTGGACTTGCCGACGCCCGGCTCCCCGGCGAGCAGCACCACCGCGCCGGGCACGAGGCCGCCGCCGAGCACGCGGTCGAGCTCGTCGATTCCGGTCGCCCGTGCGTGGGCCGACGTGACGTCCACTTCGGGGATCGGACGGGCGGGCGCGCTCACCGGCCCGGCCGCGACGGGGCGCAGCGTGGACTTCAGCGACCGCGGTACGCCGACCTCCTCGACCGTGCCCCACGCCTGGCACTCGCCGCAGCGCCCCACCCACTTGGTGGTCTGCCACCCGCACTCCGAACAGCGGTACTGGCTCTTCTGCGCGGGCTCGCGCGTGGGCGATTTGGCCATGGGACGGAGCGTACGGCCGGGCACCGACAAACGCGCGCCGACATGCACAGCCTGTGGACGACGCCCGCGCGTACGGAACCATGGCTTGTCGGAGCGGACCTCATCATGCACGATCCGTGACGTGAGCCCAGCCCCGTACGCGCGCTTATCCGGGGTGGCGCTGGCCGCCGTCCTGGCCACGGGCGCCGCCACCGGCACCCCGGCGGGCTGCGCGCCCGCGAGGTCGTCCGCGAGCGCGTCCGCCGTGCACGCCCGGTACGTCGCGCTCGGCGACTCCTTCACTGCCGGGCCGCTGGTGCCGCACGAGTCGGGGCATCCGGCCCTGTGCCTGCGCTCCGACCACGGCTACCCGGCGCTGGTGGCGAAGAAGCTGCGGGTGCGGAGCTTCACGAACGTCAGTTGCGCGGGCGCGAGGACGGCGGACATGGCCGGGTCCGAGCACCTCGGCATCGGCACGAACCCGCCGCAACTGGACGCCGTCCACACGTCGACGACGCTGGTCACCGTGGGCATCGGCGGCAACGACATCGGCTTCTCCGGCATCGCCCTCACCTGCCTGACCCTGGGCGTCACCGATTCGCGCGGCGCGCCGTGCCGCCGGGTGTACGTCCACCACGGCACCGACACCCTGCGGAAGAGGATCGACGCGACCGGCCCCCGGGTGGCGCGGCTGCTGCGGCGCATCCACGCCCGCGCGCCGCACGCCCGCGTGGTCGTGGTCGGCTACCTGCGGATGCTGCCGACCGCCGTACCGCGCTGCTTCCCCCGCGTGCCGGTCGCCGACGGCGACGTCCGTTACCTCGGCGGCGTGGAGCGCGCGCTGAACGCGATGCTGGAGGAGCGCGCCGGCGCGGGCGGCGCGACGTTCGTGTCCGTGTACGCGCCGGGCCACGACATGTGCCAGCGGCATGCCCGCTGGGTCGAGGGCGTCATCCCGACGACCAGGTCCGCGCCCATCCACCCGAACGCCGCCGGAATGCGCGCCACAGCGGCCGCGGTCGAGGACGCCGTCGGCTAGGCGACACCCCGTAGTTGGGCCTTGCCGGGGTGGGGTTCGTGGTGCACGATGCGTGGCGGGACGACCACACAGTGATCATCGCGCTCCGCCGGGAGCCCGATCCGAGGAGCGTGGGTGCGTGATGGTGCGTCGGCGTATGGCGGGTCTCGGTGGTGCCGTGCTCCTCGCGGCGGTGGGCCTCGCGGCCGGGGGCGGTCCGGCCGCCGCCGACACCGGTCCGAACTACGTCTCGCTCGGCGACTCCTACACCGCGGGGCCGCTGATCCCCGACCAGACCGGCCACCCCGCGCTGTGCCTGCGGTCCACCCACAACTATCCGTCGCTGGTGGCGAAGTCCGTCGGCGCCGCGACGTTCACCGACGCGAGCTGCAGCGGCTCCACCACCGACGACATGACGAGCGCGCAGAACCTCGGCATCTCCTCGAACCCGCCGGAGTTCGACTCCCTCAAGGCGGACACCACGCTGGTCACCGTGGGCATCGGCGGCAACGACATCGGGTTCGGCTCGATCATCCTCACCTGCGGGTCGCTGAGCGTCACCAACCCGGCGGGCGCGCCGTGCGAGAAGAAGTACACCTCGGGCGGCACCGACCAGCTCCAGGCCAAGATCGACGCGACCGGGCCCAAGATCGCCGCGATGCTCGACGGCATCCACGCGCGGTCGCCGCACGCGCGCGTCATCGTCGTCGGCTACCCGCGCGTGCTGCCCGCCTCCGGCAAGGGCTGCTGGCCCGTGGTGCCGATCGCCGCGGGCGACGTGCCGTACCTCTCTGGCGTCGAGAAGAGCCTGAACGCGATGCTGGAGAAGCGCGCGCACGACGGCGGCGCGTCGTACGCCGTGAACTTCACCGCCGGGCACGACCTCTGCCAGGCGCCCGCGGACAAGTGGGTCGAGGGGATCATCCCGACGATGCCCGCCGCGCCCGTCCACCCCAACGCGAACGGAATGCGGGCCACCGCGGGCGCGGTCGAGCAGGCCGTCAGTAGTACTTCCAGCGAACGTTGACCGGGTAGTCGATCTCCAGGCCGGCGTGCTCGGCGGTGAACTCGGCGGCGAGGTCCGCGGGGAACTCGATGGCGAGCACGGCGGCGAGGTCGGCCCGCGACTCGAACGCGAGCCGCATCTCCACCCGCCGCCGCGAGAAGCCGCGCCCGGACCAGAAACGCTCCACGTCGTCGGGCTCGTAGCGCGGGAAGTGGCGGCGGAACCAGCGGCCGTACGTGCCGCGCGCGGCGTCGATGTCCACGACGAACGCCGCGCCGCCCTTCCGCATCACCCGCGCGAGCTCGGCCAGGCCGGGCTCGCAGCCGGGGCCGAAGAAGTACGCCCACCGGGCGTGCGCGACGTCGACGGACGCGGGCGGCAGCGGCAGCTCCTGCGCGCCCGCGTTGCGCACGGACGCGTTCGGCAGCCCGGCGACCCGGTCGCGGGCGCGTACGGCCAGCCCGCGGTGCGGCTCGACGCCGACGACCGTACGGGCGCGCGCCGCGAACCGGGGAAGATGGAAGCCGGTGCCGCAGCCGACGTCGAGCACGGCGGCGCCGTCCCACGGCCGGATCTCGGTCATCGCGGACTCGATGAGCCCGTCGGGATCGACGGCGCGGTTGTACACCTCGTAGATATCCGGGCTGTTCCAGATGTTGGGGCTCGGGATCGCGCCCCGTACGGCCTGCGACACGTTAGTAACATATTCGCCGGGCACATAGTCTTGGCTCAGCTCTCCGCTATGAAGGGAACGAGGGCGACCCCTGTGAGTGACCCCGGGAGTGATCCGGTCGCCGGCTCAGCCGACAAACCGATAACGGTGCCGGATGCCTCCGTTGTGCTGTCGACGGCCTCGGTCTACCCCGAGCGCACGTCCGACGCTTTCGTGATGGCCGGGCAGCTCGGCTACGACGGCGTCGAGGTGATGGTCGCGACCGACCCCGCCAGCCAGGACATCGACGTGCTGCGCCGCCTGTCCGAGCACCACCAGGTGCACGTACGCGCCATCCACTCGCCCTGCCTGCTGGTGACCCAGCGGGTGTGGGGCCGCGACCCGTGGGCGAAGCTGGTCAAGGCGAAGGACGCCGCCGAGAAGCTCGGCGCCGACGTCGTGGTCGTCCACCCGCCGTTCCGCTGGCAGCGCGACTACGCCCGCGAGTTCGACACCGGGCTCGCCCGCATGCAGAACGAGACCGACGTCAAGTTCGCCGTCGAGAACATGTTCCCGCTGCGGGTCCGCGGCGCCGAGATGGTGCCGTACGCCCCCGACTGGAACCCCGTGCCGCTGGACTTCCCGAACGTCACCCTCGACCTCTCGCACACCGCGGTGTCCGGTTCGGACGCCGTCGGCATGCTCAACGAGCTCGACGGCCGGCTCGCGCACGTCCACCTCGCCGACGGCTCCGGCCAGACCAGCAAGGACGAGCACCTCGTGCCCGGCCGCGGCGCGCAGCCGTGCGCCGAGGTGCTCGGCCGCCTCGCCGAGCGCGGGTTCAGCGGCAACGTGGTGCTCGAGGTCAACACGCGGAAGGCGGCCGGGCGCGCGGAGCGCATGGCCGACCTCGCCGAGGCGCTGGCGTTCACCCGCCTGTACCTGGCCAGCCGGTGATCGGCCAGTAGCCACATGCTGATCAGCACGGTCTTCGACCGGGTGGCCGACGATTACGAGACCGGCCGTCCCGGGTATCCGCCCGCCATGTACGACGCGCTCGCCAGGCTGTCCGGGCGGCCGCTCGGCGGTTCGACGGTCGTGGACGTCGGCGCGGGAACGGGCATCGCGTCGCGCGCGCTGGCCGCGTACGGCGCGCGCGTGGTCGCGGTCGAGCCGGGCGCCGCGATGATCGCCCGGCTGCGCCGCGTGGCGCCGCGGCTGGCCTCCGTGCGGGCGTTCGCCGAGGCGCTGCCGTTCGGCGCCGGCGTCGCCGACCTGGTCGCGTACGCCCAGTCGTGGCACTGGCTCGACTCCTCGCGCGCGCTGCGCGAGGCCGACCGGGTGCTGCGACCTGGCGG
This sequence comes from Streptosporangiaceae bacterium, assembly GCA_036502625.1. Classification (GTDB taxonomy): domain Bacteria; phylum Actinomycetota; class Actinomycetes; order Streptosporangiales; family Streptosporangiaceae; genus DASXYG01. The sequence continues at coordinate 134,744 of DASXYG010000105.1, forward strand.
AGCGGTGGCCGCGTGGTGGAACATGCCGAACATGGCCGCGGTGTGGGTGCGCGAGATGGAGGAACGGCTCTCCACGGCGTGCCCGGAGTACCACCCGCCGGTCAACCCGCGCGTCGCCGACACGTTCGCCGCGTACGGGCTCGACACCCGCACCGCGAACCTGGCCTGGACCCGCCGGGTGCCGCTCGCGGACTTCCTCGCCCACCTGCGGTCCCTGTCCTACGTCGCGGCCCTCGGACGGCACGCCGCCGACGCGCTGATCGCCGCGGAGCGCGTCGAGCTGTCGCGGGTCTTCCCCGACGGCACGCTCACCCAGCCGCTGCGCGTGCACCTCGCCGTCGGCACCAAGGCGGACGGCTGATGGCCCGCCCCGGCCGGCGGCCCGGCCCGACGGAGACGCGCGAGGCGATCCTCACGGCCGCGCGCGAGCTGTTCGGCGAGCGCGGCTACGACGGCGCGACGATCCGCGCGATCGCGGGCCAGGCGGGCGTCGACCCCGCGCTGGTGCACCACTTCTTCGGCAACAAGGAGCAGGTGTTCGTCGCCGCCATGGCCGTGCCGTTCAACCCGGCCGAGGCCATTCCGCGCGTCCTGGAGGGGCCGCAGGAGGAGTTCGGCGAGCGGCTGGTGCGGTTCTTCCTCAGCGTCTGGGACGCGCCGGACAGCCGGTCGGCGTTCCTCGGGCTGGTGCGCTCGGCGATGACGAACGACCAGGCGGCCGCGATGTTCCGCGAGTTCCTGCGGCAGGCGCTGCTCGGCCGGGTCGCCGCGACGCTCGGCGTCTCCCCGTTGCGCGCCGAGGCCGCCATGTCGCACATGATCGGCGTCGTGCTGTTGCGCTACGTCCTGCGCGTCGAGCCGCTGGCAACGCTGGACGAAGAGGAGCTCGTACGGCTGATCGCGCCGTCCATCCAGCGCTATCTCGCCGGTCCGTGACCGTACGACCACGGGCGGGCCGGTTTTCCACAGCCTCGGGACGCGCGGGCACCGGCGCCCCGGTTCGGCACTAGCCTTGGACAGGGGTGGGCCGAGGGCGTCCCGTCCCAGGGGAGGTGAATCTGTGCTTCGGCAGGCACTGACGGCCGCGGCTCGCAGCGGCCGCGTCAAGGGGCTGGTCACGACGGCGCCGCTCACGCGCGGCCTCGTCGAGCGGTTCGTCGCCGGCGAGACCGTCGACGACGCGTTGCGCGTCACACAGGAGCTGCACGACCAGGGGCTGCTCGTCACGCTCGACCATCTCGGTGAGGACACCCTCGACGCCGCGCAGGCCGACGCGGTCACGCAGGCGTCGGTCGAGGCGGTCGAGCGGCTCTTCGATGCGGGGCTGGCGAAGACCGCCGAGGTGTCGGTGAAGCCCACCGCGCTCGGCCTGAAGCTCGGCAACGGCGGCGCGAAGATCGCGCGGGACAACATCGCCCGGGTCGCATCCGCCGCGAAGGCCGCGGGCACCACGGTCTCGGTCGACATGGAGGACCACACCACCACCGCCGAGACGCTCCGGCTGATCCGCGAGCTGCGTGTGGAGTTCCCCGACCTCGGCGCCGTCGTCCAGGGCTACCTCAGGCGCACGGTCTCCGACTGCGCCGACCTGACCGCGCCCGGCTCCCGCGTCCGGCTGGTCAAGGGCGCCTACGACGAGCCCGACGCCGTGGCGTTCACCTCGCCCGGCGAGGTCGACCGCTCCTTCGTCCGCTGCATGCGCACGCTCATGGCCGGCGAGGGCTACCCGATGATCGCGACGCACGACCCGCGGCTCATCGAGATCGCCGGTGCGCTCGCGCTGCTCAACGAGCGGCCGAACGACAGCTTCGAATACCAGATGCTCTACGGCATCCGCCCGGACGAACAGCGCCGCCTGGCCGACGCCGGCGCCCGCGTCCGGGTCTACGTCCCCTACGGCGACGACTGGTACGGCTATCTCATGCGCCGGCTCGCCGAGCGCCCCGCGAACCTGGGGTTCTTCCTCAGGTCGCTGGTCACGAAGTCCTGAGCGCCACCGCGCCGTAGGTTCGAGGAGATTCGAGGAGACAGGCACATGATCGCGATTCTCGGTGCCGGCAAGATGGGCGAGGCCCTGCTGTCCGGCCTGCTGCGGGCCGGGCGCGCGCCGTCGGAGATCGTGGTGACCGAATACCGCGCCGAGCGCGCGGCCGAGCTCCTCGAGCGCTACGGCGTGCGCGCCGTCCCGGCGGCGGAGGCCGCCAAGCTCGCCGACACCCTCGTCCTCGCCGTCAAACCGCAGGACATGAGCGCGTTGCTCGACGAGGTCGCGCCGCACATCGCGCCGTCCGTGCAGGTCGTCTCCGTGGCCGCGGGCATCCCGACGCGGTTCATCGAGGAGCGGCTCGCCGAGGGCACCCCGGTGGTCCGCGTCATGCCCAACACCCCGGTCCTGGTCGACGAGGGCATGTGCGTGATCTCCGCGGGGTCGCACGCGGGCGAGGAGCACCTCGCGCGCACCGAGGAGATGCTCCGCCCGGTCGGCAAGGTCGCCCGCATCCCCGAGTCCCTGCAGGACGCCGCGACGGCCCTGTCCGGCAGCGGCCCGGCGTACGTCTACTACCTGGTCGAGTCCATGGTCGACGCCGCGATCCTGCTGGGCGTGCCGCGGGCGACGGCCCTGGAGATGGTCATCCAGTCGGTCGTCGGCGCGGCGACCATGCTGCGCGACTCCGGCGAGCACCCGGTGCTGCTGCGCGAGGCCGTCACCTCGCCCGGCGGCACCACGATCTCGGCCATCGGCGAGCTGGAGAAGCACGGCGTGCGCGCCGCGTTCCTCGCGGCCATCGAGGCCGCGCGCGACCGCGGCCGCGAGCTCGGCGGGGGCTGAGGGCCGCCCCGGGGGTCACTCCACGCGGATCGCGAGGAGGCAGGTGTCGTCCTCGGGGGTGTACAGCTCCAGCTTGCCGAGCACGGTCGCGATGTCCGCCGTGGGGTCGGCGCCCCGGCACGCCGCGGCGGCCGTGGCCAGCGCGTCGATGCCCTCGTCGATGTCGGCGTCGCGCCGCTCGACCAAGCCGTCCGTGTAGAACAGCAGCAGGTCGCCCGGCTGGAGCCGGGTCACGGTCTGGCGGAACTCCTGCTTCCCGACCGCGCCGAGCAGCGTGCCGTTCGCGCCGTCGAGCAGCTCCGCCGTACCGTCGCGCACCAGCACCGGCGGCGGGTGCCCGGCGCGCGACCACGTCAGCTCGCGGGTCTCCGGCGCGTAGTGCCCGATGATCGCGGTCGCGGTCTCCTGCGGGGTGTCGAAGTAGACCAGCTCGTTCAGCCAGGTCATGAGCTTGCCGCTGCGCGCGCCCGTGTACGACAGCCCGGCCAGGCCGTTGCGCATCCGGGCCATCAACGCGGTCGCCGGGAGCCCGTGGCCCGCGGCGTCGCCGATGCCGATCAGCACCCGGCCGTCCGGCATGTCGCCGACGGTGTACCAGTCGCCGCCGATGCGGGCGTTCGACTCGGCCGCGAGGTAGCGCACGGAGTACCGCAGCCCGGAGGTCCGCACGGTGCCGTTCTGGATCGGCAGGATGGCCTGCCGCAGCTCGCGCGCGACCCGCTGCTGGACCGCGGACGTCTGCCGCTGCCGGGTGATCTGCGCGCGCGCCGACTCCAGCGCGCGCTCGTCGCGGCGCTGCTTCGTCACGTCGGTGGCGGTGCCGCGGATGCGCACCGGCCGGCCCTGGGCGTCCAGCACCGGTTCGGCGAGCAGCCGTACGTACGCCACCTCGCCGTCGCGGCGGATGCGGAACTCGTTGAACGACGGCTCGCGCTTCTCGAACACCGTGCGCGCGGCCTCCCGCACGATCGGCAGGTCGGCCGGCAGCACCACGGCCGACATGGAGCTCAGCGAGATCGGCCCGGCCGTGGGCGCCCGCCCGAACACCCGGTACATCCCGGGCGACCAGGAGATCTCGTCGGTGGTGAGGTCCCACTCGGCCCAGCCGAGGTTCGTCAGCCGCTGGACCTGCCTGAGCCGGTCCATCACCTCGTCGCGCTCGTCGTGCACCCGCCAGCTCAGCACCACGCCGTCGCCGACCCGGCTGGCCCGGATGCTCAGCATGACCGGCTGCTCGGCCGAGCCCTCCTGCGGGTCGTAGCGGAACGGCCCGCGCGCCAGCGACGTGCCCGTACGCAGCACCTCGCGGTACGCGTCGAGCATCCCCATCGCCATCGCGGGCTGCCAGAACCGGGAGAACCGTACGCCGACGAACTCCTCACCGGTGCCGTCGAACCTGGCGAGCGCCTGCTGGTTGCCCGCGGTGATCACGAAGTCGGCCACCTCGCCGTGCTCGCCGAGCAGCGGCGACAGGTAGACGGCCTCGACGTGGATGGCGTCGAGCACCGCGTGCACCTCGGGCGCGACCCGGTCGGGCGCGACATGGCCCTCGCCGGGCCGCGGCGCGTCGATGATCGCGGCCGGCTCGTCGTACTCCGAGGTCAGGAGGTACGGAAGCGGGTCGAACATGGCCGGTTCGGCCTCCGGCACCAGCGCCGAATCCGGCGCGCCGGCCAGCGCCGCGGTGACCTCGGCGAGGCTCGTACCGGTGTCCTCGGCCAGGTTGACGAGCTGGGTCAGCGCCGTCGTCTCCGTGCAGCCGAGGTAGGTCGCCAGGGCCGACTTGGCCTCCTCGATGGTGGGGCGCTGCGGCATGAGGCGCCGCAGCTCCCGCAACACATCGACGGACTCGTCGCCCGGCACACCGCTGCCGGTCTCGTGGACGGACTCCACTCGCTCGCTCCCCCCGTTGCGCGTGGTGGATCCCTTGGTCCAGCGCAACGACCTGCGAAGACCTTCCCCGCGCCCAGTATGAGTCAGATCACGTCCGAAACCCGGAATCGTACGAGTGTCCTGGTCAACGGCCTATGGGAGCAGGCCCATCGCGGCTTTCGCGGCGGCCAGCGTCGGCGCCGCGCGCTCGGCGGCGCGGCGCGCGCCGTCGGCGAGCACGGCGTCCACCTGGCCCGGGTCGGCGGCGATCTCCCGGTAGCGGTCCTGGAGCGGGGCGAGCGCGGCGATCACCGCGTCCGCCACGTCGCGCTTCAACGCGCCGTACCCCGTGTACCCGCCGGCCAGGCGCCGCGGATCGCCGCCGGTGCAGGCGGCCAGCAGCCCGAGCAGGTTCGCGACCCCGGGCTGGGCCGCGGGTTCGAACCGTACGGACGCCAGATCGTCCGTCACCGCGCGCATGATCTTGCGCCGGACCACCTCGGGCGGGTCGAGCAGCCGGATCACCCCGGCGTCGCTGGCCGCGGTCTTGCTCATCTTCGCCGCCGGGTCGGCGAGGTCCATCAGCCGCGCGGCCACCTCCGGATGCACACCGCGCGGCACCGTGAACGTCCGGCCGTACGTGTTGTTGAACCGGATCGCCAGGTCGCGGGCCAGCTCGACGTGCTGCCGCTGGTCCTCGCCCACCGGCACCTCGTCCGCCTGGTAGACGAGGATGTCCGCGGCCATCAGCGCCGGGTACGTCAGCAGGCTGGCGCGCACGGACTCGCGCCGGGCCGACTTCTGCTTGTACTGGATCATCCGGCCGAGCTCCCCGACCGTCGCGGTCGACTCCATGAGGTACGCGAGCTCGGCGTGCGCGGGCACCTGGCTCTGGCAGAAGACGACCGCGCGGCCCGGATCGAGCCCGGCGGCCAGCATCAGCGTCGCGGCCTCCCGCGACCCGTCGCGTACGGCGGCCGGGTCGGGCGCGACGGTCAGCGCGTGCAGGTCGACGACGGCGAACAGGCAGTCGGCGGTCTCCTGGAGGCGGCGCGCGGGGATGAGCGCGCCGATGAGGTTGCCGAACGTCAGGTGGCCGGTGGGCTGGACGCCGGTGAAGACGGTGGCGCGCCGCGCGGTCGCCGTGTCGTCAGCGGTGGTGGTCTCGGGCGTGGTGGTCGTCATGACCGTTCCTCTCGTGTGCGCCGCCGCCCGCGCGATGCGTCCACGAAACGCGGAACGGCCGCCCGGGGGCGGCCGTTCGCTGCTGGGAGCGCGTACGTCGGTGGCCGCCGGTCAGGCGGCCCACCACATCAGCGTGATCGCTGCGTTCGTACGCATGGCCACATGGTAGACGACGGGCGCCGTCACGCGCGATCGGCTTCCACGGCCCACGCGGGGACCCGCACGCGGCCGTCCGCGCCGGCCTGGAGATCGACACCGAACAGGGCGAGCGCGTCCGCCGGGATGACCGCGGTGAGCCGGTGCTCGCGCAGCGCGGTGATCGTCCAGCCGGCGGCGGTCAGCGTGTCCCGCAGCTCGCGTTCGCTGACGCGCGACGGCGGGGTGCCCTCGGGCGCGCGGTCGCTGACGCCGAGCAGGTTGAGCCGCGCGCCGGGCCGGGTGACGCGGTGCAGCTCGGCGGCGTACGCGGCGCGGACGGACGGGTCGAGGCAGTGGTAGAGCGCGCAGTCCAGCACGGTGTCGAACCGTTCGGCGTACGGCAGGTGGAACGCGTCCGCGACCTCGAACGCGACGCTCGCCCCCTGGGCGGCGGCGCGGGCGCGTGCCAGGTCGATGGCGCCGGACGCGCCGTCGACGGCGGTCACCGCGAAGCCGCGTGACGCCAGGTGGACGGCGTTGTCGCCGGTGCCGCAGCCGATGTCGAGCACCGCGCCGGCGAACCGCCCGGCGCCGTCGGCGGCCCACTCCACCACGGCCGGCTGCGGCGCCGCGATGTCCCACGGGATGCCCGTCGCGGCCACGCCGGGCACGTCGAGCGTGCCCTGGTAGATCGCGTCGAAGTCGATGTCGAGCTTGGCGTCCACGGTCTCTCCTCGGACGTAGGGGATGTGTCGCGGGAACGGTCGCGCGGCGCCGGCCGTACGGGCCAGCCACTACGACGATGACGGCGATATCCGCCATGTCGTACGGTGATCCGGTGGAATCCGCCACGCTCGACGACACCGACCGGAAGATCATCCACGCCCTCCAGATCGACGGCCGCGCGCCGTTCCGCACGGTCGCCGACGCGGTGGGCGTCTCGGAGCAGACCGTCGCCCGCCGCTACCGCCGGATGCGCGACGCCGGCGCCCTCCGGGTCGTCGGCGCGGTCATCGGGCCGCGCCTCGGCTACGTCTCGTGGACGATCCGGCTGCGCTGCACCCCCGACGCCGCCGTCGAGATCGGCGCCGCGCTGGCCCGCCGCGACGACACCTTCTGGGTGCACCTGCTGTCCGGCGGCACCGAGATCTCCTGCAACACGCAGACGCGCAGCGACGCCGACCGCGACTCGCTGCTGCTGGAGAAGCTGCCGCGCACGCGCCGGGTCCTCGGCGTCACCGCGCATGCCGTCCTGCGCGGATACGTGTGGCCGAACAACTGGGGCGCGCTGCGGCGGCTGGCCGCGCCGCGGGCCGCGCGGCTGCGCCCGGAGACCGACCCCGTGCCGCCGGACGCCGCGCCCGTACCGCTCGCCGACGGCGACCGCACGCTGCTCGACGCCCTGGCCCGCGACGGCCGCGCCACCCACGACGACCTCGCCGCGGCCACCGGATGGTCGCCGTCCACGGTCCGCCGCCGGCTGCGCGACCTGCGGCGTACGGGGGTGCTGACGTACCAGCTCGACGTGTCGTCGGCGGCGGTCGGGCGCCCGGTCGTGGCGCGGCTGTGGATGTCGGTGCGGCCGTCCGCGGTCGACTCCGTCGGCGCCGCGCTCGCCGGGCACGACGAGGTGTCGTTCGCGGCCAGCACCACCGGCACGACCAACCTGCTCGCCGTCGTGCACTGCCGCGGCCCGGCGGACCTGCACCGCTACCTCGGCGAACGGGTCGCGGTGCTGGACGGCGTCCGCGCCGTGGAGACCGCGCCGGTGCTCCGTACGCTCAAGGGCGCGGGCACCCGCTGACCGGCCCCGCCGGGCGGTGCGATCGCCGCGAAAGCCGTCCAGGTAACGTCTCAGCATGAGCAGGTCGCTGCGAGTGCTGTGGGACGACAAGCTGACCTCGTACGACTTCGGTCCGGGGCATCCGATGGCGCCGGTGCGCGTCGAGCTCACCATGGCGCTGGCCCGCGCGCTCGGCGTGCTGGACCGGCCGAACGTCACCGTCGCGGACTTCACGCCCGCCGACGACGCGCTGCTCGAACTCGTCCACGACCCGGATTACATCCAGGCCGTCAAGAACATCGACATGTACCCCATGGCGAACCTCCGCTACGGCCTCGGCAACGACGACAACCCCGTATTCCTGGGCATGCACGACGCGTCGGCGCTGGTCGCCGGCGCCTCGGTGGCCGCGGCCGAGGCGGTGTTCACCGGGGCGGCCGAGCACGCCGCCAACATCGCGGGCGGCCTGCACCACGCGATGCGCTCCGCGGCGTCCGGCTTCTGCATCTACAACGACCCCGCGATCGCGATCGCCTGGCTGCTCCGCCAGGGCGTGCGCCGCGTCGCGTACGTCGACACCGACGTCCACCACGGCGACGGCGTGCAGGCGGCCTTCTACGACGACCCGCGCGTCCTGACGATCAGCCTGCACGAGAGCCCGCGCACGCTGTTCCCCGGCACCGGCCTGCCCACGGAGACCGGCACGGGCGAGGCGCAGGGCACCGCGGTCAACGTCGCGCTGCCGGCCGGCACCGGCGACGCGGGCTGGCTGCGCGCCTTCCACGCGGTCGTGCCGGAGGCGGTCGCCGCGTTCGAGCCGGAGATCCTCGTCACCCAGCACGGCTGCGACTCCCACACGCTGGACCCTCTGGCCCACCTGACGCTCACCGTCGACGGCCAGCGCGCCGCGTACACCGCGCTCCACGACCTCGCGCACCGCGTCGCCGGCGGCCGCTGGCTGATCACCGGCGGGGGCGGATACGAGCTGGTCCAGGTGGTGCCGCGGGTCTGGACCCACCTGCTCGCCGAGGCGTCGGGCGAGCCGATCGACGGCACGACGCTCACCCCGGAGGAGTGGCGCCACTTCGTGTGGGCCCGTACGGACGAGGTCGCGCCGCAGCGGATGACCGACGGCGCCCCGGGCGAGTACCGCCCCTGGGAGCGCGGCTACGACCCGGCCGATCCCGTCGACCGCGCCGTCATGGCGACCCGCAAGGCCGTGTTCCCCGCGCTCGGCATCGACCCCGAGACGCTCTGAACCCGCACCCGACCCGAGGAGATGCCGTGCCCCGCGGTCCATCCGATGTGCCCACGCGCGCGGAGCTGCGCGCCCAGCTCGTCGACACCCGCATCGCCGGTGACGTCGACACCACCCGCCAGTCGAACGTCAAGCACTACCGCAGGCTCGCCGCCGGCGACCCCTACTACGACCTCGGCCTGACGTTCGACCGCGCGTGGAGCTTCGCCGACATTCTGGCGCTGATGGCCGAGCGCGCCGGGGTCGACCCGGACCCGCGCCACGTGATGGGCGCCGACACCATCGACCCCGACCGTACGATCGACGCCGTCGAGCGCATGGCCAAGCGCGTGGCCGGCGCCGCGGACCGCCGCGAGCGCGTCCTGCTGGCCACCGGCCACCCCGGCGGGATGCTGCCGGTCTACCTGCGGCTCGCCGAGGTCCTGCGCGACCGCGGCTGCGAGCTGCTCACGCCGGAGGAGGGCTGGCGGTACGACGCGCCCGCGCACGCCGAGGACCACACGGAGCCCGACGGCGGCCGCATCGCCTACGACCACTGCGTCGCCATGCTGGTCGACCGCATCGGCCCGCACCACACGCACGCCCCCGAGCCCATGCGCGCGCTGCTCGCCGGGCTGGCCGCCGAGGGCGCGCCGCCGCCGGGGTTCGTGGTCGCCGACCACGGGTTCGCCGGCGCCGCGGCGGAGGCCGGCGTCGAGACCGTGGCGTTCGCCGATTGCAACGATCCCGCGCTGTTCCTGGGCGAGGCCGAGGGCCGGGTCGCGGTGACGGTGCCGCTGGACGACCACGTCAGCCCGCGCCACTACGCGCCGATGACCGCCTACCTCCTGGACCAGGCAGGACTCCTCGACGACTGACGCGGCGGCGCCCGTGCCGTACGCCGGAAACCCGTACGGCATAGGGCTTCCGTTCGTCCCGTGTGTCACCTCGAAGCGCGGAAAGTCTGGTCTATGCGTGACACGTTTCGCGTTTTACTCTGGGGGCGTGCGTGACGGATGACACCGGACGAAGCGCGGTGCGCCGACCGCGTGCGGAAGAAGGCGTCCGATGGCTACAGCCCAGCGGCCTCTGAACGAGGTGAAGTTCCTGACCGTGGCCGAAGTTGCCACGATCATGAGGGTGTCCAAGATGACCGTGTACCGGCTCGTCCACTCGGGAGACCTGACCGCGATCCGTGTGGGCCGTTCCTTCCGGGTCCCTGAGCAGGCCGTACACGACTACCTCCGCGATTCCTACATCGAGGCGGGCTGACCCCCCGGTAGCCCGCCTTCTTCCGCCCTTCCGGGGCTCTCACCCGGGAGGGCAGAAGACTGTGTACGGGCGGTACGCTGGATCCTCGTGTCGACGCGCGGCATTTCTGTGCCTGGACGCGATCACCGAAATCGACAGTGAGGACCGCGAACGTGGGCTCTGTGATCAAGAAGCGGCGCAAGCGCATGGCGAAGAAGAAGCACCGCAAGCTGCTGAAGCGCACCCGGGTTCAGCGCCGCAACAAGAAGTAGCCGCGCGGGCGCCGGCGGGCGTCTCACCCAGACGAGCCCAGGGAAGGTCCCATGGCAGGCGTTGTGCTCGTCACCGGTGTCTCCCGTCAACTCGGTGCCCGGGCGGCCGCCGCGCTGAAGGCCGATCCGGGCGTCGTACGGGTCATCGGTGTCGATTCGGTCGATGCCGCACCGACCGCGGAGACCGACGCCGGCGGTGCGCGGTACGCCGAGATCATCGCCGACGCCGGAGTCGACACCGTTGTGCACCTCGACCAGGTCCACGCGTCGGACGACCCCAGCGGCCGTCTGGCGATGCATGAGACCAACGTCATCGGGGCCATGCGGCTGCTCGCCGCCTGCCAGCGGTCGGAGACCGTGAGCCGCATCGTGATCGGCTCGTCCACCGAGGTCTACGGCGCGACGCCGGGTGACCCCGCGGTGTTCACCGAGCGGATCGCGCCGCGCGCGCGTCCGGGCGGGCTCTTCGCCCGCGACCTCGCCGGAGTCGAGCGCTACGCCCGCGACCTCCGGGAGCGCCGCGGCGACATCGCGATCTCCGTGCTCAGGCTGGCCGAGATCCTCGGCCCCGGCATCAGCACCCCCCTGACGCGCTACCTCGAACCCGCGCTCGTCCCGGTCCTGCTCGGCCACGACCCCCGGCTGCAGTTCCTGTACGCCGACGACGCCGTCGAGGCCGTCCGCCGGATGGCCGTCGCCGACCACCCGGGCGTGTTCAACGTCGCCGGCCACGGCACGCTCACGCTGTCGCAGGCGCTGCGCCGGTCCGGGCGCGCCATGCTGCGCGTGCCCAGACCCGGCATGCGGGCCTTCGGCGGCCTGGCCGCGCGCGCCGGGCTGCGCCGCCCGCCGAGCGACGAACTGGCCGTGCTGCGCCACGGCCGTGTCGTCGACACCACCGCCATCGAGCGCGAGCTGCGGTGGTCGCCGCGGTTCACCACCGCCGAGGCGTTCGACGCCCACTTCCCCCGGCTCGCCCGACGGCCGGCCACGGCATGACGGGCTGGGAGGAGCGCGCCGCCGACGCGCTCGCCTTCCTGCGCCGCCGCGTCGACGGCGACTACACCATCGACGACTTCGGCTTCGACCCCGACTTCAGCGACCATGTCATCGCCCCGATCGAGCGCACGCTCTACGACCACTGGTTCGACATCTCGACGGAGGGCCTCGGGCACGTGCCGTCCGAGGGCGGCGCGCTCCTGGTCGCCAACCACTCGGGCACGCTCCCGGTCGACGCCCTGATGACGCAGGTCGCGCTGCACGACCACCACCCCGCGCGGCGCCGCCTGCGGCTGCTCGCCGCCGACCTCGTCTACCGCATCCCGGTCGTCGCGCACCTGTCGCGCAAGGCCGGCAACACGCTGGCCTGCCCGGAGGACGCCGACCGGCTGCTGCGCGGCGGCGAGCTCGTCGGCGTGTTCCCCGAGGGCTTCGAGGGCGTCGGCAAACCGTTCGCCGAGCGCTACCGCCTCCAGCGGTTCGGCCGCGGCGGCTTCGTGACGACGGCGATCCGCGCGGGCGTGCCGATCGTGCCGTGCGCGATCGTCGGCGCCGAGGAGATCTACCCGAAGATCGGCGACCTCCGCGCGCTGGCGAAGCTGCTCGGCTTCCCGTACTTCCCGATCACCCCGACGTTCCCGTGGCTCGGCCCGCTCGGGGTGATCCCGCTGCCCAGCAAGTGGATCATCGGCTTCGCCGAGCCGGTGCGCACCGACGCCATCGACCCGCGCGACGCCGACGATCCACAGGTTGTGGAGAACGTCACCGAGGACGTACGGCGGATGATCCAGGCGTACGTCGACGACCTGCGCGAGAAGCGCGGCCCGGCGTTCTGACCGCGGACCGCGGGCGCGGTCAGCGCAGGGCGCGGACGAGGTCGAGCGCGGACGAGAGGCGGCCCGGCGGCCTGCGGTGGCGGTGCAGCGCGACGGCCGCGCCGATGGCCCCTGCCGCCGCGCCGGCGCCGGCCGCGCTCGCCAGGGCGTAGAGGCTGGCCTTGCGGCCCGTACGGAAGTCGAACACCGGCCAGCCGAGCGCCTTCGCGGCGTCCTTGAGCTCGGAGTCGGGGTTCACGACGTTCGGGTGGCCGACCGACGACAGCATCGGCAGGTCGTTGGCGGAGTCGCTGTACGCCGAGCAGCGCGACAGCACCAGGCCCTCGCGCTTGACCAGCGCGCGCACCGCCTCGGCCTTGGCCGGGCCGTGCAGCAGGTCGCCGACGAGGCGCCCGGTGTAGACGCCGTTCTCACTGGCCGCGACGGTGCCGAGCGCGCCGGTCAGGCCGAGGCGGCGGGCGATGACGTCGGCGAGCTCCACGGGGGTCGCGGTGACCAGCCACACCCGCTGCCCGGCCGCCAGGTGGCGCTGCGCGAGATTGCGGGTGCCCTCCCAGATGCGGTCGGCGATGAGGTCGTCGTAGATCTCCTCGGACAGCGTGATCAGGTCGTCGACCTTCTGCCCGGCCACGAACGCGAGCGCCGCCTCGCGCGCGGCGTTCATGTGGTCGCGGTTCTCGACGCCGCCGACCCGGAACGCCACCTGGCCCCAGGCGAACCTGGCGAGGTCGCGGGTGGTGAAGAGGTCGCGCGCGGCGAGGCCGCGGGCGAAGTAGTAGATCGAGGCGCCCCGCATCATCGTGTTGTCGACGTCGAAGAACGCGGCGGCCGTCGGGTCGGGGTCGGGCGCGGCGACGCCGACCTGCGCCGCGGCCGCGGATGCCTCCCCCGCCCGGATCGCCCGTCGTGCGGCGGTCTCGTCGCGCCGGTCGCGCAGTCGTCGATCCATGTGCCCGAGACTAATCGGCTCGGGGGGTCCGGGTGTCGGCTATTCCGGTCGTACGGGCGCCGCGGCGGCGGCGTCGCCCGACCGGTCGGTGCCGGCGGCGGGGCCGACCAGCGCGGCGCGGAGGCGCTCGGCGAACCGGTCGTCCGGTCGTACGCCTTGGGGGAGGGTGCGCAGCGCGTCGGTGATGGCGGCCTCGCGACCGGCGTCGGGCTTGGTGTCCGCCACCTCGCCGACGAGCGACGCGAGATCGTCCACATCTCTTCGTGGCAACGTCGCCATCGTGGTCCCTTCGCTACCGAGTTCCCCGCTCGCGCCTAACCCACGTAACGAATGCGGCGGCGCCTAGTTACGTTCGCTCTTCCACATTTCCGCGAGGCCTCTAACGGCGATGATACGTTCGCCTATCGGAGCCGGGCCGTACGGGGCGGCCGCAATGCGCGCGCCATGACCGGCCGATTCACCAGCGGTGACGCCCATCACAGCCGAACTGTGCCGAATGCCACTATTGACACGAATTTCAATAGCGGCGCCGGGGCGGCGGATTGGTCAGCGGATATCGCCGGGCAGCAGCCGGGCCAGGGAGCGCACCGCGCGATATTGCAGCGCCTTGATGGCGCCGTCGTTCTTGTCCATGATCTTCGCGGTTTCGGAAACCGAGAGGTCCTGGAGGAAGCGCAGGACGATGCACTCCTGCTGCTCCGGCCCGAGCCTGCGGACGGCCTCGAGCAGCGCGCGGTTGGTGAGCTGGGCCAGCACGATGCCCTCGGGGCCCTGCTCGACGGGCTCGGGGCCGAGCAGCTCCGCGGTGGTGATCTCCAGGCGGTAGCGGCCGGACTTGAAGTGGTCGGCCACGAGGTTGCGGGCGATCGTCACGAGCCAGGCGCCGAAGTCCTTGCCCTGCCAGGTGAAGCTGCGCACGCGCCGCAGCGCCCGCAGGAACGTCTCGCTCGTGAGGTCCTCGGCCAGCGCCTGACCGCCCACGCGGTAGTAGATGTAGCGGTAGACGAGCGTGACGTAGCGGTCATAGAGCTCGCCGAACGCCTGCGCGTCGCCGGACTTGGCGCGCATGACGACGGCCTTGAGCGCCTCCTGCGCCATCTCGGCCGCTTGGGCGCCCGTGGCATGCGAAGGCTCATGCGTGCCCGGCGACTGCGCGGACCGGTCGAGACCGAGGCTCGGCATGTCAACTCCTTGCAGCAGCGGCAAAGACCTTGCGCTCCGCGACGGGGCGGGTGCAGAGAGCGTGCCGGACATGCTAGATACCTTTGAGTAGCGCTGACAACGAATTGAGCCAAGCTGTTGTAAAAGCTCACTTACCGCGTTCGTGATCAGCCTGTTCTTCACCCTCTGGCGTCGGCGTTCGCGGAGTTCGTCAGCCCCCGGGCTACGCAAGCGGCCGGTTCGTGGGGCAACATGGCCTCGATGTTCCTCGCCGCCGTAATCGCCTTCGCCGGTGTCGTCGTCGCCCTGCTGGGCGCCGCGGCACTCGTGAAGCGTTTCTTCGACCAGCGCGACCTGTACCTCTTCGCGTGGGCGCTGGCATCTCTCGCGCTGGCGGCGGGCCTCGCGGGGATGTCGCTCGGCGCCGCGCTCGGCTTCGACACCATGACGTTCCGCGCGATGATGCTCGGCATCTCGCTGCTCGCGCCGCTGTGGCTGGCGTGGGGCCTGATCGAGCTGGTGGCCGACGGCATGGCGCCGGTGTTCGCGGCGCGGCTGCTCGTCGCCGCGTTCACGATCATCGGCGCGGTGGTCATGCTGATCGACCCGCTGTCGGGCAAGCTCGGCACCGACATGCCGGTGGCGTCGCAGCACTACCAGCTCTTCCCGATGTCCGCGCTGAACGCCGGCTACGCCGTGTCCGCCATCTCCCTCATCGCGTACTTCATCGTGGCCGTCGTGCGCCGCGGCGAACCGGGCGGCATGCCGCGCGTGCTCGCCGGGTCCGGGGCCGGCGGCGCGGGCGTGCTCATCGTCATCTCCTCGGCGCTCGGCCTGCCGGGCGTCATCCACGCCGTCGTCGCCTGCCTGGCGGCGGTCGCGATCTGGTACGGCGGCAGCCGCCGCGCCGTGCCGCCGGAGGACGACGAGGACGACGACGAGGACGACCTGGACGAACGGGGCCCGCATCCGGTGCCGCCGCGCGGCCGCCGCGCCCGCCACGGCGGGTCGCCGCTTGAGGAGATGCGCCGCGGTGAGGCCGCCAACCGCGTGGGCCACCCGACCGAGCCGTCGCCGCAGGTGGACGAGGGCATGGGCGCCGGCATGGGCGCGCCGGTCGCGTCCGGTGGCGCCATGGCGCCGTACCGCGGGTCGCACGGCGGCGACCCGTACGACCGCGGGCCCGGCGACAGCCCGTACCCCGACCGGCCGCCGTACGGCGAACCGCCCTACGGCGAGCAGCCGTACGACGACCGGCAGCCGCAGGGCGGCGTCCCCCCGTACGGCGAACCGCCCTACGGCGGCGGCCCCGCTCCCGCGGTCAACGGCGCGGGCTCCGCGAACGGCCTCGGGCTCCCGGTGGCCGCCGGCATCCACCGCGGCCAGGACATCGGGCCGTCGCCGCACCTCTACGGCTTCATCTCGATCTTCACGCTGTCCGACGGCCAAGGCGCCCGCTTCGACCAGCTCACCGCCGACGCCCTCGCCTACGTACGGGAGAGCGAGCCGGACACCCTCATCTACGTCGCGCACACCGTGCCGAACGCCCCGCTGCAGCGGATCTTCTACGAGGTCTACCGCAACCGCGAGGCGTACGACGAGCACGGCCGCCAGCCGCACGTCCAGCGGTTCCGCACCGAGCGCGCCGCGTGCGTCATCGCCACCAACGTCATCGAGCTGAAGCTGGAAGCCGCCAAGATCTCCCCGGTCGGCCCGCTGTTCGGGGACCCCACGCGGCACTAGCCGCCGGCGGTCGTAGGGTTGGGCGCGTGGCCCACCACGTCACCCTGTTGAGCAAGCCCGGTTGTCACCTGTGCGACGACGCCCGCGAAACGATCGTGCGGGTCGCCGCCGACCTCGGCGCGACCTGGGACGAGCGGGACATCACCCAGTCCGCCGAGGACACTCGGGCGTACTGGGACCAGATCCCGGTCACGTTCGTCGACGGAGTGCGGCATGATTTCTGGCGGGTGTCCGAGGACCGGTTGCGCGCCGCGCTCGGCGGCGGGTGATCACCACGGCCTGTCGGGTGGGTCACAAGCCAGCGGTATGCCGGGCTGACGTGGACGCGAGTGATCACCGTGGAACCTCCTGACCTGCGTGCTTTTCGTCGTGCCGACGACGCAGTGTCGCCGGGGGTGCCGATGGGTGAACTTTGTGCGTACGTTCACAAAGGCGTACCTTGGATGCGGAGTCCACGCGGTACGGCACGACCCGGTGCGAGCGCCCAGCGCTGCACACCGGACGGGCCGTTGGTGGCCGCGAGTCGATCCCCCCAGGAGCGCCGGACCGTGAGCCCCAGGCCGAGCAAGTCGAGCAAGTCGAACGGCGCGTCATCGCCGGGTCATCCCGACCCCGGTGACGAGCCGGCCAATTCAGCCGCGCCGAACGGCGTGCCGCGCGGGCGCGGCATCCCCGAGGCGACCGTGGCGCGGCTGCCCGTCTACCTCAGGGCGCTGCACGCGCTCGCCGACCGGGGCGTCGTCACGATCTCCTCGGAAGAGCTCGCGTCCACGACCGGCGTCAACCCGGCCAAGCTGCGCAAGGACCTCTCCCACCTCGGGTCGTACGGCACCCGCGGCGTCGGCTACGACGTCGAGTACCTCGTCTACCAGATCTCCCGCGAGCTCGGCCTCACGCAGGACTGGGTCGTGGCGATCATCGGGGCGGGCAACCTCGGCACCGCGCTCGCCAACTACGGCGGCTTCGCCTCGCGCGGCTTCCGCATCGCCGCGCTGCTCGACGCCGACTCCCAAGTGGTCGGCAGCCGCGTCGCCGGGCTCACCGTGGAGCACACCGACAAGCTGGAGACGGTGATCAGGGACCACGCGGTCTCGATCGGCGTGATCGCGACGCCGGCCGGTGCGGCGCAGGGCATGTGCGACCGCCTGGTCGCCGCCGGGGTCACCAGCGTGCTGAACTTCGCGCCTGTCGTGTTGGGCGTGCCGGACGGCGTCGATGTGCGTAAGGTCGACCTGTCCATCGAGCTGCAGATTCTCGCCTTCCATGCGCAGCGCAAGGCCGGTGGGGCCGAAGCGGAGAGTACCCGGCCGACGAGGGAGAAGACGGTGCCAGCATGAGTGTCCTTGTCGTGGGGCTCAGCCACCGCAGCGCCCCCGTCCCCGTCCTGGAGCGCGCCGCGGTCAGCGGCGCCGCGCTGACGGACCTGCTGCACGGCGTGCACGACACCGCCGACGTCACCGAGGCGATCGTGATGTCGACGTGCAACCGCGTCGAGGTGTACGCCGAGGTCGGGAAGTTCCACGGCGCGCTGGCCGAGATCACCGGGCTGCTGGCCCGCTGCTCCGGCGTCCCGCACGACGAGCTCACCTCGTACCTCTACGTCCACTACGAACAGCGTGCCGTGCAGCACCTCTTCGCCGTGGTGTGCGGGCTCGACTCCATGGCGGTCGGCGAGCCGCAGATCCTCGGCCAGGTCAGGCAGGCGTGGAAGCTCGCCCGCGACGAGGCCACGATCGGGCGCTCCCTCGGCACGCTGGCGCAGAAGGCGCTGCGCGTCGGCAAGCGGGCACACGCCGAGACCGGCCTCGACCAGGTCGGCGCCAGCCTCGTCGGCACCGGCCTGCGCCTCGCGGAGCGCCACGTCGGCCCGCTGGCCGGCACGCGTGCGCTGATCGTGGGCGCCGGTTCGATGAGCGCGCTGTCCGCCGCCACCCTCGCCCGCCGCGACATGGGCCCGATCGTCGTCGCCAACCGCACACCTGAGCGCGCCGCCCGGCTCACCGGGTCGCTCACCGGCGCCGACGCGCGCGCGGTGGGCCTCGAAGCGCTCACCGGCGAGCTCGCCACCGCCGACGTCGTGGTGTCCTGCACCGGCGCGTCCGGCGTGGTCGTCACCGCCGATGCCGTACGGGAGGCGCGCGCCGAGCGCGCGCACCGGCCGCTCGTCCTCATCGACCTGGCGCTGCCGCACGACGTCGACCCCGCGGTGCGCGACCTCCCCGGCGTCGAGCTGATCGACCTCGCCGCGCTGCGCATCGCCGCCATGGAGCTCGCGCCTGAGGCGGAGCAGGCGGTCGACGGCGTGCGTACGATCATCGCCGAGGAGGTGGCCGGATACCTGGCCGCCGCCGACGCCGCGCGCGTCGCGCCCACCGTCGTGGCGCTGCGCAGCCGCGCGGCCGAGGTCGTCGACGCGGAGCTGGCGCGTCTCGGCGGCCGTCTCCCCGACCTCGACCCGCGTGCGCAGGCCGAGGTCGCCAAGGCCCTGCACCGCGTGGTGGACAAGCTGCTGCACGCACCGACCGTCCGCGTGAAGGAGCTGGCCTCCTCGCCGGGCGGCGACACCTACGCCGCCGCCCTGCGCGAACTTTTCGATCTCGACCCGAAGACCGCCGACGCCGTGACGCGCGCCGACGTGGTCGCCGGGGAAACGCTGGGGGGAGAGGGGACGTGAGCCCCGAAGACGCGCCCACGGCGCTGCGGCTCGGCACGCGGCGCAGCGCCATGGCGATGAGCCAGTCGACGATCGTCGCCGAGGCGATCACCGAGAGCACCGGCCGCCCGGTCGAGCTCGTCGGCATCACGACGCACGGCGACGTCAGCACCGAGCACCTCACGCAGATCGGCGGCACCGGCGTGTTCGTCAGCGCGCTGCGCGAGCGGCTGCTCGACGGCACGGTCGACCTCGCCGTCCACTCGCTGAAGGACCTCCCGACGGCGGCCCCCGAGCAGATCGCGCTCGCGGCCGTGCCCGTACGCGACGACCCGCGCGACGTCCTGATCTCCCAGTGCGGGCGCAAGCTCGCCGATCTGCCGTCCGGCGCGCGGGTCGGCACCGGCTCGCCGCGGCGGATCAGCCAGTTGCGGCTGCTGCGGCCCGACCTCGACTACGTCCCGATCCGCGGCAACGGCGACACCCGCATCGGCAAGGTCATGTCGGGTGAGCTCGACGCGGTCGTCCTGGCGTACGCCGGGCTCGGCCGGCTGAACCGCCTCGACGACATTTGCGAGGCGTTCACCCCCGACGACGTGCTGCCCGCGCCCGGCCAGGGCGCGATCGCCGTCGAGTGCCGCGCCGACCGGATCGACGTGCTCGACCTGGTGGCCACCGTCGACGACGGCGCGAGCCGGGCCGCGGTCGCGGCCGAGCGCGCCGTGCTGGCCACGCTGGAGGCGGGCTGCCACGCACCCGTCGGCGCGTACGCCACGCTCGACGGCACCCGCCTGCACCTCACCGCCACCGTCGTCGCCGACGACGGCACGGCGCTACGGATGTCCACAAGCGGTCCCGTGTCCGGGGCCGCAGAACTCGGCCGTACCCTCGCCGGGCGCATGCTCGCCGACGGTGCCGCCACCTTGATGAGGGAGCCCGAACGTTGAGCCCCGCCGCGAGCGAGACCACCACACCCGGAACCGTGCACTTCGTGGGCGCGGGACCGGGCGACGAGCACATGCTGACCCTGCGCGCCACGGCGCTGCTCGGCGCCGCCGACCTTGTCGTCGCCACCGCAGGCGTGCCGTTCCGCCGCCATTGCCGCGACGACGCCGAGATCGTCGGCCCCGATGAGGCCGCCGACCTGGACACCTCCGTGGTGACCGCCCGGCTGGTCGCCGCCGCGCGCGACGGCCGCCGTGTCGTACGCCTGCTGCCCGGCGAGCCGCTGCTCGACGGCCGGGCCGCGCCCGAGGCCGAGGCCGTACGCGCGGCCGGCGTGCCGTTCGAGATCATCCCCGGCGTGTCGGCGGTGACGTCCGTCCCCGCGTACGCCGGCATTCCGCTGACCGGCGACGGCCGCACCGACGTCCGCGTGCTCGACGCCGCCGACCCCGCGGTGAAGTGGGAGGAGGCGGGGCGCGGCGACGGCACGCTGGTGATCAGCAACGCGCTCGCCGGCATCGGCGACGTCGCGAAGGCGCTCACCGCCGCGGGCCGCCCGGCCGACACCCCCGTCGCGCTGACCTGCCTCGGCAGCACTACCGAGCAGGAGACCGTGGTGTCCACGCTCGGCCGCCTCACCCACGACCTCAGGCACGCCGTGCTCAGCGAGCCGGCGATCTGCGTGGTCGGCGACGTGGTTGCCGAGCGCGAGCGGCTGTCGTGGTTCGAGACCAAGCCGCTGTTCGGCTGGCGCGTGCTCGTGCCGCGTACGAAGGAACAGGCGGGCGACCTCTCCGAGCGGCTGCGCGCGTACGGCGCGGTGCCCGAGGAGGTGCCGACGATCTCCGTGGAGCCGCCGCGCACCCCGCAGCAGATGGACCGCGCGGTCCGCGGCCTCGTCACCGGGCGCTACCAGTGGGTGGCGTTCACGTCGGTGAACGCGGTGCGCGCCGTACGCGAGAAGTTCGAGGAGTACGGCCTGGACGCCCGCGCGTTCGCCGGGGTGAAGGTGGCCGCCGTGGGCGAGCACACCGCCGCCGCGCTGGTCGCGTTCGGCATCAAGCCGGACCTCGTCCCGCCGGAGGACAAGCAGTCCAGCGAGGGCCTGCTCGAGGTGTTCCCGCCGTACGACGCGGAGCTCGACCCCATCGACCGCGTCTTCGCCCCGCGCGCCGACATCGCGACCGACACCCTGATCGCCGGGCTGCAGGACACCGGCTGGGAGGTCGACGACATCACGGCGTACCGCACCGTGCGCGCCGCGCCGCCGCCGGAGCCCGTGCGCGAGGCCATCAAGGGCGGCGGGTTCGACGCCGTGCTGTTCACGTCCTCGTCCACGGTCCGCAACCTGGTCGGCATCGCCGGCAAGCCGCACAAGGTGACGGTCATCGCCTGCATCGGCCCGGCCACGGCGAAGACCGCCGAGGAGTTCTCGCTGCGCGTCGACGTCCAGTCGCCGAAGGCGTCGGTTCTCGCCCTCGCCGACGAACTGGCGCGCTACGGTGCGCAGCGGCGCCAGAAGATGCTCGACGCCGGCGACGCGTTCCGCAAGCCCAGCCACATGCGGCGCGGCGCGCGGCGCAAGAAGCTCTAAGGAGTACGTAAATGAGCGCACGGTTCCCGGTCGCGCGGCCGCGGCGGTTGCGGCGTACGGCGGCGATGCGGCGGCTCGTGGCGCAGACGTCGCTGGAGCCGAGCGACCTGGTGCTGCCGATGTTCGTCAAGGAGGGCATCGCCGAGCCGAACCCGGTGTCGTCCATGCCGGGCGTCGTCCAGCACACCCGTGACAGCCTGCGCAAGGCCGCGCACGACGCGGTCGAGGCGGGCGTCGGCGGCATCATCCTGTTCGGCATCCCGGCGGTGAAGGACCCGCGCGGCTCCGGCGCGGACGACCCCGCGGGCATCGTGCAGAAGTCGCTGCGCGACCTGGGCGACGACCTCGGCGACTCCATCGTGGTCATGGCCGACCTCTGCCTGTGCGAGTACACCGACCACGGCCACTGCGGCGTGCTCACGGCGGACGGCCGCGTTGAGAACGACCCCACGCTGGAGCGCTACGCCTCGATCGCGGTGGCGCAGGCCGACGCGGGCGCGCAGGTCGTGGCGCCGAGCGGCATGATGGACGGCCAGGTCGGCGCCATCCGCGGCGCGCTCGACCGGGCCGGATACGACGACGTCGCCGTGCTGGCCTACTCCGCGAAGTACTCCTCCGCCTTCTTCGGCCCGTTCCGCGAGGCGGCCGAGGGCGCGCCCCAGTTCGGCGACCGCACCGCCTACCAGCAGGACTACGCGAACTCCGACGAAGCGGTGCGCGAGACCCTCGCCGACATCGACGAGGGCGCCGACGCCGTGATGATCAAGCCGGCGATGTCGTACCTCGACATCGTGCGCCAGGTCGCCGACACCGTCCGCGTCCCGGTCGCGGCGTACCAGATCAGCGGCGAGTACGCGATGATCGAAGGGGCCGCCGCCAACGGCTGGGTGGACCGCGACATGGCGATCATGGAGTCGCTGACCTCGATCCGCCGCGCCGGCGCCGACTTCGTGCTCACGTACTGGGCGACCGAGGTGGCCCGCCGCCTGCGCTGACCCCGCCGGGAAAGGGACGGCCGCGATGCGGAAGGCTGGGCGGCCGATCCCTGTTGATCCCGTACGGAGGTGGCACATGCCCGGATCTTCGGAACTGTCCCGGCGGCGGCTCGGCACCCGCGGGCCGGAGGTGGGCGCGCTCGGCTACGGCGCGATGGGGCTGTCCGGCGTCTACGGCGCCGCTGACGACGACGCGTCAGTAGCGCTCGTCCACCACGCGCTCGACGCCGGGATCACGCACATCGACACGGCCGACGTCTACGGCGGCGGCCACAACGAGCAGTTGGTCGGCCGCGCGATCGCGGGCCGCCGCGACGACGTGGTGCTCGCCACGAAGTTCGGCGCGCAGAGCGACGGCCTCGGCACGGCCGAGTACGTGCGCAAGGCCATCGACGCGAGCCTGACCCGCCTCGGCGTGGACCATGTCGACGTCTACTACCTGCACCGTGTCGACAAGACGCGGCCGATCGAGGAGACCGTCGGCGCGATGGCCGAGCTGGTCGCGGCCGGCAAGGTGCGCTACGTCGGGCTGTCCGAGGTGACCGCCGACACCCTGCGCCGCGCGCACGTCGTGCATCCGATCACCGTGGTGCAGCAGGAGTACTCCCTGTTCAGCCGGGAGCTCGAGGCCGAGGTGCTGCCCGCGATGCGGGAGCTCGGCGTGGGGCTCGTGGCGTACAGCCCGCTGGGCCGCGGCGCGCTGACCGGAACGTTCCAGAAGGCGTCCGACCTGCCCGACGACGACTTCCGCCGCGGCCGTTACCCGCGGTTCGCCGGCGAGAACCTGGAGCGGAACCTGAGCCTGGTGGACCGGCTGCGCGCGCTCGCCGAGCGGCGCGGCACGACGCCGAGCGGGCTTGCTCTGGGGTGGGTCATGTCACGGGGTACGGACATCGTGCCGATCCCGGGAACGCGGCGTGTGGCGAACCTGGACGCCAACCTCGCGGCGGCGCACCCGCTCGACGACGCGACGGTCGCGGAGCTCGACGCGCTGTTCCCGCCGGGCGTGGCCGTGGGGGAGCGCTACAACGAGCAGATGATCACCCGGCTGAACGGGTGAGGGCGCGAACGCGCTGAGCCGGGGGATGCCCGACGCCGGGTTCGAAACGACTCGATGGTCCTACCCAGACCATGTCGCCGCCCGTCCCACGAACCCGGCGTCGCAGCTCACCTACCCGAAGATCGGCCGGGGCCGCCCGTGCGGGCGACACCCGTCCAACCGTGTACGAGTAGACCGGTTGCGACTGGAATCCTGCTGAAATCATGAACCGGGAAGGACCGTCGTAAATCTGCGATCCGGCCCACGACGCGGTCACGTTTTTGCGGAATAGCGTTCCAAGAGTGGCCCCCTGGCGTCATCATCGAATTCCGAGCGGGCTACCGTCGTGGGAAATCGGCTCGGGTGAGACTGGGGCAGGGGGGATCGCAGTGGCCGGAACGGCGACTCGACGGAGAGGCGCCCGGCGAAGTCAGACCCGGATGCGCGACGCGGCACTGGAGTACGCCGCGCTCGGCTGGCCCGTCTGCATGGCCGCGCACCCCACGCCGGACGGCCCGCGCGCCTGTTCCTGCGACCGCGTCGGGTGTCCCGACCCCGGCGCGCATCCGCTGTCGCCGGCCTGGCAGATGCAGGCGAGCGTGGACGAGATGACCGTCGGGAACTGGTGGACGCGCGCGCCCGAGGCCAACGTGGTGCTGCCCACGGGGCGGGTGTTCGACATCTTCGACGTCCCGGCGCCTGCCGGGCTGCTGGCGCTGGCGCGGATGGACCGCGGCGCCGTCGCGGCCGGTCCGGTAGCCGCGCTCGGCGAGCGCTACCTCTTCTTCGTGGCCACCCGGGGCGCGCCCGACGACGAGGACGAGTACTGGTCCTGCCACCTCGACTGCCTGCCCGAGGCGGTCGTCGAGTCGCCGGGCCTGCGCTGGCACTGCCGCGACAGCTACGTACTCGCGCCGCCGTCGACGCTTCCGTACGGCCAGGGCTCGTCGTGGATCCGCCACCCGGCCGGCCGGCCCTTGCCGGACCCGCTGCGCGTCCTGGACGTCCTGGCCGACTGCATCGACTGAGCCAGGTCGGCGGGGTTTTCCACAGATCACAATCACCCGGTGCCGGAGCATGGGGACCCGCTGACAAACTGGGTGCATGACCCCGTCAGACCAGTCCGCGAAACTCTTCGACCGCGCGTCGGCGGTCACCCCCGGCGGCGTGAACAGCCCGGTCCGTGCGTATGGCGCGGTCGGCGGCACGCCCCGCTTCATCGCCTCGGGCCACGGCCCCTACCTCGTCGACGCCGACGGGAACGAGTACGTCGACCTCATCTGCTCCTGGGGCCCGCTGCTGCTCGGTCACGCCGACCCGCGCGTGGTGGCGTCCGTCCAGGAGACCGCGGCCCGCGGCACGTCCTACGGCGCGCCCACCGAGAACGAGGTGGCGCTGGCCGAGGAGATCGTCGACCGCGCGCCGGTCGAGAAGGTGCGGCTGGTCAACTCCGGCACCGAGGCGACGATGTCGGCCATCAGGCTGGCCCGCGGGTTCACCGGCCGCCCCAAGGTCCTGAAGTTCAGCGGCTGCTACCACGGCCACGTCGACGCGCTGCTCGCCGCCGCGGGCTCCGGCGCCGCCACGTTCGCGCTGCCCGACTCCCCGGGCGTCACCGGGGCCAGCGCCGCCGACACCATCGTCCTGCCGTACAACGACCTCGACGCCGTGGAGGCCGCGTTCGCCGAGCGCGGCGAGGAGATCGCCTGCGTGATCACCGAGGCGTGCCCGGCGAACATGGGCGTGGTGCCGCCGCGGCCGGGGTTCAACCTCGGGCTGAAGGCGCTGTGCGAGCGCAACGGCGCGCTGCTCGTCCTCGACGAGGTGCTCACCGGCTTCCGCGTGACCCGCTCGGGGTGGTACGGCCGCGAGGGCGTCGCCGCCGACCTCATGACGTTCGGCAAGGTCATGGGCGGCGGGCTGCCCGCCGCCGCCTTCGGCGGCCGGGCCGACATCATGGACCGCCTCGCGCCGCTTGGCCCCGTCTACCAAGCGGGCACGCTGTCCGGCAACCCGCTGGCCACCGCCGCGGGCCTGGCCACCTTGCGCGGCGCCACCGACGACGTCTACGCCCGGATCGACCAGGCCGCCGCCACCGTCACCCGCCTCGTCGGCGACGCGCTCACCGCGGAGGGCGTCCCCCACCGCGTCCAGACCGCGGGCAGCCTCTTCACCGTCTTCTTCACCGACGCCGAGGTCACCGACTTCGACTCCGCCCGCAGGCAGAACACGGCAAGCCACGCCGCGTTCTTCCACGCGATGCTCGACCACGGCGTCCACCTCCCCCCGTCCGCCTTCGAGGCCTGGTTCCTCTCCGCCGTCCACGACGACACGGCCCTGTCCCGCATCGCCGACGCCCTCCCGTACGCGGCACGCGCCGCGGCCGGAGCGGGGTGACATCAGGTGACACCGCCGCCGTGGTGACCGCCGCGCCGTCGCCGCCGTCTCCGCGACCGCCGGTCGCGCCGAGATGGCGGCCGCGCGTGCGCGATGTGGTGCTGTCGGTCCTGGCCGTGCTGCTCGCGCTGGTCATCGGCGGCCACCGGGCCGTACCCGGCAACGCGGGCGTGCTCGTCGACACGGCGCTGCCCTGGCTCGGCGCGGGCGTGCCGGTGCTGGCCGTGGTGGCGCTGCTCCTGCGATCCCGGGTGGGCGCGGTCGCGGTGCTGCTCCCCGCGCTCGTGTGGGCGGGGCTGTTCGGGCCGCAGGTCCTCCGGCGCCGGCCCGACGCCCCCGGCGAGCTCCGGGTGGCCACGCAGAACTTCTGGGCCGGCAACCCGGACGCGGCCGGCACCGCCCGCCGCCTCGCCGCCACCGGAGCCGGCGTGATCGCGGGCCAGGAGCTGGAGTACGACCCGCGTACGAAGGTCGACGGGGTGCTGGCCGCCGCCGGATACCGCTACTCCCGGTCCTCCGGCACGGTCGGCCTCTGGAGCCGCTACCCGATCACCGAGTCCAGCCGCGTCGACATCGGCATCGGCTTCCGCCCCGGCCTGCGCGCCCGGATCGCCACGCCGCACGGCCAGGTCGTCGTCTACGTGGTCCACCTCGCGTCGATCCGCCCCGGCGAGTCGGCCGCCCGCGACCGCACGCTGGCCCGGCTGCGCGCCCGCCTCCACGCCGACACCGCCCGCCGTACGCTCGTCCTCGGCGACCTCAACACCGCCACCACCGACCGCGCGCTCGACCGCCTGAGCCCGCTCCGCGAGGCCCAGACCGCGGCCGGATCCGGCTTCGGCTTCACCTGGCCCGCGCGCTTCCCGGTCACCCGCCCCGACCACATCCTCTTCACCGGCATGCGCCCCGTCAGCGCCCAAGCCGTACGCACCACCGGCAGCGACCACCGCGCCGCCGTCGCGTCCTTCGACATCTGAGCGCCGGTACGCTGGACGAACGATGACGAATTCCCAGCCCGCCACCCCGGGGAAGAGCATCACGGCACCCCCCGCCGGCGGCGACACCACGGTCGTTCACCTGCTGCGCCACGGCGAGGTCCACAACCCCGACGGTGTCCTCTACGGCCGGCTGCCCGGCTTCCACCTCTCCGAGGACGGGCGCCTGATGGCCAAGGACGCCGCCCGCGCCCTCGCCGGGCGCGACATCGTGCGCATCGTCAGCTCGCCCCTCGACCGCGCCCGGGAGACCTCCGAGCCGCTCGCCGAGACCCTCGGCCTGCCCGTCGCCACCGACCGGCGGCTGATCGAGCCGGCCAACCACTTCGAGGGCATGACGTTCGGCGTCGGCGACGGCGCGCTGCACCACCCGCACCACTGGCGCTACCTCTACAACCCGCTCCGCCCGTCGTGGGGCGAGCCGTACCGCGATGTGGCGAAGCGCATGCTGTACGCCGCGGGCGCCGCGCGTGACGCCGCGCGCGGCCACGAGGTGGTGTGCGTCAGCCACCAGCTCCCGATCTGGGTGGCGCGCCGCGCCGCGGAGCACCACCCGCTGTTCCACCGCCCCGACCGCCGGCAGTGCGCGCTGGGCAGCGTCACGAGTTTCGTCTATGACCAGAACAGGCTCGTGCAGGTCACGTACGCTGAACCGGCCGGAAGGACCGGAAGGCGACCCCAGATCTCCGGTGCCTGACGGCGGTCCCATAATGGTTTACGACATCCCGTAGTACTGCCCTCTCACGGAAGTTCGCGCGTGCCTTGAGTACCTCCCGCGCCACCCTTGCCATCGTCGGCGTCGTCGCCGCAGTGACGCTGTCCGCCTGTGCGGGCGGCCAGGGCGGCGGTAACGGCACCGAGGGATCCGACACCCGCTACGTCGCCGGCGACGGCTCCACCCAGGTCCTCAGCGGCGCCGACCGCAAGCCCGCGCCGAAGATCGCCGGCACCGACCTCAAGGGCAAGCCGGTCAGCCTCGCCGCGTACAAGGGCCGTGTCGTGGTGCTCAACTTCTGGGCGTCGTGGTGCTCGCCGTGCCGCGCCGAGGCGCAGACGCTCCAGGCGCTGTACGACAAGCACAAGAAGTCCGGCGTGCAGTTCCTCGGCATCAACATCAAGGACGACCGCACCGCCGCGCTGGCGTTCGAGCGCCGGCAGAAGATCGGCTACCCGAGCGTGTACGACCAGTCCGGCGAGGTCGCGCTCGGCTTCCGCGAGACCGTGCCGCCGAAGGCGATCCCGTCCACCATCGTGATCGACGCGAAGGGCCGCGTCAGCGGCCGGATCATCGGCCAGGCGACCTACTCCGGCCTGGACAAGCTGATCACCACGGTGGCCGCGACGCGATGAGGCGGGCGTGATGGGCGTCGTGGCCGCCGGCGGGTCCGCCGGCGCGGCGGTCGTGGGCGGCTCGCTGGCCCTCGCCGTGCCGGTCGCGGCGGCGGCGGGGCTCGTGTCGTTCCTCTCGCCGTGCGTGCTGCCGCTGGTGCCGGGCTACCTCTCGTACGTAACGGGCCTGTCGGGCGCCGACATGGAGTCGCACAAGCGCGGCCGGATGCTCACCGGCGGCGTGCTGTTCGTCGCCGGGTTCACCGCCGTGTTCGTCACCACGGGCGTGGCGTTCGGCCAGTTCGGGGCGGCGCTCGCGGCGCACTCCGAGGTGATCACCCGGGTGCTCGGCGCGGTGACGATCCTGCTCGGCCTGATGTTCATGGGCGTCATCCCCGGCCTCCAGCGCGATCTGCGCGTCCACCGCAAGCCGGCCGCCGGCCTCGTCGGCGCGCCGCTGCTCGGCATGCTGTTCGGATTCGGCTGGACCCCCTGCATCGGCCCGACGCTCGCCGCCGTGCAGTCGCTGGCGTTCAGCGAGGCCAGCGCGGGCCGCGGCGCGCTGCTCTCCGTCGCGTACTGCATCGGCCTCGGGGTGCCGTTCGTGCTCACCGCGATGGCGTACCGCCGGGCCCTCGGCGCGTTCGGCTTCGTCAAGAGGCACTACCGTGCGGTGACGGCGGTCGGCGGCGGGCTGCTCGTGGTGATCGGGCTGCTGCTCGTCACCGGCCTGTGGACGGACCTGACCGCATGGACCCAGCAGTGGGCCGCCAGCTTCCAAACGGTGATCTGATGAGTACCGACGTGACCGAACGCTCCGACCTGGACGCCCTTCCGCAGGCGCCGGGGGGCCCGCCGGGCCTCGGCGCGCTCGGCTGGGCGCGGTGGTTCTGGCGCCAACTGACGTCCATGCGCACGGCCCTGGTGCTGCTGTTCCTGCTCGCGCTTGCCAGCGTGCCGGGCTCGATCCTGCCGCAGCGCGGCCCCGACCCCGGCAAGGTCGACCAGTACTTCACGCAGCACCCGCAGCTCGCGCCGGTCCTCGACAAACTGTCGATGTTCGACGTCTTCGGCGCGCCCTGGTTCGCGGCCGTCTACCTGCTGCTGTTCATCTCCCTCGCGGGCTGCGTCCTGCCGCGCTCGTGGCACCACCTCAAGATCGTCCGCGCCCGCCCGCCGAAGGCGCCGCGCAACCTGTCGCGGCTGCCGGAGTCCGACCAATGGACGACCGACCTCCCGCCGGACGAGGTCCTCGAACGCGTGCGCACGACCCTGCGCGGCAAACGCTTCCGGGTCGACACCGCCGACGACAGCGTCGCGGCGGAGAAGGGCTACCTCCGCGAGACCGGCAACCTGCTGTTCCACATCGCGCTGCTCGGCCTGCTGCTCGCCGTCGGCGCGGGCGGCGCGCTCGGCTACAAGGGCAACGTCCTGGTCACCGAGGGCGACGGGTTCGCCAACACCGTGGCCGCGTACGACCGGTTCAACCCCGGGCGCGGTTTCAGCGACGGCGGGCTGCAGCCGTTCTCGTTCCACGTCGACGACATGCACGTGTCGTACATCAACTCGGGCGCGCAGCGCGGCCAGCCGTCGGAGTACGAGGCCGGGCTGACCTACCAGGCCGCGCCGGAGGACCCCAAGCTGCACCACCGGCTGAGCGTCAACCACCCGCTGAACGTGGACGGCGTCAAGGTGTACATGATCGGCCAGGGCTACTCGCCGACGTTCAAGGTCGTCGACGGCAAGGGCAACGTCGCGCTGAACGGCCCCACGCCGTTCCTGAACAGCGACGCCAAGTCCATGACGTCCGAGGGCGTCGTGAAGGTGCCGGACGCCGAGCCCGACCAGCTCGCGTTCCTCGGCGTGTTCCTGCCGACCACCGTGAAGACGAGCTCCGGACTGGTGTCGGCGTACCCCGGGCCGCTGAACCCGACGGTGACGCTGCTGTCGTTCAAGGGCGACCTCGGCCTCGACAACGGCACGCCGCAGTCCGTCTACCAGCTCAACACCGGCAAGCTCCAGAAGATCAAGGGCGCGCCGCATACGCTCAAGCCCAAGCAGTGGTACACCCTTCCCGGCCACGCGGGAAAGGTGCAGTTCACCGGCTACAAGCACTGGGCGAGCGTCGCGGTCACCTACGACCCGGGCCGCGTTCCCGCGCTGTGCGCCGCCGTCGCGGCGATCATCGGGCTGCTGCTCGGCCTGCTGATCCGGCGGCGCCGCTTCTGGGTCCGCGCCACACGCGGTGCCGACGGCCGTACGCTCGTCGAGACGGGCGGCCTGACCCGCACCGACGCCGGCGGAACGTTCGCCGCGGAGTTCGAGGAACTGACCACGCGACTGCGCGCGCGCACGGGGACCGCGCCGGACAGCTCGCACCCCACGTCGCAAGGCAAGGAGTGATCCGACGTGTCGACCACCGGCCTCGCGCAGCTCAGCGATGACCTGACGCTGCTCACGGGTCTGCTGTACTCGCTCGCCATCCTCGGCTACGCCGCCGACTTCGCGTTCGGCAAGCGCCGCGCGGCCGCGGCCGTCCACCCGGCGAAGGAGGCCGCGCTCGTCGGCGCGGGCGCGCCCGTGTCCGGCTCCGACGACCCGGGCTCCGCGGACGAACCGGCCGCCGCCGCGCCCGCCGAGGAGCCCGGCCGGATGAGCGTGTCGATGCGGGTCGCCCTCGGGCTGACCGGGCTCGGCCTGCTCGTGCACTTCTTCTCGATCCTCACCCGCGGGCTCGCCGCGCAGCGCGTGCCGTGGGGCAACATGCACGAGTTCATCCTGGCGATCGGGTTCGGCGCCGTCGCGGTCTTCATGGTCGTCGTGTGGCGCTTCAAGGCGTACTTCGCGGGCCTGTTCGTGCTGATCCCGGTGGTGCTCGGCATCGGCCTGGCCTCTACCGCGCTCTACACCCCGGTCGGCGCGCTGATGCCGGCGCTGAAGACCAATTACTGGATCTCGATCCACGTCACCGCGGCGGTCACCGCGTCCGGCACGTTCATCGTGGCGGGCGCGATCAACGTGATGTACCTCCTGGCCGCGCGGTACGCCAAGCTCAAGGCCGACGGCGGCGAGATCGGCTTCAGCGGCATCGCGCGGAAGATGCCCGAGGCGTCGGTGCTCGACAGGCTGTCGTACCGCATCGCCATCTTCGGCTTCCCGATCTGGACGTTCGCGATCGTCGCCGGCGCCATGTGGGCCGACCAGGCGTGGGGCCGCTACTGGGGCTGGGACCCCAAGGAGGTCTGGTCGTTCATCACCTGGGTGGTCTACGCCGGCTACCTGCACGCCCGCTCGACCGCCGGCTGGCGCGGCCAGAAGGCGGCGTGGATCCAGCTCCTGGCCTTCGGCTGCCTGATGTTCAACCTGTTCGGCGTGAACATCTGGTTCAGCGGCCTGCACTCCTACGCCGGGCTGTAAGCCGGGGGAAGTCTTAGTCGTCGCCGCGCATGCGCCGGTCGAGGTCCTTGAGGAAGTCGGGGTCGTCGTCCGGGCCGCGCGGCGGGTCGGCGCGGGGGCGCGCCGGGGGCGGCGGTGCGGCCGCGCCGAGGCCGGACCACCCGGACGGCGTGCCACCGGAGACGCGGGCGCGCGGGCGGCCGAGCAGGAACCACGCCAACGCGCCGACCAGGAAGAACAGCGCGACAACGACGATCCACAAGAGCTTCGGCATGCCCCGGCACTCGTCGTCCGGCGTGGTCAGCACGTCGAACAGGCCGTACAGCCACACGCCGAGGGTCAGCAGCGTGAGGATTCCGCCGAGCAAGGCCATACCGCCAGCTTAACCGTGCGTGCTCGATGCCGGTGCTGGCCCCTGGCGGTCCGGGCCGCCAAACGCGTTACGTTCGTGATCCGTTCGCCGTTGACCTCCGGTATGTCCGGCGAAGATAGTGATCCGAGGGCAGGAGAAGATTGGGGAAGAGGCGTGAGAATTGGTCACTACGCGCCCTAACCTCCTGATCGTCCATTGGCACGACGTCGGACGCCGCCTCGGGGCGTACGGCGAACCCGGCGTCGAGACGCCGAACATCGACCGGCTCGCCGCCGAGGGCGTCCGGCTCGACCACGCGTACGCCACCGCCTCGTTCTGCTCCCCGTCGCGCGCCGCCCTGTTCACCGGCAGATACGCCCATGCCAACGGCATGCTGGGCCCGGCGAGGCTCGGATGGTCGCTGAACGACGGCGAGCCCCGGCTGCCGGTGCTGCTGCGCGACGCCGGCTACCGCAGCGTCCTCATCGGGGTGCAGGACGAGAGCGACGACCCGCTGAAGCTGGGGTTCGACGAGGTCGCGGCCATGGCGGGCCCGTCGTTCCCGGACCGCGGCGGCGGCCAGATCGCCGACGCCGCGCTCGCCTGGCTGGAGGAGAACGCCGACGACGACCGGCCGTTCCTCATGTCGGTCGGCTTCACCGAGGCCCGCAGGCCGTGGCCCGCCGACCTCTACCCGCCGGACGGCACCGACCGCGTACGGGTGCCCGGCGAGCTGCCCGACAACGCCTGGATCCGCGACGACCTCGCGGTGTTCGCCGCGCTCGTGGCCGCCGCCGACCGTGAGACGGGCCGCGTACTCGACCGCCTGGAGACCCTCGGCCTCGCCGGCTCCACCTGGGTCATCTTCACCACCGACCACGGCGCGCCGTTCCCGCGCGCGAAGGGCACGCTGTACGACCCGGGCATCGCGACCGCGATGATCATGCGGTTCCCCGCGGGCTGGCCCATCCCCGACGGCGGCGAGGACCGGCTGGTCAGCCAGGTGGACCTGGTCCCCACGGTGATCGACCGGCTGGGCGTCGACCTCCCGCAGGGGCTGCACGGCGTGAGCCACCTGCGCTGGCTGCTCGGCGACACCCGCGCGCCGCGCCGCCGCGAGGTGTTCGCCGAGAACACGTTCGGCGACGTCTACGACCCCATGCGCACCGTCCGCACCGCCCGGTGGAAGTACATCCGCGGCTACGAACCGCGCCCCGCGCTCGTCCTGCCCGCCGACGTCGAGCGGTCCCCGATGCGCTACGGCTACGGCGACGACCACCTGCGGCCGCGGGCGATGGAGGAGCTGTACGACCTGGCCGACGACCCGCTGGAGCAGGTGAACCTCGCCGACGACCCGAGCTGCTCGGCGATCCGCGCCGACCTGGCCGGGCGGATGCTCCGGTGGCGGCAGCGCTCCGGTGATCCACTGCTCGCCGGCCGCATTCAGGGCCGTCCGGTACCCCGCAACATGCCGTAGGCGTGAGGTTCGCCACCGTGGCCGTCCGCGACCGCCCGCCGACCAGGTGGGGCGTCCAAGCGCACGTCTCTGGTCAGGCCGCACATGATCACGTTGCGACGAAAAAAAGCTACAGGGGGTGACGCGAAAAGGTATCCGGCATACGCTTGCCGCCAGTTGCCCTGCGTCGTCGTGAGGGGGGTGCGGGATGCGACTGTTCGACCGGCCTCGGCCTGGCGACGATTCGCAGCCCGAACGGGTCGGCCGCCGGGGCAAGCACCGCCGCGGTGCCGCCCCGGACGCGCGTACGGACGACGCCACCGGTCGCACCGCCGAATCCGGCGGCGACCAGGTGGCCGAATCCGGCCGTCGCAGGCTTCCGTACGGCTCGCCGCCGCGCGTATCGCGGCAGTCCCGGCGTGACCAGCCCGCCGATGACGGGCGCGTTTCCGGCGGTCCTGAATCCCAGCGTCCCGGCGGTCCGGACGCCCCCGTGGCGAACGGCCGGGCGAACGGCCGCAGGCGCGCCGCACCACCCCGTCCGGGCCGGCGCGGCGGTGACGCCGCCGCGACGGGTTCCGCGCAGGCCGCGCCGCGCGCCGACGCACGGGCACGCCCCGCGCCGCCGCGCGCCGAGGCCTCCGCCGGCCAGCGCCGCCGCCGCGACGCCGCCGATGCCTGGGCCGACCAGACGGGCCAGCCGCGCGACCGGTCGTCCATGGCGAACCGCGACGGCGGGCGCGGGCGTGACGCGCGCGCGGCGCCGGAGCGTACGGAGCGCGCCAAGGTCGACTGGAAGGACTTCGCGCTCGGCGACGCGCTGCCCCGCATGCGCCCGCACGCCCCCGACGCCGCGAACCGCGGCGACGGCAGGCGCCACTGCGGCAGCCTGGAGAACGTCATCGTCCGGCAGTGGGACGACCGGGTGGGCCCGCCCACCCCCGAGGCCGTACGCGCGGTGGACAGCCTCGCCGAGCTGCCGCCAAACCTCAAGGAGAAGCTGGCCGACGGGCTCGACGGCATCTACGTCGGCATGGGCGGTGTCCCCGAGCTCGACGACATGGGGCACCTGCGCGGCGTCGACCTTCCGTCCGGGAAGGCGACGTGGGACATCTGCGCGGGCGCGTACGGCGACCGCAAGATCGTCGTCGGCGACCAGCCGTCGCCCACGCCCGACGTCATGCTGCACGAGATCGGGCACGCACTCGATGACATCGACGGCGAACCGGGCGAGTGGCATTCTGATTCACCGGAGTTCCGTGCGGTCTATGAGCAATGTGCGCCACGATTGGTCAGTGACTTCCATCAGCAGACCGGTGATCTGGGCAGGCGCGAGTTCTTCGCCGACGCTTTCGCGGCGATCGCCTCGCGCCAGCGGCCGGCTCTGGTGGACATGCTGGGAGGCGACACCCGGGCGGCGTTGAATGTGATGCTGTTCTTCAATCGCCGCTACGGCATCTAAGGGGGATGGGATGTACGTGATGCGGCTTCCGGACGGCCGCCTGCGGGTGCCACGCACCGCGATCAGTGATGACGGTGTGATTGGCGATGCGTACGAGGAGATCGGCCCGGACGACCCGGATTATGAGCGGCTCCTCGGCGAATCGGTGACCGAGGACGAACTCGAGGAAAGGCGCCGCCGGTGGCGCGATGACGACGAGGAGCTGCGCCAGCAGTTCCTCGCGTGGAAGGCGGAGGAGGAGGCGCGCCGGGGGGGCGCCGAATAGCGGGGCCGCGCGCGTGGCCGCCCCGGCGGTCAGCGGCCGAGCTCGCCGTTCGTCACACCTCCGCCGTTCACCCCGGCCACACCGTTGCCATCGGCCTCGCCGCGGAGCAGGGCGTGCACCTCTGACTCACGGAAACGCCGATGGCCTCCGGGCGTGCGAATACTGCTGATGCGGCCGGCCGCCGCCCAGCGGGTCACCGTCTTCGGATCGACCCGGAACAGTGTGGCCACTTCTCCGGGCGTCAGCAGACGTTCGCCATTACTTTCCACGTTGTCCTCTCCCCCTATCACCCGCCCTTAGGTCGGACGGACTACGTCCAGTGTGCACGCGCATGAGGTGTTTCACCCGAGTTTCCGGGCAATCCCCGCGGCCATATCCGTGGACGTGACGCGTTCGTGATGTTCGACCGTTCCATCGCGCCGAAATCGTCCGTTGGGCAAGGTGGCGGGGGCGTTCGGGGGGCCGCTCGGACCGCACCGTAGGCTGCCCGACATGGCGGATCTTGTTTCCCTGACAGCGATCGAGTCGGCGGCGGAGCGAATCTCCGGCCGCGTACTGCGGACGCCCCTCGTCCACTATTGCGCGCCAACCGAAAGTGCGACTCGGCTGCTCGTGAAGGCCGAAAATCTCCAGCGGATCGGCGCATTCAAGCAGCGCGGCGCATTCGCGAAGGTCAGCGGGCTTTCCACGGAGGAACGCGCACGCGGTGTTGTCGCACATTCCAGCGGTAATCACGCGCAGGCCGTCGCGTACGCCGCGCATGTGCTCGGTGTGGCGGCCACGATCGTCATTCCCGACAACGCACCGGAGATGAAGGTGGCGGCCACCGAGCGGTGGGGCGCGACGGTCGTGCGGTGCGCGCCGTCCACCGCCGCGCGGCTCGCCGCCTGCCAGGAGATCAGCGACGCCACCGGCGCCGTACCGGTGCCGCCGTACGACGACCCGGACGTGATCGCCGGGCAGGGCACCCTCGGCCTGGAGATCGCCGACGACGCGCCGGACACCGACGTGGTGCTGGTGCCGATCAGCGGCGGCGGCCTGATCTCCGGCGTCGCCGCGGCGGTGAAGGCGCGGCTGCCGCACGTGAAGGTCGTCGGCGTGGAGCCCGCGCTGGCCGCCGACGCGCGCGACTCCCTGCGGGCCGGGCGCGTGGTCGCGTGGGACGCCGCCGACACCGCGCGCACGATGGCCGACGGCCTGCGCGTCGAGCGCGTCGGCGCGCTGCCGTTCGCGCACATCCAGGCGTACGTCGACGACATCGTGACGGTCACCGAGGACGAGATACGCGCGGCCGTACGGGAGCTGGCCACGGGCGCGCGGCTCGTCGCCGAGCCGAGCGGCGCGGTGGCCACCGCCGCGTACCTCTACCGCCGCGACGAACTGCCCGCGGGCCGTACGTACGTCTCCGTGCTGTCCGGCGGCAACATCGCGGCCGGCCGCTACGCCGGCCTGCTCGGCGACGCGGGATGACCGGGGGTCAGGACGCGGCACGCCGCCCCCGGCGTTACGCTCGGAGGCGATGCGTGCCGTCCTGATCTACACCCTGTCGCGGCTGGCCCTGTTCGCCGCGACCTTCGGCGTGCTGTACCTCCTGGGCGCACGCGGCGCGCTCGCGCTGCTGCTCGCGCTGCTGATCAGCGGCCTGGTCGCGTTCGTACTGCTCTCCCGCCAGCGCGACAACCTGTCCGGCGCGGTCACCGGCCTGGCCCGCAGGTCGCGGGAGTTCGGCAAGCGCCTCGACGAGGGCGCCGCCGCCGAAGACGACGACGCCCCCGAGAGCTCGGGCACACCGCCCAGGCCCTCCGCGTCCTAGGGCAGCGGCATCTCGGCGATGCGCTCCCGCCATTCGCCGCCGATGTTCCCGGTGTCGCTGCCGATGTACAAGCCGTCCGCCGTCGCGACGAGCGCCTCGACGCCGTGCCCGCGGTCCTTGGTCGGGTTCCAGGCCAGCGCCTTGCCGGTCACCGGGTCGATGGCGCCGATGCCCGGACGGCTGACCGCGCCCGCACCGGCCGAGTCGTGGCCGTACGGGTTGTCCAGCCACCGCTGGTGGCCGCCGACGTACACGGCCGCGCCGGTCACCGACGTCTCGTACAGCGAGTCGCCGCCGGTGTAGTTCACCCACGTCGGGTTCAGCGCCGTGCCGGTCGCGCCGGACTCCCAGCGCGCCGCGCCGTCGCACAGCGTGGAGAACGAGGTGGTCGGGCCGCCGGTGGTGACGACGACGAAGTACGAACCGTCGGGGGAGAAGTCGATGCCGCGGGTGTAGACGTCCACCGGGCAGCTCGGCTGGTAGCGGGCGGTGCGCCAGTTCGCCAGCGCCGCCACCGTTCCGGACGTGTCGAGCATCGCGATGCGCGGGCGGCTCTGCCCGTTGACCGTGGTGAACGTGCCGTCGACGACGACCTTCGTGCCGTCGGGGCTGACCGCGAGCTTCATGGCCTTCAGCCCGGACGCCGTGGACGTCGGGTTCGCCATGGTGAAGTCGAAGTTCGGGTCGAGCGCGCCATTGGCGATGGCCAGCCGGGCGATCGTCGTCCGGGGCTGGCCGTTGACCTTGGTGAACGAGCCGCCGATGTACACCCACGGACCGCTCGTGCGCACGGTGCGCACGGTGCCGTTGTTGAGGTGGGCGCCGGCGAACGACGCGACCTGCGAGCCGTCGTCGGTGGAGAGCTGCGTGATGCCGCCCTGTACGGCGCCGTTGACGTGCGTGAACGTGCCGCCGACGAAGACCGTGTGGCCGGGCCCGGGGGCCAGTTGGTAGACCTCGCCGTCGATGTCCGGCACGAAGTCCGGGTCGATCGCGCCGGTCGTACGGTCGAACGCGAGCAGCGACCTGCGGGTGTAGCTGACGTTCTTCTTGATGACGGTCGTGAACGAGCCGCCGACGATCACCTTGTCGCCGATGACCGCGACCCCGCGCACGGTGCCGTCCTTGATGTTCGGGGTGAAGTCGACGGGGTTGGCCGACACCACGGTCGGTTGCGCGGTGTCGGCGCTCGCCGCGCCGCCCGCGCCGACCGAGGCGCCGCCGATGAGGAGCGCGGCCGTGGCCCCGGCCGCTAACCAGCGTCGTGTTCGCATGTGGGAGTCCCCCTCCTGAGTGGCGCGCGGCAGCCGGGACGCCGCCGCGCCGCCCGCATCGGATGGACGCCGCAGGGGGTTACGCAGAGTACGCACGGCCGGGTGGTGGCCGCATGCGGCCACCACCCGTGGCCGTTACGGCAGGGGGAAGAAGCCGAGCCTGGCGTGGTACTCGTGGCCCAGCTCGTCGGTGTCGCTGCCGATGTAGACGCCCTTGGACGTGGCGTACAGGGCCTCGGCGCCGTGGCCGCGGGTGCGGGTCGGGTTCCACGACAGCGCCTTGCCGGTGCTCGAGCTCACCGCGCCGACGCCCGGGCGGCTGACCGCGCCGGGGCCCGCGGAGTCGCGGCCGTCGGGGTTGTCCAGCCAGCGGTTGTGGCCGCCGACGTACACGGCCGCGCCGGTCACCACGACGGAGTACAGCGAGTCGCCGCCGGTGGAGTTGACCCACTTCGGCGTGGTGCTCCCGCCGCCGTAGGTGTTCCAGAGCGACACCGAGTCGCAGAGCGTGCCGTTGTACTTCGCGCCGCTCGTCGTGATGGCGAAGTACTTGCCGCCCGGCGAGAAGTCGATGCCGTACGTGTAGGTGTCGACCGCGGTGCTGCACCGGGGCGAGAAGCGGGTGGTCGACCAGGACGCCAGGCCCGGGTGGGCGGTGGTCGTGTAGATCACCGCGACCTGCGGGCGGCTGTGGCCCGCGACCTTCAGGAACGTGCCGTCGATGACGAGGCGGTCGCCCTTGGGGCTGAGCGCCATCTTCTGCACCTTCAGCTCGCCGGCACGCGGTGTGGAGATCGGCACGTTGAACTTCGTGTCGACCACGCCGTAGTACTTGCTGACGCGCGCGAGGCCGGCGCGCTTCACGCCCTTGATGGACGTGAACGAGCCGCCGACGTAGAGGTGGTCCTTGCCGGCGACGATGCTGTGGACGGTGCCGTTGCCGGTCGTCGTCTTCATGAAGTTGCCGTTGCGGTAGCCGTTGGCGAGGTACAGCCGGGTCAGGCCGCGCGTGGCCGAGCCGTTGACGTTGTGGAAGGCGCCGCCGGCGTAGACCGTGCCGCCGGGACCGGGGGCCAGGCCGTAGACCGTGCCGTCGACCTTCGGGACGAACTTCGTGTCGATCTTGCCGGTGCCCTGGTCGAAGGCGAAGATGTGCGGCCGGCTGAGGACCGCGCCGCCGCTCGCCGCGCGCACCTTCGTGAACGTGCCGCCCACGATGATCTTGTTGCCGACCGACGTGATCGCCTTCACCGCGCCGTCGAGGACGTTCGGTGTCCACGCGGCCGGGTTCGCGGAGACCACGCGGGTCTGGGTCGTACCCGCGCCGGCGGGGATCGCGGTGGCCGCGCCCGCGGTCGCGGCGAGCGTCGCGAACACCGCTCCGGCGGCGACGATGCGTCGGCGCATCTGGTGCTCCTTCGAGAGAACGGAACGCGGAGTTCGCCTCCGCCCGACCTGTATGCGGCATTAGACGCCGGACCCCGTCCCGCGGTGTACGGAATCGCCGAATCGTGATCGCCTCCGCGCCCGGCGTCACGGCAGGTCCGGTGGACGGCCAGAATGGGGGCATGACCCGTGCCTCGCTTGATCGTCGTCCGGACGCCGTCGCCGCCATGTTCGACAGCACGGCGGACCGCTACGACCTGATGAACGACGTGCTGTCCATGGGTCAGGACCGGCTGTGGCGCACGATCGTGGCCCGCGCGGTCGACGCCAAGGCGGGCGAGCGCGTCCTCGACCTCGCGGCCGGCACCGGCACCTCGACCGCGGCGTTCGCGCGGGCCGGCGCACAGTGCGTGGCATGCGACTTCTCCACCGGCATGCTGGAGGTGGGGGTGCGCCGCCGCGGCCAGTCGGCGGGCGGCGTGACGTTCGTCGGCGGCGACGCGATGCGGCTGCCGTTCGCCGACGACTCCTTCGAC
Source organism: Streptosporangiaceae bacterium (assembly GCA_036502625.1). Classification (GTDB taxonomy): domain Bacteria; phylum Actinomycetota; class Actinomycetes; order Streptosporangiales; family Streptosporangiaceae; genus DASXYG01. Next base: position 174,887 of record DASXYG010000105.1, read on the forward strand.
GCCGTCACCATCTCCTTCGGCATCCGCAACGTGGTCGACCCGGACGCCTGCATGCGCGAGCTGCGCCGCGTCGCCAAGCCGGGCGGGCGCATGGTGATCTGCGAGTTCAGCCACATTCCCGTACGCCCGGTGGACCGCGCGTTCACGCAGTACCTCGTGCACGTCATGCCGCGCATCGCCGGCCTGCTCAGCAGCAACCCCGAGTCGTACGGCTACCTCTCGGAGTCGATCCAGACCTGGCCGGACCAGCGGGCCATGGCCGCGCGCATCCAGCGGGCCGGCTGGACCCGGGTCGCCTGGCGCAATCTCAGCTTCGGAATCGCGGCCGTTCACCGCGCCTGGAAACCGGACGAAGATGCGGAAAAAGCCGCCTGATGAGGGACATTCATCCGACCTGGCCGGTTGCGCGGCCCGGGTCGCCCGCCACCGTCCGAGAGGTCTAGACTTTACCGATGGAATGCTTGTGAAGGGCTTCACAAGCGAACGAAATCATCCCGAGGACATCTCGTGAGCGACCAGACCCCCGGCGCGCGCGGTACGGGCACGCCCGACCGCGAGGCGGACGTCATCATCGTCGGCGCCGGTCCCGCAGGTTCGAGCACCGCGTATTTCCTCGCCCAGTCGGGCCTCGACGTCCTGGTGCTGGAGAAGACCGCGTTCCCGCGGGAGAAGGTGTGCGGCGACGGCCTGACGCCCCGCGCCACCAAGTCGCTCGTCTCGATGGGCATCCCCGTCGACGAGGAGCACGGCTGGCTCCGCAACAAGGGCCTGCGCATCGTCGGCGGCGGCCTGCGGCTCGAGCTGCCCTGGCCCGACCTCGCCGAGTACCCCGACTACGGCGCCGTGCGCCGGCGCGACGACTTCGACGAGATCCTGGCCCGCAACGCGCAGAAGGCCGGGGCCACGCTGCTGGAGCGCACGCCGGTGACCGGCCCGATCCGCGACGACCGTACGGGCCGCGTCGTCGGCGTCATCGCGAAGACCGCCGACGGGGAGAAGGAGTACCGCGCGCCGCTCGTGCTGGCCTGCGACGGCAACTCCTCGCGGCTCTCGCTGGCCGCCGGGCTGCGCCGCCGCGAGGACCGCCCGCTCGGCGTCGCGGTGCGCACCTACTACACCAGCCCGCGCGCCGACGACGACTACCTGGAGTCCTGGCTGGAGCTGTGGGACAAGGGCCCGGACGGCAACGACCGCCTGCTGCCCGGCTACGGCTGGGTCTTCGGCATGGGCGACGGCACGTCCAACGTGGGCCTCGGCCTGCTCAACACCTCGGCCTCGTTCCAGAACATCGACTACCGCGACCTGCTGAAGCGGTGGCTGGCGAACATGCCGGGCGAGTGGGGCTACGTCGAGGAGAACCGGACGAAGCCGATCCGCGGCGCCGCGCTGCCGATGGGCTTCAACCGCCAGCCGCACTACACCCGCGGGCTCATGCTGGTCGGCGACGCCGGCGGCATGGTGAACCCGTTCAACGGCGAGGGCATCGCGTACGCCATGGAGTCGGGGAAGCTGGCCGCGGACGTCATCGTGCAGGCACTGTCCCGGCCGACCGGATACGCGCGTGAGCGCACGCTCTACGCCTATCCGAAGATCCTCAAGGACACGTACGGCGGTTACTACACGCTCGGCCGGATCTTCGTGAAGATGATCGGGGATCCCCGGCTGATGAAGTTCGCCACCAAGCACGGGCTTCCGCATCCTCTGCTGATGAAGTTCACGCTGAAGCTGCTGGCGAACCTCACCGATCCGCGCGGCGGTGACGCGATGGACCGGGTCATCAACGCGATGACCAAACTGGCTCCGGCTTCGTAGAAAGGGGGGACGATGAATCTTTACGTACCCATCGTGGTGACGCTCGTGCTGGCCGCGGCCTTCGTGGCGGGCTCCATGACCATGGGTGCCCTGATCGGTCCGAAGCGCTACAACCGGGCCCGGCAGGAGTTCTACGAGTGCGGCATCGAGCCGACACCGCAGCCCGCCGGCGGGGGTCGCTTCCCGATCAAGTACTACCTGACGGCGATGCTGTTCATCGTCTTCGACATCGAGATCATCTTCCTGTACCCGTGGGCGGTCTCGTTCGACAAGCTCGGCCTGTTCGGTCTCGTCGAGATGGTGCTGTTCATCGTGACCGTCCTGGTCGCCTACTGCTACATCTGGCGCCGCGGCGGCCTCGAGTGGGACTAGGAGCCTGGATATGGGTCTAGAGGAGAAGGTTCCGAGCGGCTTCCTGCTGACGACGCTCGAAGAGGTCGTCGGCCTCGCGCGCAAGACGTCCATGTGGCCCGCGACGTTCGGGCTGGCCTGCTGCGCCATCGAGATGATGGCGGTCGGCGGCCCGCGGCACGACATCTCCCGTTTCGGCATGGAGCGGTTCTCCGCGACTCCGCGCCAGGCGGACCTGATGATCGTCGCCGGGCGGGTGAGCCAGAAGATGGCGCCGGTGCTGCGGCAGGTCTACGACCAGATGCCGCCGCCGAAGTGGGTCATCTCCATGGGCGTGTGCGCGTCGAGTGGCGGCATGTTCAACAACTACGCGATCGTGCAGGGCGTGGACCACGTCGTGCCCGTCGACATCTACCTGCCCGGCTGCCCGCCGCGGCCGGAGATGCTGATCGACGCGATCCTGAAGCTGCACGACAAGGTGCGCAACACCAAGCTCGGCGCGAACCGCGAGAAGGAGATCGAGGAGCTCGAGGCCGCGCGCAAGCGGTCCCTGCCGATCGTGGACGTACGGGAGCCGGCGTGAGCGACGAGAAGAAGGACGCTCCGAAGCCGGCGGAGACCACCGGCACCGACGCGGAGATCGAGCAGGCCCAGGCCGCCGACAACCTCCCCGCGCGGGCCGGCGAGGAGCGGCTGGCCGAGCCGGTCGTCCGTACGGGCATGTTCGGCGCGAAGACCAGCGGCGACACCTCCGGCTACGGCGGGCTCCAGGTCCGCAAGCCGCTCGTCGCCTCCAGCCCGCGCCCGTACGGCGACTACTTCGACGACGTGGCCGACGACCTCGGCCGCGCGCTCGAGGCCGCGGGCGTGGCGTTCGGCGACGCGGTCGAGACGGTGGTCGTCGACCGCGGCGAGCTGACG
>DASXYG010000106.1:0-123579 GCA_036502625.1 Streptosporangiaceae bacterium
ACATGTGGGACCGGGGGCAGCGCACCGCCGTACTGGACCCGGCTCGTCCGGGCGGGCTGCGGCGGCTGGACGAACTGGTCGGCCGCGCCGACGTGGTGCTGGCCGGAACGCGGGCGCCCGGCATGTCGTACGGGGACCTGCGCGGGCGCGGGCGGGAGCCGGGGCGGCCGGCGCTGTGGGTGGTGCTGCCGCCGTACCTGCTCGGCACGACGCCGTGGGCGGGCGGGCGCGAGTCGGCCGGGCTGCTGTTCGCCGCGCTCGGCCACGCCTGGAGCCAGGCGTCGTACGCCGACGTGCCCGTCGACTGCGTGTTCCCGCTGGCCCTGCACATGCAGGGGATCTGGGCGGCGGCCGCCGCGGTCGCGGCGCTGGCCGGGCGCGACGCCGGGCGCCGGGTGGCCCCGATGGTCGTCGCCGGCGGCGCGCACGGCGCGCAGCTCGTCTCGCCCGGCGGGTTCGCCGCCGGCCGCGACGACCCGCACGAGCACCGGCCCGGCGGACCGGGCGGCGCGCTGGCCAACTACCGCTGCTACCGCTGCGCGGACGGCCGCTGGCTGTTCCTCGGCGCGTTCACCGCCGCCTTCATCGACCGCGGGTTCCGCGCCGTCGGCGCCGGCCCGCTGCTGGACGACCCGCGCGTCGGCGGCGACCCGGCCGCCGTACGGCTGCCCGGCAACGTCGAGTGGATCGCCGCCGAGCTGGCGGAGATCTTCCGCACCCGTCCGCGGGACCACTGGCTGGCCGCGCTGGAGGAGGCCGACGTGCCGGTCGCCGCCGTGGGGGAGACGGCCGACTGGCTGGACCACGAGCAGGTCCGCGCCATCGGCCTGCGGTTCGACGGCCGCAACGACGCCGGCCAGGACGTCGTCATGCCCGGCCCGCTGATCGCGCTCTCGCGGACGCCGGCCGCGGTCACCGGCCCCGCGGCGACCCGCCACACGCCGATCGAGGACCTGGACACCGGATGGGACGTACGGGGACCCGGCGGCTGGGCCACGGCCGGCGGCGCCGAGCCCCCGCTGGCCGGGCTGCGCGCGCTGAACCTCGGCACGATCATCGCCGGGCCGTACGCCGCGACGCTGCTGGGCGAGCTCGGCGCGGACGTCGTCAAGGTGGAGCGGCCGCCGTACGGGGACGAGTTCCGCACCGCGCACGGCGGCCGCGGCGGCGCCGGATCCGGGTTCACCGTCTACAACCGCGACCACCGCAGCATCCTGCTCGACCTCGCCGGCGACCCCGGCAGGGACGTGTTCGCCCGGCTGGTCCGCGCGTCCGACGTGGTGGTGGACAACTACCGGGCCGGCGTGGCCGACCGGCTCGGCATCGGCCACGCGTCGCTCGCCGCGATCAACCCGCTGGTGACGAGCGTGTCGATCAACGGGTTCGGCAACGGCGGGCCGCTCGGGCACCGGCCCGGGTTCGACCCGGTCGTCCAGGCGATGAGCGGCATCATGCGCGCCCAGGGCGGCCCGGACGAGGCGGACAGCCCCGTGTTCCTGACCGTGCCGATCAACGACGTGCTCGCCGCCGGGCTCGGCGCGCTCGGCGCCTGCGCCGCCCTGTACGCGCGGCCGCGGCTCGGCGCCGGCCAGCGCGTCGAGATCTCGCTGTGCGCCTCCTCCTGCCTGCTGCAGTCCGCGCACCTCGTACGGTTCTCCGGCGCGCCGCCGTCGCCCGTCGGCGGCCGCGACTTCCCCGGCCCCGCGCCGGCCGACCGGCTCCACGCGTGCGCCGACGGCTGGATCCGGCTCGCCGCGCCGGACGGGTTCGCGGCGGCCGAACCGGCGGAGATCGCCGGGACGCTGGCGGCGCTGCCGGTCGCCGAGGCCCTGCGCCGCGCGAACGAGGCGGGCATCCCGGCCGTACGGGCCCGGCAGCCGCAGGAGCTCGCCGCCGACCGCGACCTGATCGACAACGGCCTGCTCGCCGTCACCGAGCGCGACGACGCGGGCGGCGCCGTACGCGTCCGGCCCGGACGCTGGCTCGACATGCCCGGCCTGCACCAGGACCCGCCCGGCGCGGCCCCCGCGGCGGGCGAGCACGAACGCGCCATCCTCGCCGGGCTCGACGCGCCGCCCGGATCCTGACCCCGCCGCTATCGGGGGAGGGCGCCGGGCTCCAGCGGCTCCCACTGGCTGCGGGGGTCGACGACCTGGCCGTTGGCCAGCCCCGTCACGCTCGCGAACCCGACCACGCCCCGCCGGTCCACGACCGCGGCCATCCCCACGGAGACGCCGTCATGCTCCTCGCGCTGCTCGGCGACGAGGCCGACCCCGTCCGCCGCGGGCAGCCGGACCAGGGACAGCGTGACGTCGGTGTTGATGAACTCGATGCCGTTGTCGCCCCAGTTCGCCACCATGTTGACGAAGTCGGCGGCCATCGCGGCCTGCTGGAACGGGGTCGGCTGCTCGCCCAGCACCACCGGCACGGGGAAGTGCCAGGTGCGCTTGCGGTCCGCGTTCTGGTGCGCCTGCGGCGACCCCGTCCACCCCACCCCTTCGCTGTAGTAGACGCGCCGCTCCGTGTCCTCCGGCCGGATCTCCGGCGGCGGGACGCACACCGTGGTCGGCCGCGACCACGTACGGCCGTGGACGGGGGATCCGCCGCTGAGGAACTGGGCCGTCGCGCGGGCCACCGGCACACCGTCCTGGGTCATCTCGACGTCCACCAGCGCGAGCCGCCGTCCGCGCCGTACGACGGTCGCGGAGACCGCCGACGCGCGGAACCCCGCCGGACGGAACAGGTCCAGGGTCCAGCGCGCCGGGCGCAGCCCCGCCGGGTCGTCGAGGGCGCGCTCGGCCGCGCGGGCGAGCGCGCCGCTGACCGCGGAGCCGCGCAGCATGGTGCCGCCGTTCCAGCCGCTGCGCGCGCTGTCCTGGGGGTGCAGGAGAGCGCCGGCCGGGCCGTCCTCGACTGCGAATTGGGCGCTGGAGATCATCTGTGGTTCCTCACGGCGGGTGGCGGATTGCGGGTGCGGACGGTTCACGAGCCGGCGATCACCCGGTCGAGCCAATCGGCCAGGAGCCGTCGTTCGGCCTTGGTCAGCGCGTCGAGGCGGGGCGTCATGGCGCGGAACGCGACCGCCGCCGCGGCCGGCCCGTTCGTCGTGGCGTCCGGCGGGTCGGCGAGGATCTGCCGCAGGACGGCCTCGTACATGCTCTCGGCCAGGTCGGCGTCGCGGTGCTCGGGGGGTGCGGCCAGCAGCGTCTGGATCGTGCCGATGCCGGCGGCCTGGATGAGGTCGACGGCGCGGCGCTCGCTGACGCGGAGCCGCCCGGACTCGGCGACGCGGTGCACCCGTGACTCCAGGACGCGCCGGCCCGACCGCGCCGCGGGCGAGCGCCGTACGCGGTCGGGGTCGCTGAACAGACGGAAGAGGGCCGGGTTCGCGACGCCGAAGTCGACCTGCGTCTGCCACCCGGAGCGCAGGTCGGCGAGCGGGTCGACCTCGTCCGCCGACGCCGACTCGACGATCGCCGCCTTCGTGGAGACGAAGGTCTCCATCACGTGCTCGGCCACGGCCTCCAGCAGGCCGTCCTTGTCGCCGAAGAGGCGGTAGATCGCCGGGGCCTGGACGCCCGCCGCCTCGGCGACCCCGCGGGTGGTCACCGCCGCCGGCCCCTGCTCCCGCAGCAGGCGGGCGGCGACGTCGATGATGCGCGCCCGCATGTCGGCGCGGCGGCTCGGCGTCTCGGTCACGTACCAACGATAACGCCTCCCTGTTATCGTCGGAGTATCGGCGTTATCATTATTGTCGTATCGCTGATAACTCCACGGGAGGACATCGCATGATCGTCGTCACCGGTGCGACCGGCGCGCTCAACGGCGCCACCGTCGACCACCTGCTCGAACGCCGCCCGGCAAGTGAGATCGCGGTCGCGGTGCGCGACACCGCCAAGGCCCGGCGGTTCGCCGACCGCGGCGTCGAGGTGCGCCAGGGCGACTACGCCGACCCGGCCTCGCTCCCGGCCGCGTTCGCCGGGGCCGACCAGCTCCTGCTCGTCTCCTCCAACGACCCCGCCGCCGACGCGGTGGAGCTGCACCGCACCGCGATCGAGGCGGCCGTCGCCGCCGGGGTGGGGCGCATCCTCTACACGAGCCACCAGGGCGCGGCCCCGGACACCCCGTTCGGCCCGGGACGCGACCACGCGGCCACCGAGCGGCTGCTCGCCGGCTCCGGCGTCCCGTGGACCTCCCTGCGCAACGGCTACTACGCGCACAGCCTCGCCTGGCTGCTCGGGCCCTGGCGGGAGACCGGCCGCATCACCGTGCCGGCCGACGGCCCGGTGTCCTGGACCGCGCGCGAGGACGCGGCCGAGGCGGCCGCGGCCATCCTCGCCTCGGACGGCGGCTACGACGGGCCGGTCACCCTCACCGCGAACGCCGCGCCCACGTTCACGGAGATCGCGCCGATCGCGTCCGAGGCCGCCGGGCGCGCGATCCGGCCCGAGGTGGTCTCCGCGGACGCGTGGATCGCCGCCGGTGCCGCCGCCGGCCGGTCCGCGTCCATGTCCCGGTTCATCCTCGGCATGTACGAGGCCGCGGCCCAGGGCTTCTTCGCCGGCGTCGACCCGCTGCTCGGCACCCTGCTCGGGCGCGAGCCGCGGACCGTGCGCGACGCGCTCGACGACGCGGCTACCGGTCCAGGTCGTCGAGGCTGACGTCGCGGGTCTCGCGGACGAACAGGAGCGCGACGATCGCCACGACGGCGTACATGGCGTACGTGATCGGGATGAAGTACCACCTGCGGGTCACCGCGTCGCCGATCAGGCCGGCGAGGATGGACGGCGCGATCATCCCGCCGAGGACGGCCGACAGGTTGTAGGAGATCCCCGCGCCGGAGTAGCGGAACCTGGTGGGGAACGCCTCCGAGGTGAGGACCGGCGCGAGGCCGTGCAGGAGGCCCACGCCGAGGAGCATCGTCAGGAACAGGAGCACGGTCGTGAGGACGGTGTTCTTGTCGAGGATGGCCAGCACCAGCGGGTACGACACGAGGGTCGTCAGCACCACGGCGGCGTACGCGACGCTCTTGCGTTTCAGCAGGTCCGACAGCGGCCCGCTGACGAGGATGCCCAGTGTGTCGCCCACCCGGGCGAGCAGGATGATGGCCGCGGTCGAGGCCAGCGGAATGCCCGCGGAGCCCATGAACGACAGGATGTACGTGCCGCCGACATAGCCGTCCATCTGCTGGAACGCCGCGACCAGGGCGAGCAGGACGATCGGCCGCCAGTGGGTGCGGAACACCGCGAAGGTCGGCATCCGCGCGAGCTGGTCGCGCCGCTTGACCTGGGTGAACAGCGGGCTGTCGGCCAGTTTGTAGCGCGCGAGCAGCGCCGGGATGACGATGACGAGCGAGAGCAGCATCGCGATGCGCCAGCCCGTGCCGGTGAACGAGCCGCTGAAGATCAGCAGGACGCCGCTGCCGGTCATCGCGCCCAGCGGAATGCCGAGGTTGGACAGCGAGACCCAGAAGGCGCGGAACCTGCGGGTGGCGCCGAACTCGGCGAGCAGTGAGGAGGCGCCGCCGAACTCGCCGCCGAGCCCGATGCCCTGGATGATACGCAGCAGTACGAGGAGGATCGGCGCGGCGAGACCGATGGAGGCGTAGCCGGGGAGCAGGCCGGTCGCGACGGTGGCCAGCCCGGTGATGAGGATGTTCAGCAGGAACGAGTACTTCCTGCTGATCCGGTCGCCGAAGTGGCCGAAGATGAACGAGCCGAGCACCCGTGCCGGGAACCCCGCGCCGAACGTGAGGTAGGAGAACACCAGCGCCAGCGTGGGGCTGAGGCCGGGGAAGAACACCTTCGGGAACGTGGTCGCCGCGGCGTAGCCGTAGAGGAAGAAGTCGTAGAACTCGACGAGCACCCCGGCGGTGGCGGAGAACGCCAGGACGCCCATGGTCCCGCCGCCGACCCGCCGCGCCGGGGGCGCCGCCGTCTCGTCCGTGCCCTTGCCGGTGTCGCCTGCCATGCCGCTCCTCCGTGACCGGTGGTGCGTCGTGTGGGGGGTTCAGGTGAGCCGAGCTTCTTGATCGTAAACGGCGGGCGTCGCTTACGGCTACCCGTCGACCACGTAGCGGACGGGCCTTGCCGGGAGTGATTTTCTAGAATAGCTTTCTGAAAAATGCATCGGCGAAGGAAGGCATCGATGCCGCTAGACCCGCTGCTGCAGGTCATGCTCGAACGCAATGCCGCCGCGGCCCCGGCCGATCCCGCGGAGCGGCTCGTGCCGGAGGTGCTGCGCGCCGGCTACCGCGCCGGGGTCTTGGCCGCGCTCGGCCCGGACTACCGGCCGCTCAAGCTGGCCGAGGTGCGCGACGACCGGATGTCGGGCGTGCCCGTCCGCGTCTACCGCCCCGCGTACGGCGGGGACGCGCCGCTGCCGGTGGTCGCGTTCGCGCACGCCGGCGGGTGGGTCATCGGCGACCTGGAGACCCACGACGAGGTGTGCCGCCACCTGGCCGCCGCGCTGCCGGGCGTCGTGGTCGCCGTCGACTACCGGCTGGCGCCCGAGCACGTCTATCCGGCCGCGATCGACGACTACTGGGCGGTCATCCGCTGGTTGTCCGGGCACGCCGCCGAGCTGGGCGGCGACCCCGGGCGGCTGGTCGTCGCGGGGGACAGCGCCGGCGGGAACATGGCGCTGGCCGCCGCGCTGCGGGCGCGCGACGCGGGCGGCCCGCGCATCGCCGCCCAGGCCGCGGCGTACCCGGCGACCGACCTGACGTTCGCGTACGGCGGCGCGCCCGGCCGCACGTACGAGAAGTACGGCGAGGGCTACGGGCTGACGACGGAGACCATGCGGTGGTTCGCCGACTCCTACGTGCCCGACCCCGCCGACCGCGCCGCGCCCGACGTGTCGCCGCTGCTCGCCGCGGACCTCTCCGGGCTGCCGCCGGCCGTCATCGCGACGGCGGAGTACGACCTGCTGTGCGACGAGGGCGACCGCTACGCCGAGCGCCTGCGGGAGGCCGGCGTCCCGGTCAGCCATCTTCCGTGCGCGGGCCTCGTCCACGGCTTCCTGTACTACCCGGAGGTCGCGCCCGCCTGCGCGAGCGCGCGGGACGCCTTCGCCGACGCCATCCGTTCAGCCGTCCGCTACGGGGAGGAACTCCAGCCGTGACAACCGTTGAGGAAACCGCACCCGGCGAGGCCACGGACCGCGGCCGGCACGTGGAGCACGTCGACGTGCTCGTCGTGGGCGCCGGCATCTCCGGGATCGGGGTCGCCTATCACGTGTCCCACCGCTTCCCCGGCAAGACCTTCACCGTGCTGGAGGCGGGGGAGACCTTCGGCGGCACGTGGACGGTCAACCGGTACCCCGGGGTCCGGTCGGACAGCGACATGTACACCTTCGGGTACAGCTTCAAGCCCTGGGTGAAGGACGAGCTCGCCACCGCCGAGCAGATCATCTCCTATCTCGACGAGGTGATCGAGGAGAACGACCTCGGACGGTTCATCCGCTACCGGCACCGTGTCACGTCCGCGAACTGGTCCTCCGCCGAGGGCCACTGGGCGGTCGAGGTGACGCGCCTGGACACCGGCGAGCGGCTCCACTACACGGCCGACTTCCTGTGGATGTGCCAGGGCTACTACCGCCAGGACGAGGGGTACACGCCCGAGTGGCCGGGCACGGAGCGGTTCGGCGGACGGATCGTGCACCCGCTGACCTGGCCGGAGGACCTCGACTACGCCGGGAAGCGCGTGCTGGTCATCGGTTCGGGCGCCACGGCGGCGACCCTGGTGCCCGCCCTGGCGGAGACCGGCGCCGGACACGTGACCATGCTCCAGCGCTCGCCCAGCTACTACTTCATCACCCCGCGGACGAACGAGGTCGCCGAGATGCTGCGCTCGGTCGACACGCCGCCGGAGTGGACGCACGAGATCGTCCGGCGGCTGATCTTCAAGCGGTCGCGCGAGATGACCGAGCAGCGGGAGAAGGCGCCGGAGGAGATCCGGCTGTGGAGCATCGACCAGGTGCGCGCCGCGCTGCCCGAGGGCTTCGACGTCGACCGGCACTTCACGCCGGCCTACCCGCTGTGGAAGCAGCGCGTGTGCCGGGTCCCCGACGCCGACCTGTTCACGGCGATCAGCGAGGGCAAGGCGAGCGTCGCGACCGACACCATCGACACGTTCACCGAGACCGGGGTCCGGCTGAGCTCGGGCGAGACCATCGACGCCGACATCATCGTCACCGCGACCGGCTTCCATTTCAGCGTGATGGGCGACCTGCCGTTCTCCGTCGACGGCGAGCCGGTCGACTGGTCGCGCACGGTGACGTACCACGGCATCATGTTCACCGGGGTCCCCAACCTCGCGTACATCTTCGGCTACTTCCGCGCGAGCTGGACCCTGCGCGTCGACCTCATCACCGACCTCGTGTGCCGCCTGTTCGAGCACATGGACAAGACGGGCGCGACCACGGTCGTCCCGAGGCTGCGCGACGACGAGGCCGGCATGCCGCTGCGGCCGTGGACCGACCCGGACGACTTCAACCCCGGCTACCTGATGCGCAGCATCGACAGGGTCCCGCGCCAGGGCGACCGCCTCCCGTGGCGCGGCACCGACCTCGGCTTCCTCACGGAGACCGAGATCCTCCCCGCCGCGGACTTCGAGGACGGAACGCTCGACTTCACCTGACCGGCCCGCGCCGGGTCGCCCCTGACGGGTGATGCCGACGCCGCCCGCGCCGGGAACCGTGTAGCCAACGGGTCACCGGTGCGGGGAGGGCGGTCGGCTGTCGTGTTTCCGTCGATGAGCGGGTTCCGGCCGAGCTGGTTGCGCAGAGACGTCGTCGCCGGGCTGACGGTGTGGGCGGTGCTGGTGCCGGAGGGGCTGGCGTACGCGACGATCGCGGGCGTCGACCCGGTGGTCGGGCTGTACGCGGCGGTGCCGGCGCTGGTGCTGTACGCGCTGCTGGGCAGTTCCCGGCAGGTCATCGTGGGGCCGATGGCGGCCACGGCGGCGCTGTCGGCGGCCGTCGTGGGCGGGGTGGCCGGGCACGGGGGCGGGTTCGCGGCGCTGACCGCGGGGCTGGCGATCGTGACCGGGGTGGTCGCGCTGCTCGCGGGCCTGCTGCGGATGGGGTTCCTGGCCGCGTACATCTCCGAGCCCGTGCAGAAGGGGTTCATCGTCGGGCTGGCGCTGACGATCATCGCGGGGCAGTTGCCGAAGCTGGCCGGGGTGCACAAGCACGAGGGGAACTTCTTCGTGCAGGTCGGCGGGTTCGTCGCGCGGCTCGGGCACGCCAACGGGTGGACGCTGCTCGTGGGGCTGGTGTCGCTGGCGGTGGTGCTGGCGCTGAAGCGGTTCGTGCCGCTGGTGCCGGCCGCGCTGGTCGTGGTGGTGCTCGGCGTGCTCGCCGTGCTCGCGTTCGGGCTCGACGGACGGGGCGTGGAGATCGTCGGGCACATCTCCGGCGGGCTGCCGTCGCTCGGGCTGCCGCACATCGCCGCCGGCGACTACCTGACGCTGGCCGGCGGCGCGGTGGGCGTGGCGCTCGTGGGGTTCGCCGAGGGGCTGGGCGCGGCCAAGACGTACGCGGCGCGCGCCGGGTACGACATCGACGCCAACCGGGAGCTGCTCGGCCTGGGCGCGGCGAACATCGGCGCCGGGCTCTGCTCGGGCATGCCGGTCAACGGGAGCCTGTCCAAGACCGCGGTCAACGGCGGCGCCGGGGCGCGGTCGCAGGCGTCCGGGCTGACGGTCGCCGTGCTCACCGTCGTCACGCTGCTGTTCCTGACCGGGCTGTTCGAGAAGCTGCCCGAGGCCACGCTCGCCGCGATCGTCATCGCCGCCGTCGTGGAGCTGGTGGACGTACGGTCGCTGGTCCGGCTGTGGCGGCTGTGGACGCGGCGGCTCGGCGACATCTACGGGATCTCCGCGCGCGCCGACTTCATCGCCGCGGCCGCCGCGCTGCTCGGCGTGCTGGTCTTCGACACCCTCCCCGGGCTGTTCATCGGCATCGCGGTGTCGATCCTGCTGCTGCTGTTCCGCGCGTCGCGGCCGAACATCGCGCGCCTCGGCCGTACGGCGGCCGGCACGTGGGTCGACCGCGCACGGGAACCGGACGCCGCGACGACGCCGGGCGTGCTGGTGCTGCGCGTCGAGGGCGGGCTGTTCTTCGCCAACGCCGACCGCCTGCGCGCCGAGGTGCGCCGGATGGCCGCGGGCGCGCACGCGGCGGCGGTCGTCCTCGACGCCGAGTCGGTGCCGTTCATCGACGTGACGGCCGCCCGGATGCTCGCCGACCTGCGCCGCGACCTGACCCGCACCGGCGCCGGGCTGTTCCTGGCGCAGAACGTCGGCCAGGTGCGCGACATCATCCGCACGGACGCCGACGGCACGCCCCAGCACCTCTACCGCACGGTCGACCACGCGGTCGCCGCGGCCACCGCAGCCACCGCGGCCACCGCGGCCGCCGCGGACCACGCCGGCGACGGCGAATAGCCGCCCCGGCCTCACGCGTCCGCGGGCGGGTCCGCGTCCGGTTCCGTACGGGCGCGTTTCGGGCGGCGGGGCGCGGCGCCGAGGAGCTCCGACGCCCAGTGCGTGGAGCGGTCGGAGTCGAGGAGCAGGGCGCGGGCGAAGGACGTCAGCGGGATGGCGAGCACGGCGCCGATCGGGCCGAGGACCCACGTCCAGACGATCAGCGACAGCAGCGTCAGCGTGATGGACAGGCCGGCGGCCTCGCCGATGAACTTCGGCTGGATGAGCGACTGCACGACGAAGTTGAACACGATGTAGCAGGCCAGCACGGCGATGGCGGTGCCGGGCCCGGAGTCGAGCAGGGCCAGCAGCACGGGCGGGATCAAGCCGATGATGAACCCGATGTTCGGGATGTAGTTCGTGATGAGCGCCAGCAGCCCCCACAGCAGCGGCAGCGGCACCGACAGCACCAGCAGCGCCCCGGTGTCGAGCACGGCGACGATCACGCCGAACACGGTGGTGACGCGCAGGTACTTGCTGGTCTGCCGGGTGAACGTGTGCAGCGACCGTACGAGGTGCGGGCGCCCGGCGGCGATGCCGGAGATGCGGCGGCTGAGCACGGTGGCGTCGGCGGTCATCGCGAACACCAGGACGACGATGAGCACGATGGCCGACGTCACCCCGGCGACGCCGGACACCAGCCCGCCGATGACGCCGGCGATCTTGGCCGGGTCGACGGCGTGCAGCGCGTGCTTCACCTGGGCCGGGTCCACGCCCAGTTTGTGCAGGTCACGCCCGGCGGTGGCGACCAGGGTGTGGAACCGGTCGGCGTACGTGGGCAGCAGCGTGGCCAGCCGGGCCACCGATACCGCGAGGGCGCCGACCACGAGCAGCAGCAGCACGATGACCAGCAGCACCGGGGCCAGGACGCAGACCACGGCGGGCATGCGGTGCCGCTCCAGCCAGGCGCGTACGGGGCTGACCGCGATGGCCAGGGTGAGCGCGAGGAACGCCGGCCCGACGATGGACGCCACGGCGTGCAGCCCCGCCAGCGTGACCACCCCGGCGGCGAGGCCGAGCAGCACCACGAAGCCGCGCGCGGGCCCGTGAGGGTCGGGCGCGGGCGCGGCGGGGTCAGGTGAGTAGCCCATGGATCCCCTTGGAGGCGAAGACCGCGCCGAAGGTGAACAGCACGGTGACGGTCACGGTGTCGTTGTGCGCGACCAGCCAGGTGTGCGCGCGGTCCAGGGCCGGCCGCGTACGCGCGCCGAGCACCAGGACCGTGCCGACCGGCACGAGCACGCCGAGGCTGCCGATGACGGCGAAGACCAGGGCGGCGCCGGCGTCCCCGGGCGCGCCGAGCCCGTACGCGCCGACGGCCGCGCCCGCGCCCAGCAGCATGGCCAGGCCCTTCGGGTTGACCGCCGCCAGCAGCACGGCCAGCCCGGCGACCTTCCCCGTGCCCATGCCGCCGATGGCCGTCAGCCACGCGGGCGGCGCGACGGGCGCGTCCGGATCGCGGGCCAGCCGGTTGCGCAGCGTGCGCAGCGCGAACGCCACCATCACCACGCCCAGCACGATCTGCACCCAGTGCACCCACGTCGGCGACGCCCCGTCCGCGCCCGCCGACTGGTGCCCGCCGGTCGCCAGCGCCACGACGAACACGATCACGAACACGGTCGCCAGCCACGCGGCGAGGAAGACCACCGCACGCACCCGTACGTCGCCCATCAGCAGCAGGATCACCGCCACGATCGGGAACGGCGCCGCGAGCAGCCCGAACGCGAACGGCAGCACGTCCGCGAGCGCCTTGCCCATGCCCCCACCCCCCGCCTCTGCGCCGACCCTGCCCCCGCCGCGCCGCGCGCCGCCTCATCTCCCGCGGGTGATCACGAAAGCCACCTGCGATGGGTGAGGCGGCCGCGCGCGTGTCGGGCGGACGATCGCGACAGGATCGGCGGACCTGCGCCGCCGGGGGAGTTCCAGGCGAGGGGGAGACCATGGCGATGCCGTCGTTCGACGACCGCACCGACTTCGAGGAAGCCGATCGCGGGTTCGTGGGGGCGCTGGAGCCCGGCGTCGTCACCGGGGCCGACGGGCGCGAGGTGTGGAACAACGACCAGTACGCGTTCCTGGGCGGCGACTGCCCGGACACCGCGAACCCGAGCCTGTGGCGGCAGGGGCGGCTGTGCGCCAAGCAGGGTCTGTACGAGGTGACGGACGGCATCTACCAGGTGCGCGGTCTCGACCTGTCGAACATGTCGCTGGTCGAGGGCGAGCGCGGGGTGATCGTCATCGACCCGCTGATCTCCACCGAGGTCGCCGCCGCCGCGCTGGCGCTGTACCGGCGGCACCGCGGCGACCGGCCGGTCACCGCGGTCATCTACACGCATTCCCACGCCGACCACTTCGGCGGCGTCGGCGGCGTCATCAGCCGCGAGGACGCCGAGGCCAGGGGCGTGCCGGTCATCGCGCCGTCCGGGTTCCTCGAGCACGCGGTCAGCGAGAACGTCTACGCGGGCGCGGCGATGACGCGGCGCGCCGAGTTCATGTACGGCGTCGGGCTGCCGCGCGCGGCGGACGGCCAGATCGGCTGCGGGCTCGGGATGGCCATGTCCACCGGGTCGGTGTCGCTGATCCCGCCGACGCTGGACGTCACCCGTACGGGCCAGGAGGAGACGGTCGACGGGGTGCGGATCGTCTTCCAGATCACGCCGGGCACCGAGGCGCCGTCGGAGATGAACTTCTCCTTCCCCGACAGGAACGCCCTGTGCATGGCCGAGAACGCCACGCACAACCTGCACAACCTGCTGACGCTGCGCGGCGCGGTCGTACGGAACCCGCACACCTGGGCGCACTACCTCACCGAGGCCATCGAGCTGTTCGCCGGCGAGGCGGACGTCCTGTTCGCGTCCCACCACTGGCCCACGTTCGGCCGCGCGCGCCTGACCCGGTTCCTCGGCGAGCAGCGCGACCTGTACGCGTACCTGCACGACCAGACGCTGCGGATGATCAACCAGGGCTACACGGGCGCCGAGATCGCCGAGGCCATCGAGCTCCCGCCCGCGCTGGAGCGTGCCTGGCACGCGCGCGGCTACTACGGCTCGGTCAGCCACAACGTCAAGGCCATCTACCAGCACTACATGGGCTGGTTCGACGGCAACCCGGCGCACCTGTGGCAGCACCCGCCCACCGAGTCCGCCGCGCGGTACGTCGACTTCATGGGCGGCGCGGACGCCGTGCTCGACAAGGCCCGCGCGTCCTTCGACCAGGGCGACCTCCGCTGGGTCGCCGAGGTCGTCAACCACGTCGTCTTCGCCGACCCCGCCAACAAGCCGGCGCGCGACCTGCTCGCGGACACGTACGAGCGGCTCGGCTACGGCGCGGAGAACGGCACCTGGCGCAACTTCTTCCTGCGCGGCGCGGCCGAGCTCCGCGGCGGCACACCGCCGGAGACCATCAACATGTCCAACCCGGAGCTGTCCATGGCGCTGTCGCCGGACCAGATCTTCGACTCCATCGCGGTCCGCGTGGACGGCCCGAAGGCGTGGAACGCGTCGGTCGCCATCGACTGGCACCTCACGGACCTCGGCCGGCGCATCCGTACGGGCCTGTCCAACGGCGTCCTCGTCCAGACGACGCCGCACGACGACACCGCGGACCTGTCCGTCACCCTGACCAAGCCGCAGCTCCTGAAGGCCATCGCGACCGCCGACCTCGGCGGCCTGACCACCGCCGGCGACCCCGCCGCGTTCACCCGCATCGTCGGCCTCCTCGCGCCCGTCGAGCGCGACTTCGCCATCGTCACGCCCTGAGCGTGGCGCGTCCGGAGGATCACAGTTGGACGGGATACAGGGCGAGCAGCACCACGGCGCCGACCAGCGCGACCGCGGTGAGGACGAACATCGTCGTCCGGCTGTGCGGGGCGGTCATCCGCTGGGTGACCGAGCCGAAGAACAGGACGAGCGCGAGGAGGACCACGGTGAGCACGTAGTTGTCCGAGCGCTGGTTCGCCTGGCCGGCCCAGGCCGCGTACCGCTCGGCGTCCGACAGCAGGCGCGTGGCCCGCTGGTTCGCCGCCAGTTTGTACTGCGGCATCTCGAACGGCGTACGCGGCGCCTTGGCGTTGAGCAGCGGCTTGGTCGCCAGCCAGGCGGTCATGGCCGGCTTGAACTCCGTACGGAAGCGGTCGAACAGGAAACCGGAGGCGACATGCGGGTTGGGGCGGTAGTGGCCGTTCGCGATCTTGGACGGGTCCTCCCGGTTCTCGTCGCCCAGCGCGGTGACCCATTGCGTGAACGTCGTGACGTCCACGTTCATGAGCTGCCCGGCCCGGGTGGAGGCGCGGGCGGACTCGGTCCTGATGGCGCCGGCCCGCGCGTAGTCGATCGCCTGGAGGCCGCTCCACTTCGCGCTCTGGAACCCCGCCCACGCCGTGCCGACGGCGGCCAGCGCCATGAAGACCACCAGCGCGAGCTCGATCCCGGTCCCCACCGCGGTGCCCGTACCGCCTTCGGATCGCTTCACGATCGGCAGGCTAACCCGTCACGGCGCGTGTGCGCGGGACGACACGACGAGGCGACCAGGGGACGGCGATGACCGACAGCAAACCGCTGGACGCGGACGAGCGCGCCGAGCTCGAACGCCTGCGCGCCGCGACCGCCGCCAGCACCACCGCCACCGCCGGGCCGCGGCATCGCGTCCGCGGCGCGCTGTCCGCGGTCGTGATCACGCTCGGGTGCGTGCTCATGCCGGTGGCGGTCGTCGCCGTGTGGACGAGCAACCTGATCTCCGACACCGACCGGTACGTCGCGACCATGGCGCCGCTGGCGTCCGACCCGGCGATCCAGAACGCGGTCGCGAACCGGACCACCGACGTGGTCATGCGGCAGCTCGACATCCAGCACCTGCTGCCCCAGGCGGTCGCCGCCCTGGAGCGGCGCGGGCTGCCCCCGGCGCTCGGCAAACGTCTTGGCGGGCTGTCGGGCCCGATCACCAGCGGCGTGCACGACTTCGTCCGCAAGGAGACCGGGCAGGTGGTCCGGAGCGACGCCTTCGCGAACCTGTGGGTCAGGGGCAACCGGCTCGCGCACCGGCAGGTGACCGCCGTGCTGTCCGGCGAGGGCGGCCGGGCGCTCTCCGCGAGCGGCGGCACGGTCAGCATCGACCTGGCGCCGGTGGTCGCCACCGTCAAGCAGAAACTGGTCGGGTCCGGGCTCGGCGCCGCGTCCGCGATCCCGGCCGTCCACGCGACGATCCCGATCACCGACAAGGGCGCGCTCACCGGCGCGCAGCGCGGCTACGACCTGCTGAACAAGCTCCGCTGGGTGCTGCCGGTGGCCGCCGTCGTCCTGATCGCCCTTGGCGTCGTCATCGCCTTCCGCCGCCGGCGCGCGCTGATCGGCGCCGGACTCGGCGTGGCCGCGTCGATGCTCGTCCTGGGCGCGGGCATCACGATCGCCCGCGGCATGTACCTCGACGCGATCGCCGCGCACCACCTGGACGCGACCGCCGCGACCGTCATGTTCGACACGCTCGTGCGGTTCGTGCGCACCGGCATCCGCATGCTGTTCGTCCTCGGTCTGGTCGTCGCCGCCGGCGCGTACCTCGCCGGCCCGTCGAGGGCGGCCGTGACCGTACGCGGCTGGTGCGCGAACGCGATCGGGGCCCTGCGCCGTACGGGCGAGGCGCACGGCGTGTCCACCGGACCGGTCGGCACCTGGATCCACGCCAACCGCCGCGTCCTCCAGGTCGCCGCGGTGGCCGTCGCCGCCCTCGTCTTCCTGTTCTGGGACCACCCGACCGGCAAGGCCGTCCTGCTCATCGCGGTCATCCTGCTCGCCGTCCTCGCCGTGATCGAGCTGCTGGGCCGCCCGCCCGCGAAGCGAGCGTCCGCGGCGGCACCCTCGGGACCCGCGACCCCCTCGGGGCCGACCGGCGCCTGAGCGCCCCCGCGGGGGCCCGATGCGCGGTGACCGCCGCCGGGCTACGCCGGGACCTCGCGGCCGCCGGAGCCGGCCCCGGCCCCGGCACCGGTCGGGTCGTTGCCGAGGAGGCCGAGCTGTTCCAGCAGCTCCGCCTGGTCCCAGTACTGCCGGAAGGCGGTGATCCGGCCGTCCCGCACTTCGGCGAACAGCGCGCCGCGCAGGTCGATCGCCCGCCCGGTCGGCGGCACGTCGAACCCGTCGTCGAGCCGCAGCTCCCCGGTGTGGCGCGCCTCCAGGCGCCACTCGGCCGCCACACGGCCGTCGGCCAGATCCGCCGGATCGGCGTGCAGGCGTACGCCGGAGAAGGCCGCGCCGCGCGCCGCCGCCTCGGCGATCAGCTCGTCGCGGGTGCGGATCCGCTGACCTGCCGACCAGCCGTCGAGGTCGTCGGCGTACAGCGAACGGATGGCGTCGGTGTCACCGGTGGCGGTGGCCTCGAGCGCCTGTCGCAGGACCTGCGAAGCGGACATACGGATCAGCCTCCGATCAGCCGGGATTTCATGGTGGCGAACTCGGCGTCATCGATGGCGCCCGAATCGTGCAGCCTGGCCAGCCGTACCAGCTCGTCGAGCCGGTCGTTCGGCGGCGGCCCGGCGGGGGCGGGCGGCCGGTACTCCGGCGGCGGTTGCTCCTGCTCGGCGCGGTTCCGGCCGGCGTTGTAGGCGACGGTGGCCGTCGCGGCCCCCGCGGCCAGCCGCAGCAGCGGTCGCCGCGGCCGAAAGAACAGTCCCATGGGATCCCCCGATCACCTATCGCGCGCCCCGGCGCGCGAAGCACAGCCCGGCGTACCCCCGGCCGCCACCAGCGCAAACAAGCACGCAAATACCGACCGCGCCGCTTCGGCGCGCCTTGCGGTCAATGCCGGGATACATGATTACGGTGAGTGACGGCGTGGTGGCCAGCAGAGGCGGCGGGATCCTTCACGGGTTCCGCCGGCCCGGCATGAATGGTGAGGTGCTGGTCCATGCCCGGACGACGACGTTCCGTCCCGCGCCTGGTCATCGGGGTCCTGGTGGCGCTCAGCCTGCTGGTCGGCTCGCCGGCCACGGCGGTGCCGCTCGGTGCCGCGCACGACGACGACCCGCAGAGCTCGGTCAGCATCACCAAGACCAACGACACGGGCGGCAAGCCGCTGGAGCCGGGTGACGACTTCACCTACACCCTCACCGGCCAGTGCTCCGGCCTGACGGTGGACTGCGTGAACTTCACCGTCACCGACACCCTCCCGGCGGGCCTCGACGTGACGAGCCTGCCGAAGAGCACCACCAGCCGCGACGTGACGTACGACGAGTCGACGCGGAAGCTGACGATCGTCTACAAGCAGCCGCTGCAGAACCCCGCGGGCAAGACGGGGCTGCGCGCGGGCCAGGCGGGCGCCGTGGAGATCGGCATGCGGGTGCCGGCCGACACGCAGATGAAGGACGGCACCGTCGTCCCCAACACCGCCGAGGTCGCCGCCGACAACGCCGACTCGAAGCGGTCGTCCACCGACGTCACCATCTCCATCCCGCGGGTCGTCAAGCCGGTGGCCACCAAGACCTGGGACGACGGCTCCGCGGTGGCCGGCAGCGGCGAGGCGAGCACGATCACCCTCGGCGTGCGGAACGAGTCGTCGTCCTCCGCCGACGTCACGCGGCTCTCGGTGTCCGACACCAGCGCGGAGACCTTCGAGTACTTCGACTTCACCTCCGCGAGCGTGACCCGCTTCCCGGACGGCGCCGACCAGGCGCGGATCGTGGTGACCACGGCGGACGGCACCACGCACACCGGGCCCGTCATCACCGCGCCCGGCGAGCTGCCGCTCCCGGCCGGCGTGGACCCCGCGGACGTGGTCGGGTTCGAGGTCGTCTTCACCAACAGCAAGGGCGACCCCCTGCCGTACGACGCCACCGGCGGCACCGTGCAGGCCGGCCTGAAGCTGCGCGACACCAAGCGCTCGGACGACTCGCCGATCCGCCCCACGGACAAGGTCACCGTCGACAACTGCGCCACCCCGAGCGCCGACGAGGCCACCGAGGGCACGGTGAAGGGGGATCAGGCCTGCGACACGTACGACATCCTCCCGGACATCCTGGTGCTGAACGGCACCAAGAAGTACTTCCCCGACACCAACGGCGACTTCTCCCAGGACACCGGCGAGCACGCGGTGCTCGGCGAGAACTCCCCGGTCAGCGCCATGGTCGACGTGACCAACAACTCGCCGTTCCCGGTGAAGACGATCACGATCACCGAGCCGGACCCGGACGCGGCCAGCGAGTTCACCAAGCTCGACGTCTCCAAGGTGCGGCTGCGCCTCCCCGAGGGCGCCACCGAGGCGAAGCTGACCGTCACGTACGCGGACGGCACCAGCACGACCCAGACCTACACCGCGGACCAGACCGTCGACGTCGCCAAGGACGGCACGACCGTCGCCAAGGTCGAGGTCACCTACACCGGCGTCGACGAGGACGGCAACCCGACGATCAAGGAGGGCGCCGACGCGGGCCTCGACCTGCACGGCACCCTGACCGACGCGGTCACCGAGGACGACCTGCCGGACGGCAGCAGCCCCGGCGTCAGCGATTGCGCCGGATTCACCGGCGACGCCGGCCGTACGGACGGCAGCGGCACCGCGTCCGGCGACGCCTGCCGTGACCTGCCCATCGAGCAGCCGAACACCTCGGGCACCGGCACCAAGACCGCCGACCAGACCGACGTGCCGCCCGGCCAGCCGATCCCGATGCACCTCCAGGTCACCAACAACGGCAACAAGCCGCTGATCGACCCGGTCGTCACCGACCCGCCCGCCAATCCGGACGGCTCCCCGTCCACCACCAGCCCCTGGGACGTCCTGCAGATCGACTCCGTGTCGGTCGCGCCGTCCAGCGCGCCGGTCGCCATCGAGCTGTGGGACCCGACCGCGAACGGCGGCGCGGGCGCCTGGGTCGCCTACGACGCGTCGGACACCGCGCTGCTGCACCGCGCGACGGGCGTGCGCGGCAAATACGACGGCGAGATGGCGCCGCAGAGCAGCTTCACCATCAACATCGTCGCCGAGCGCCGCGAGGGCGTGGACAACGACGTGACGTTCACCAACTGCTACTCCCTCGACGCCGGCGGCGACTTCACGCCGGGCGACCCGATCTGCGGCCCGTCGATGTCGACCGGACCCGCCGAGGACTCCGCGTCGCTGAACAAGTCGATCAGCCCCGGGGAGCTGCCCGAGTACGTGCCGGGCCTGCCCCGCCAGCACGCGGACGCGACGCTCACCGTGCGCAACACCGGCAACATGTCGGCGAAGTACCTGAAGATGACCGACCAGGACGCCGACTTCTTCGACGCCGTCGACCTGGTCTCCATCAAGTCGGACCAGATGCCCGCCGGCGCCGACCGCGTGCAGATCGACGCGTACGTGAACGGCGCCTGGGTGGACGGCACGCCGTCGGCCAACGCCGCCCTGCCGTCGGGGGTGAACGCCGCCGACGTGACCGGCATCCGCGCCACGTACTCGTCGACCAGCGGCTCCAACGACGGCTACACGATCACCCCGTGCACCGCGACCGGCTGCTCCGGCATCCTGGTCCTGGACGTCAGCCCGCGCCAGTCGCTGCGCAGCAGCGGCAAGCCGGTGCCGAGCCACCTCGAGGACACCGTCAGCGGGCAGTTCCTCACGAAGGTCCAGGACGACGGCAAGCCGAAGGACATCGCGCCGGTCGACGCCACCCTCAACCTGGTCAAGGGCGAGCCGCGCATGTCGGTGAGCAAGACGCCGGACACCGTTCTCGCGCCCGGCGAGGACGCGCCGTTCTACCTGAAGGTCACCAACACGGGGACCGCGAACATCCACGACCTGCTCGTCAAGGACGCCCTGCCGCCGGGCATCGAGTTCGTCGACGACTTCCAGGGCGACAACGGCGAACCGTACAAGATCATCAATACGCAGGTGCCCGACGGCACGCCGCCGGTGCCCACGCCGGTGTTCAACGCGTCCAACAGCGGCAGCCGCGTGTCCGGGCTGAGCTGGGACTTCGCCAAGGACGGCAGCGGCGACCCCTGGGTGTTCGCCCCGGGCGCGACGCTGACCATCGAGATCCACGTCCGCCTGGAGGCCGGCATCAACGCCGGCGACGTCGTCACCAACACGATGGGCGGCACGTCCTCGGACAAGGACCTGGCCTGCGAGGACCGGTCGCAGACCGACGGCGACTTCGGCGCCGGCACCTACTGCGTGGACGACGCGACGCTGACCGCGAAGTCCGGCGCGGCGTTCAACGCCCGCAAATGGGTGTCCGGCAACGACGGCCTCGGCTGGTACAACACCCGTACGGGCAAGGTCGTCCCGGTCGGCGACGGCTCCTGCCTGACGACCACCGACTCCGCCGGGCGCCGCTACACCGCCAACCCGTGCATCGCCCTGGTCAACCCGGGCGACCAGTACCACTACCTGATGCGCATCCAGAACTCCGGTACCGAGGCCGGCACCCACATGCGCATCGTCGACCGCTTCCCGGTCCAGGGCGACAAGGGCGTCCTCCTGGACCAGCAGCGCGGCACGGCCTGGGACAAGCGCCCCACGCTGGCCTCCCGGCCGCGGCTCGATGGCCCCGGCACGATGAACGTGGCGTACGAGAACAGCGAACCGCTGTGCACCGACGACCTGAACATGGGCGGCGCGGGCTCCACCGCCGCGCAGTGCCCGGACACCACCTGGGACGACGCGTACAGCGACAAGGCCGTCGGCGCCCGCATGGACCTCGCGTTCGACCCGGCGATGAAGCCCGGCGCCACCGTGAACGTCACGTACGCGATGGACACGCCGCTGGACGTCGCGCGGAACGGCGACCCGACGATCGCCTGGAACTCCTACGCGCACAACGAGACCACCGACCGGGCCGGGGAGCCGCGCGTGCTCCAGCCCAACGAGCCCATCCAGGTGGGCGTGGCCCTCGCGTACGGGAGCCTGGAGCTGGTCAAGAAGATCGGCGCGCACCCGGGCCCGCTGGCCGGCGGGCTGGCGCGCGTCCCGTTCCCGTACCACGTCACCTGCACCATCCACCCGCAGGGCAACCCGCCGCGGACCGTCCTCGACAAGGACTACCGGGTCTCGGAGAACAAGCCCGTCACCATCGGCGGGATACCGGCCGGCGCGGAATGCGACATCTGGGAGACCTCGGCGCGCGGCGGGCACGCCGACCACACCGCGGCCGACCCGGTGCACGTCACCGTAAAGCCGGGCTCGGACACGACGGCGGCGCAGAAGGCCACGATCACCAACGACTTCGCGTACGGCCGGCTCGAACTGGTCAAGAGGCTCGACGGCGACGCCGCGTCGTACGCCCGGGACCGCGCCTTCGGCGTGCGGGTCTCGTGCGAGCTGCCGGACGCCTCCGGCGCGCCCGGCGACCGCGTCCTGCACAAGACGTACGAGGTGCGCGCGGGCACGCCCGTCGTCATCAAGCCGCTGCCGGTCAACACCCGCTGCTGGGCCGACGAGGTCGACACCGGCGGCGCGGGCACGGCGGTCGTCGACCACGGCTCGGCCGACGACCCGGTCGTGGTCACCGCGGACGGCGCCGCGGGCGGCCCGGCGACGATCACGGCCACCAACACGTTCCCGGCCGCGTCGCTGGTCGTCACCAAGCACGTCGTCAACGGCGGCCCCGGCCCGTACGACTTCACGCTCGCCTGCACCACCGCGCAGGGCGACGTGGCGCTCGCCGCCGGCGACCGCTCCTTCACGCTGAAGGACGGCGGGTCGCGGACGATCTCCGTACCGGCCGGCGCCACCTGCGAGGTGACCGAGACGCACGTGCCCACCGGCGACACCGTCACCTACACCACGTCCGCCGGAGGCAGGAGCGGCAAGGACGGCACGACGGTCGTGGACGGCACGGCCACGGTCGACGTCACGAACACCTTCCCCGTGACGCCGGGCACCCACGGCGGCCACAAGCCGGGCACCGCGGGCGGCAAGCTGCCGTTCACCGGCCTCGGCTGGACGCTCCTCGGCATCCTGGGCGCCGTGATCGCCCTGCTCGCCGGCGCGGGCCTGATCGCCGCCCGCAGGCGCGCGTCCTCGGACTGACCGGGCCGGGGCGTCAGAACACGCCGTGCGGGTGGAGCACCTCGTCGGGGACCGGCTGGACGACGTCCCAGTGCTCGACGATCATGCCGCCGTCGACCCGGAAGAGGTCGACGGTGGCGAGATCGCCCCGCGGGGTGGCCACGTGGGTGTGCACGGCGACCAGGTCGCCGTCCGCGAGCAGGTGCTCGGCCGTCACGGTCGCGTCCCGCAGGTGCGCGCTGCCCGGCCCGCTGAGGTAGTCCGTGAACGCCTCGCGCCCGGACCGCGCCGCCGGGTCGTGCGCGACGCGGGGGTTGTGCGAGACGAAGTCCGCGCCGAGCAGGTCGGCGAAGCCGGTGATGTCGCCCGCGCCGAACCGGGAGACGGCCTCCCGGACGAGCGCCCGGTTCCGGTCGGTGGGTAGCGTCGCTGTCATGTCGTGCCCTTCGCAGTGGTGATCGGTATCCACCCGGTACGACGGACGCGGATCGTCCGGCGTCACGCGTGACGCCGGAGCCGGTCGAACCGTCTTGTCGGTGAGGCCGTACGGGAGGGGTGCGATGGACACGGCGGGCGAACTGTTCGAGCGGCACCGCGCCGCGCTGTCCGCGGCGGCGTACCGGATGCTCCGCAACCGGGCGGACACCGACGACGTGCTGCAGGAGGCGTGGCTGCGCTGGAGCCGGGTCGACCACGGCTCGGTCGCGGACCCCGGCGCGTACCTGTACCGGCTCGTGACCCGGCAGGCGATCGACGAGCTCCGCAGGATACGGGCGCGCCGCGAGGTCCAGCCCGGCGACGGCCCGCACGACGGGCCGGCCGCCGCGCCCGTCGAACCGGGATCGGCCGACGCGGAGGAGGGCCTGCGGGTCGTGCTGGAGACGCTGACGCCGGTCGAGCGCGCGGTGTTCCTGCTGCACGACGTGTTCGGCTTCTCGCACGCGGAGATCGCGGCCATCGTCGGCCGTACCGAGCGCGCGGTCCGGCAGATGGCCTACCGGGCGCGCGGCCACGTACGGGCGCGCCGCCCGCGGTTCCGGCCCGCGCCCGGCGAGCAGCGGGCGGTCACCGACCGGTTCCTCGCCGCCGCGGCCCTCGGCGGCGACCTGGCCGGCTACGGCAGGGCCTGCGCGGCGGCCCCGGCCTGACCGGGCGTCAGCAGGTGGTGAGCAGGCGGTGCATCACCCGGGTGCCGAACGTGAGGCCGTCGACCGGCACCCGCTCGTCCACGCCGTGGAACAGCCGCGCGTAGTCGAGGTCGTGCGGCATGCGCAGGCCCTTGAAGCCGAAGCAGCGGATGCCCAACTGGGAGAAGGCCTTCGCGTCGGTGCCGCCGGGGTTGCAGTACGGGACGGGGTGGCCGTCCGGGTCCTCCGCGCGGATCGCCGCGCACATCGCGTCGACCAGCGTCCCGGAGAAGGGCGTCTCCATCGCGATGTCCCGGTGGATGAACTCGCGGGTCACCGACGGGCCGAGCAGGGTGTCAAGCTCGGCGAGGAACGCGTCCTGCTGGCCGGGCAGGAAGCGGCCGTCCACCCCGGCGGTGGCCTGGCCGGGGATGACGTTGATCTGGTAGCCCGCGTTCAGCATGGTCGGGTTGGCCGAGTTCCGCAGCACGACCTCGACTAGGTCGCGCACGTCGTCGCCCATCCGCGCCAGGCCGCCCTCGACGTCGGCCGGGTCGAACGGCGTGCCGCGCAGCCGCGCCACCTCGGCGAGCAGGTCGCGTACGGAGTCGATGAGCCGGGTCGGGAACCGGTGGTGGCCGATCCGGCTGAGCGTGTCGGCCAGCGCGGTGACCGCGTTCGCGTCGTTGGGCGACGAGCCGTGCCCGGCCCGGCCGCGGGCGGTCAGCCGCAGCCACGCCTGGCCGCGCTGCGCGTTCTCGATCGGGTAGAGCCGCCGCGTGGCGTCGAGGGGGTAGGAGAAGCCGCCGCCCTCGCCGATGGCCTCGGTGACGCCCGCGAACAGGTCGCGGTGGTGCTCGGCGAGCCAGCGGCTGCCGTACGCGCCGCCGGCCTCCTCGTCGGCGAGGAACGCCAGCACGATGTCGCGCGGCGGCCGGGTGCCGGTACGGGCGAGGTGCCGGGCGACGGCGAGCATGACCGCGACCGTGTCCTTCATGTCGATGGCGCCGCGGCCCCACAGGTAGCCGTCGCGGATCTCGCCGGAGAACGGGTGCACGGTCCACTCGGCCGGGTCGGCGGGCACGACGTCGAGGTGCCCGTGGACGAGCAGCGCGCCGCGCGCCGGGTCGGCGCCGGGAACGCGGGCCAGCACGCTGGCCCGGCCGGGCGCGGACTCCAGCAGCGTCGGCTCGATGCCCACCTCAGCGAGCTTGGCCGCGACGTACTCGGCGGCGGGGCGCTCGGTGGCGGTCGGGTTCGACGTGTCGATCCGGATCAGGTCCCGGCACAGCGCGACGACCTCGTCCGCGGCGGTCATGCCTGCCCCTCCGCCACCTGCGCCTCGGCCGGCGCGGTCTCCAGCGCGACGGTTCCGGCGGGCTTCGTGAGGCCCGCGTACGCGAGCACGACGTACAGGACCAGCGCGGAGATCAGCGAGTTCAGCGCCGGGATGCCCCAGTCGACGAACTCGCCGACGCAGAACGCGGCGATCCAGACCACGATCGTCGCCGGGATCCAGGTCGGCACGCGGTCGGGGAGCGTGCCGAGCCTCCGGGTGGCGTCGAGCACGCCGCGCTGGCGGCGGGCGATCCAGTACTCGGCCACGATGATGCCGCCGACGGGCGGGATGGCGACGCCGAGCAGGGACAGGAAGTCCTTGAAGTGGTCGAGGAACCCGACGGCGGACAGGACCGTGCCGAGGACGCCGATGACGACGGTGACCAGGCCGCGGTGCAGGCGCTTGCCGAAGACGGTCTGCATGAAGTTGACGACGCCGAGGGACGAGCCGTACAGGTTCCAGTCGTTGATCTTCGCGGTGGCCAGCACGACGATGATCAGCCCGGCGAACCCGGACGTGCTGAGCACGATGTGCGTGACGTCGCCGCTGCCCGCCGCGTGGCCGAGCAGCACGCCGGTCATGCCGACGATGTACTCGCTGAGGATCATCGACGACGCGCTCTGCAGCAGCACGTGCCACGGCCTGCGGTTGAAGCGGGTCATGTCCGGCGCGACGATCGCCCCGGTCATGTAGCCGCCCGCGATGATCGTGGCGGCCGCGGGGATGGAGATCGCGGTGCCGTGCGGCGCCGAATTGACCAGGTCGGCGACGGAGTGCCGGGACAGCTCGGTGATCACGCTCCACGCGACGAGCCCGAAGAACAGCGGTACGGCGACCCAGGCCAGGTACATCATGATGCGGAACCCGTACATGACCATCACGGTGAGCACGACGCCCGCGATCACGCACCACAGCCACGCCGGGCCGCCGGCGAGCGCGCTCATGCTGGTGCCGAAGATGCCGTTCTGCACGCCGAACCAGCCCACCAGGCTGATGCCGATGACCAGGCTGACCAGCGCGGTCCCGTTGCGGCCGAACCCGGCGAAGCGGGCCAGCAGGGTGGTGTTGAGGCCCTCGCGCTGCCCGGCCGCGCCGATCGCGAAGATCACCACCTCGAGGATCACCGCGCCCAGCGTGAACGCCCAGAACGCGTCCCAGAACCGCATGCCGACGCCGAGCGTGGCGCCGAGGACGAACTGCGACAGCGAGCCGGACTGCGCCAGCCACTGGAGCAGCATCGAGCCGAACCCGTACCGGGCGGACCCGGGTACCCGGCTCAGCGCGTAGTCGTCGTTACCGATCTTGGCCATGGTCATTCTCCGGGGGAGGGCGGCGCGGTGCCGAGGGTCTGCAGGTGGGCCAGCGAGCCGTACCGGGCGACGAGCGCCGCGTACTCGGCCTGGTCGTGGAAGGCCAGCGCGCCCGCGCCGAACTCCTTCGCGACCTCGACGGCGAACCGGGCGGCCGCGGCGATGTCGGTCTCGTGGCTGGCGCCGGTGGCGCTGCCGGGCACCGCGGCGGCCGCGGTGATCGCCAGGCCGACGACCGGGGCGTCGGTGGCCGTGGCGGGCTGCAGGATCGAGTTGATGTGGTAGACGCCGTTGCCGTACGGCGTGATGTCCTGCGTGGTGACCGGGTACGTGACGACGGGCTCGCCGGTGACGACGGCGAGCAGCGCGGCGAGCCGGTCGGCGACGCGCAGCACGTACCCCTGCTTGACCGTGGGCGACAGCGCCAGGCCGCGGTGGTTGATGACCGTGTTGCCCTTGGTGGTGTCGATGGACAGCACGGCGTCCATGTCGGCGGTCACCTCGTGGGCGTTCATCGTGGCCATGTCCACCGGGGAGCCCATGAACGGCACCGGGTCGTGCGGCAGCGTGGGCGCGTCCGGGCAGACGTGCGTGGCGATGACGACGTCGCCGTCGAGCACGTCGCCGCGCGCCCGCATGGACAGCAGCTTCGCGGCGGCGGACAGCGCGGTGGCGGCGCCGTCGCCGTCGGAGGTGAAGCCGATGGCGTCCGGGCGTGCGCCGATGCCGCCGAGCCTGCCGATGATCCCCAGCGTCGGCGCGTCGCCCCCGGCGGCGCGGCCGCGGCGGCCGGGGACGCGGACCCGCACGAAGTCGGTGGACCCGCGCTCGCCGGCCACCGTCGTCACCTCGGCCCCCGCGCCGGCGGGCCCGGCCATGTCGTCGAGGTAGGCGGCGACGCGCGCGCCGTTCGCGGACGGGTCGTCGAGCCGGTCGATCACATCGAGTACGTGCCTGAGCATGATCCAAAGGTGCGACGGTTGTAACGTAGTTAGCAACTCTTTCCCGTTATTCGCAACCGAGGTGGGCGATGGCGAGCGGCGGATTCGCGGCGGACCGTACGACGCCGGCGGGGCTGCTGCAGACCGCCGACCGCGCGCTGCTCGTGCTGCTCGGCTTCGACCGGTCCCGGCTCGACTGGGGCGTCACCGAGGTGGCCGAGGAGTTCGGCTGGGACAAGTCGATCGCGCAGCGGGTGCTGGCCACGCTGGCGCACCGCGGGTTCCTGGTCACCGACCCGAACACCCGCAGGTACCGGATCGGCCCGGCCGCGCTGCACCTCGGCCGCATGTGGGAGCGGTCGGGCTCGCTGCGGATGCTCGTCGACCCGATCCTCGCCGAGCTGAGCACGGCCACCGGTGACACCTCCGTGCTCGCCCTGCCGGACAGCTTCCACATGCGCTGCGTCGCCGCGGTCGACGGGGAGGCCGGGCCGATCCGGTACTACCCGCTGGTCGGCGAGCTGTACCCGGCGCACGCCGGCGCGACGAGCAAGGCGTACTACGCGAACGTGCCCGAGGACGACCGGCGGCGGCTGTTCCGCGACCGCCCGATGGCCCGGTTCACCAGCCGTACGGTCACCGACGTCGACGAGCTGGAACGCGACTTCCGGCGCGTCCGCGAGCGCGGCTACGCCTTCACCGTGGGCGAGTACGACTCCGGCGTGGCCACGCTCGGCGTGCCGGTGTTCCTGCGCGGCGAGCCGTACGGCAGCCTCAGCGTCGCCGGTTCGGAGCAGGCGTTCGACCGGCCGCTTGACCGGCTTCCCCGGCTGCGCCGCGCCGCCGAGCAGGTGGAGCGGCGGCTGACCGGCGCGGCTCCGGGGCCCACGCACCGATGACCGACACGAGGGGCGGAATGGAACTGCTGCTGCTGTCGAACTCGACCGACCACGGCTCGCCGTACCTGGCGCACGCGCGGGAGACGATCACCGGGTTCGTGCCCGCGCGCGGCACGCTGGCGTTCGTGCCGTACGCCCTGGCCGACCACGACGGCTACACCGAGGTCGTGCGCACGGCGCTGGCGCCCGCCGGGATCACCGTGCGCGGCGTGCACGCCGGCGGCGACCCGGTGGCGGCGCTGCGCGGCGCCGACGCGGTGTTCGTGGGCGGCGGCAACACCTTCCGGCTGCTGCGCGACCTGTACGCGACGGGCCTGCGCGACGCGCTGCGCACGGCGGTGCGCGGCGGCCTGCCGTACATGGGCGCGAGCGCCGGCACGAACATGGCCGGCCCGACGATCCGCACCACCAACGACATGCCGATCGTCGCGCCGCCGAGCTTCGCCGCGCTCGACCTGGTGCCGTTCCAGCTCAACCCGCACTACGTCGACCCGGTGCCCGGCGGCACGCACATGGGGGAGACGCGGGAGCAGCGGCTGACCGAGTTCCTGGAGTGCAACGACGTGCCCGTGCTCGGCTTGCGCGAGGGCACCTGGCTGCGGGTCGCGGACGGCTCCGCCCGGCTGGGCGGCCCGCTGGACGCGCGGCTGTTCCGGCGCGGTGCCGCGCCCCGCGAGATCGCCGCGGGCGCGGACGTCTCCTTCCTGCTCGAATCCGTGCCGGTGTTCGACTCCTAGCCGGTCTCCGCCTCCTCGGCCCGTCCGGCGGGGTGGAACAGCCCTTCGGACTTGGCGATCACGACGGTGGCCAGGGAGTTGCCGACGATGTTGGTGGCGCTGCGGGCCATGTCGACGATGAAGTCCACCCCGAGCAGGAGCGTCACCCCCGCGGCGGGCAGCCCGAGCGAGCTGGCGGCGGCGAACAGCACGACGATGGCCGCGGACGGGACGCCCGCGATGCCCTTGGTGAGCACGATGAGCAGGCCGAGCGCGGCGATCTGCTGGCCGATGCCGAGGTGGTGCCCGTACGCGTGGGCGATGAACAGCACGCCGAGCGCCTCGTACAGGGTGGCGCCGTCGGCGTTGAAGGAGTAGCCGAGCGGCAGCGTGAACGCGGGGATGGAGCGGTCCACGCCGTGCCGTTCCAGCCGCTGCAGCAGCGGGGCCAGCACGACCTCGGTGCTCCGGGTCAGGAACGCCAGCCCGATCAGGTCCTTCGTGACGCGGATCAGCGCCACGTAGCCGACGCGGAAGACCGCCGCGACGATCGGGGACAGCACGCCGAGGACGATCGCGAAGCCGAGGTACGCGATCAGCACGAACTCCAGCAGCGCGCGCAGGCTGGACAGGCCGTACGTCGCGGTGTCGTACGCGATGAAGCCGAACACGCCGATCGGCGCGAACGCGATGACGTAGCCGACGACCCGGAACATGATCTTGCTGAGCGCGTCGAGCACTCGCGTGACGGGTTCGGCGGCGTCGCCGATGGCCACGATGGCCAGCCCGAAGAACACCGAGAAGAACACGATGGCCAGCAGGTTGCCCTTGCCCAGCGCGTCGACGATGTTCTCCGGCACGATGGACAGCACGAGCTGGGTGAAGTCGACGTGGTGGCCGATTCCCGCGGCCGCGCCGGAGTCCGCGCCGCCGAGCCGGGCGCCCGCGCCCACGTTGGTCACGTTGCCCAGGACGAGGCCGATCACCAGCACGATCGTGGTGACGATCTCGAAGTACAGGATCGTCTTCAGCGCGACCCGGCCGAGCCGCTTGGCCGACCCGATGCGGGTGATGCCGAGGACGACCAGCGGGAACAGCAGCGGGACGATCACCATCTCGATGGCGTGCACGAACAGGTCGCCCACCAGCTTCAGATGGGAGCCGAACCCGGGGGCGAGCCAGCCGACCAGGACGCCCGCGACCAGCGCCACCAGCACCTGGAGGCCGATCGGCCACCGCAGCGGGTTCCGCCACCGGCGGGGTCGCGGCGCCTCGGCCGTACCCGGGACCTCTTCAACACCGTCGGCCATCTGAACCTCCAACCGACCGCAGCGCCCGCGCTACGGCACGTGTCGATCCGGCGCCCCGATCATGCCGGTTCGCCCGCCCGTACGCCATGCCGCGGCGGCCCCGGAACGGGGCGGGCCGTAATCTGTGCGTGGCCGGTGGGCGCGGGCCCGCCGCGGCGCGGCTGCGCGGGAGGAAGCGATGCGAGTCGGGATGACCCTGCCCTTCGGCGGCGACCTGGCGCTGAGCGCGCGGCGCATCGAGGAGGCCGGGTTCGACGGCGCCTGGGTGTTCGACGCGATCAACCGCGGGTTCCCGCTGCCCGATCCGCTGATCGCGCTGGCGGTGGCCGGTTCGGTGACTCGGTCCATCGAGCTGGGCACGTCCGTGCTCCAGCTCGGCCTGCGCCCCCCGGCGGAGCTGGCCGCCCGGGTGATGACCGCGCACCTGGTCTGCGGGTCCCGGCTGTCGGTCGGCGTCGGCGCCGGCTCGACCGAGGCGGACTTCCGCGCCTGCGGGGTCGACTTCGCCGAACGCCGTACGCGCTTCGACACCGCGCTCGACGTCATCCCGCGCCTGCTGGCCGGCGAGGAAATCGACGGCGTGGCGCTCACACCGTGGCCGGACACCCTGGGCGGGCCGCGCATCCTGATCGGCACGTGGGCGCGCGGCGACCTCATCGCCCGCGCGGCGGCCGAGTTCGACGGCTGGATCGCCTCGGCCGCGAAGGGCGGCCGCCTCCCCGAGGGCGTCGCCCGCTACCGCGCGGCGGGCGGGCGCCGGGCGCTGGTCACGAACATCATCGTCGACCTGGACGGCCCCGACGCGCCGGCCGGCCCGGCCGCGCCGTTCGACCTGCGCTGCTCGCCCCGCCAGGCGCGCGACCGCCTGAAATGGCTCGCCGACCAGGGCTACGACGACGCCATCCTCCGTACGGACGACTACACCGAGCGCAATCTCGCGGCCATCCAGGCACTCCGCTGACCCGCGCCGACCGGGAGGACGAGGATGAAGGATCTTGACGGCAAGGTCGCGGTGGTCACCGGGGCGGCGAGCGGCATCGGGTTCGCCCTCGCGGAGCGGTTCGCCGCCGAGGGGATGAAGGTCGTGATCGGCGATGTCGAGGCCGGCGCGCTGGCGGAGGCGGCGGCCCGGCTGCGGGGCTCGGGGGCCGACGTCCTCGGCGTCCTGACCGATGTCCGCGACGCCGCGCAGGTGGAGGCGCTGGCCGAGCGGTCGGTGGCCCGCTTCGGCGCGGTCCACGTCGTGTGCAACAACGCCGGGGTGTCCGGCGGCGTGGGCGGGCCGGCCTGGGAGCGTCCCCTCCAGGACTGGGAGTGGACCCTGGGGGTGAACCTCTGGGGCGTGATCCACGGCGTACGGGCGTTCGTCCCCCGGCTCGTCGCCCAGGGCGAGGGCCACATCGTGAACACGGCGTCGATGGCGGGGCTGCTCACCGGCGGCGGCGGGCCGTACGGCGTCTCGAAGGCCGGGGTCGTGTCCCTGTCGGAGGGCCTGTACCTGGCGCTGCGCGCGTCCGCGCCCGGGGTCGGCGTCTCGGTCCTGTGCCCGGGGTGGGTCAACACCGGGATCGCCGACTCCGAGCGCAACCGCCCCGCCGAACTGCGGGCCGACCGCGGGCCGGACCCGATGGACGAGGAGCGGCAGCGCGGCCTGGCGCGCGTCGTCGAGTCGGGGATGGCGCCGTCGGTGGTGGCGGAGAAGGTCGTGGACGCGATCAGGGACGGCCTGTTCTACGTCCTGCCGCACGACGACGAGGCCTGGCTCGGCCCGATCCGCGAGCGCATGACCAACGTCGTCGAGCGGCGCAACCCCGCACCGAGATCCGTCTGACGGCGGGGGCGCCGGTCACGCCCCGGGGGCCAGGCTGGACTCGATGGACTCCAGGGTGCGGTTCTTGGTCTCCGGGACCATGAACGTGGCCCAGAGGAAGCCGAGGACGCCCATCACCGCGAACGTGAAGAACAGCGTCGCGGGGCCGACCTTCAGCAGCGCCGGGAAGACCTGGCTGACCAGGACGCTCGCCGCCTCGGTCACGAACGTGGCCACGCCCATCGCCGTGCCGCGCACGCGGAGGGGGAACATCTCGCCGAGGACCGTCCACACGATGCCGCCCCAGCTCAGGCCGAACATCACCTGGAAGAACGCCAGGCAGACGATCGCGATCCAGCCGCCCGCGCCGTGCGCGCCGCCCGCCGTGGCGAACACGGTGCCGAGGACGGCCATGCTCAGCGCCATGCCGAGCGCGCCGAACATCAGCGGCATCTTCCGGCCCATCCGGTCGATGACGAAGAAGACCATCACGGCGGTGGACAGCAGGCCGAGCGCGGAGAAGCCGACGTTGGCCAGGATCGCCGCCGAGCTGCTGTAGCCGATGCTCTTGAGCACGCTCGGCGCGTAGTACGTGACCGCGTTGATGCCGATGAACTGCTGCAGGATGCCGAGGACCGAGGCGGTCAGCAGCAGCCGGCGCAGCACCGGGCTGGCCAGCACCGCGCCGAGGCGCACCCGCTGCTCGGCCTGCCGGGTCACGTCCTTGATCTGCGCGATCTCGGCGTCCAGGCTCTCCGGGTCGCGGCTGCGCGCGAGCACCCGGCGCGCGTCGTCCTCGCGTCCCTGGCGGACCAGCCAGCGCGGGCTCTCCGGGAGGAGGAACGCGCCGGCCAGCATGACCAGGGCGGGGAACACGCCGATGGCGAACATCCAGCGCCAGGACCCGGACGCGCTGAGCGCGAGGCTGACGACGCTCGCCAGCAGCACGCCCACGGTGATCATGAGCTGGAACAGCGACGCCGAGGCGCCGCGCGTACGGGCCGGGGCGATCTCGGCGATGTAGACCGGGATCATCGCCGTCGCGATGCCCACCGCGAGCCCGAGCACGACGCGGGAGGCGATCAGGATCCCGGCGTTCGGCGCGAAGGCCGCCGCCAGGATGCCGACGGTGTACAGGGCGCCGCCGGCCGCGAGCAGCCACCGCCGCCCGTACCGGTCCGACGCGGGGCCGGCGGCCAGCGCGCCCAGCAGCGATCCGAGCAGCGCCGAGCTGACGACCCAGCCGGTCAGCGCCGCGTCGAGGCCGAGCGCGGGGCCCGCGTACAGCAGCGCCCCCGCGACGATGCCGAGCTCGTAGCCGCGGATGCCGCCGCCGAGGGCGCCGAGCACGTAGCTGCCCGCGCCGATGGTCCTGGTCTCCCTCTTGGGAGTGGCCGCGGCCATCAGAAGTTCGCCTGCCGTGCGGGGAGCGGGTCGACCGTCCAGGCCATCCGGTCGCACAGCCGCCGCAGCAGGTCGCCCTTGACCGCCAGCGCGTCCGGATCGGCCCAGCGGTTGCGGCGTTCGAGCGGATCCTCGCGCAGGTCGTAGAGCTCGCCGGTGTCCAGCCCGTGCGTCACGACCAGCTTGTGGTCCGCGGTGCGCAGCATGGTCGTCTGCGGCGCCGGGTCGCGGTGCCAGGGCATCGCGTTGTAGTACTCGCTGTACACGTCGTCGCGGTGGTGGTCCAGACCGGCCGAGCCGGTGAGCATCGGCCACAGCGAGCGGCCCTGCATCCCCGGGTGGCGGGGCAGCCCGGCGGCGTCCAGCAGGGTGGGCGCCAGGTCGGTGTACTCGACCAGCGCCGTGCTGCGCCGCCCGGCCTCGATGACGCCCGGCCACGACACGATCAGCGGCACGCGGACGGCCGGGTCGTAGAAGTACGGGCCCTTGAGGTAGATGCCGTGGTCGCCGAGCATCTCGCCGTGGTCGGTCTGGAACACCACGATGGTGTTCTCCCGCTGCCCGGTGCGTTCGAGCGCGGCGAGCATCCGGCCGACCTGGACGTCGATGAGGTCGCACATCGCCCAGTACGCGGCGCGCAGCATCCGGTGGTCGTGGTCGGTCATCTCGGTGAACGGGTATCCGGCCTCGCCGCCGTACGCGCCCGTGTGGTCGACGCGCTGGAAGACCGGCTTGTCGTCCAGCTCGCGCTCGGCGTAGTTCGGCAGCGGGATGTCCTCCAGCCGGTCCAGGTACGGCTGGAGGTACTCCGGCGGCGGGTCGAACGGGTGGTGCGGGTCGAAGATGTTGACGGAGAACATCCACGGGTCGTCGAACCCGGCGCCGGACTCGATGAACTCGATCGCCTTCCGCGCGCACCAGGTCGTCTGGTGGTCCTCCTCGGCCATGCCGGTCTCGACGTACCGGGAACCGCCGACCGGGGTGCGGCCGTACGTCACGCCGCGTTCGGCCAGCCAGTGGATGTACTCGTTGGTGGGCCAGTCCGGGTCGGGGTGGTGCGACCAGTGGAACTCGTCGTAGCCGTCGCCGATGCGCCGCTCGGTGCCCGGCGACGCCGACGGGTGGCACACCGAGAGGTGCAGCTTGCCGGACAGGCCGCCGACGTATCCGGCGTCCGACAGCAGCCGGGTGACCAGCACCTCGGAGGCGGAGATCGACTGGCCGTTCTGCCGGCACCCGGTCGTGCGCGGGTAGCGGCCGGTCAGGAAGCTCGCCCGCGACGGCGTGCACACCGGGCTCTGGGCGTACGCGTGGTCGAACACGACCCCGTCCGCGGCCAGCCCGTCGATGTTCGGCGTGGTGGTGAACGTGTTGCCGTAGCACCCGAGGGTGTCCCGGCGCTGCTGGTCGGTGCAGATCCACAGGATGTTCGGACGGCCGCTCACGGGCGGGCCCCCTCGATGACGGCGCGGTTGGCGGCGCGCACCCGGTCCGCGTCGACCTTGCAGACCCGGCGGTCGTACGTGAACAGGCCGTTGACCTGGTGCTCGACGTCCTCGAACAGGTTGTAGTTGGCCGCGCTCAGCCCCTGGTCGCGTGCGTAGCCGGCGATCTCCTTCATGATCGCGACGTACCGGTCGTTGAGCGTCGCGGCGTCGGGCACCATCGCCGGCGACGTCGTGTGCCCCGGGTCCCACACGTGGCCGTCGACCGTCAGGCCGTACGCGCCGAACTCGCCGATCACCGCCGCGCGGCCGTCCGCGGTGGACGGCACGGGCGCGGGGGGCGAGAAGCCGATGTTGTGGTAGTCGAGCACGTCGCCGCCGCCCGCGTCGAGGTCCGCGGTGTCCGCGCCGCTCATCTCGTTCACGACCCGGCTCGGGTCCCAGCCCTTGACCAGGCCGGCGATCCGCGCGATGTCGTACTCGCCCCAGCCCTCGTTGAACGGGATCCACATCACGATCGACGGGTGGCCGCGGTGCTGGTCGACGATGCGGCGCAGCTCGGCCTCGAACTCCCGCTTCCCGGCCGCCGGCGGGTCCTTCGGGGTGGTGACGTTCGGCGGCTGGGTGCCGGTGGCCGTGGACGGCATGTCCTGCCAGACGAGCTGGCCGAGCCGGTCGGCGTGGTAGTACCAGCGGTCGGACTCGACCTTGACGTGCTTGCGGATGGTGGTGAAGCCCAGCGCCTTGTTCTGCGCGATGTCGAAGATCGCCGCGTCGTCGGTCGCCGGGGTGTAGATGCCGTCCGGCCAGAAGCCCTGCTGCAGCGTGCTGAGCTGGAAGGCGAGCCGGCCGTTGAGCAGGATGTGCGGCACGCCGCCGACCTTCCGCACGGCGACCGAGCGCATGCCGAAGTAGCCGCGCACGCGGTCGCCGCCGGTGATCTCCACGTCCAGGTCGTAGAGGAACGGGTCGTCCGGCGTCCACGGGCGGATGTCGCTGATGGGCAGGCGCAGCTCGCGGTTGGCCGGGCCGGTGGCCGAGCCGACGCTCCGGCCGCCGATCCGCGCCGTCGCCCGTACGGTGACGCCCGGCGCGTCGGCGACGGCGGTCACGCGCAGCGCGCGGCCGGCGAGGTCCGGCGTGAGGTCGAGGCGCCGGATGTGCGCGGCCGGCACCGGCTCCATCCACACCGTCTGCCAGATGCCGGACGCCGGCGTGTAGTAGAGCACCTGGTCGTGCGTTCCGAACGCGGCGGCGCGCTGCTTGCCGAGCGGCTGCACACCGTCCTCGGCGGGGTCGGCCACGCCGACGACCAGCTCCTGCTCGCCGGACGCGGTGAGGGCGTCGGTGACGTCGACGGAGAACCGGTCGTAGCCACCCTGGTGGGCGCCGACGCGGGTGCCGTTGACCCACACGGTGGCCGCGTAGTCCACGGCGTCCAGGTGCAGCAGCAGCCGGTGGGACCGGCCGATCCGCCAGTCGCGCGGCACGGCGAAGCGCCTGCGGTAGAACATGTGCGTCTCGTGCCGCATGACGCCGGACAGCGCCGACTCGACGGGGAACGGCACGAGGATCCGCTCGTCCAGGTCGCGGCCCACCGGGGGAGCGTCGCCCGCGGCCGCGGCGGCGAACTGCCACACGCCGTTCAGGTTGGCCCAGCGCGGGCGGGTCATCTGCGGCCGCGGGTACTCCGGGTGCGCGGTGTGCGCGGTCACGTCGCCGGTCCACGGGGTGGTCAGCGGCGGCGTACGCGGCGTCCATCCGGTCTCGGCCGGTTGCCCGGCGGCCGCGGCGCCCGGTACGGCCGACGCCGCCGCGCCGCGCGCCGCCGCCGGGACGACCAGGCCGGCCAGGCCGACCGCCCCCGCCGTCTTGAGGAAGTCCGCCCTGCGCATCGAACCGGTCCGCGGTGGCCGCTCGCCGTCGCCCATCGTCATCTCCCAGAGTCGCCGACGCCGTCTTGTAACGTTGCAAGACGGACGACACACTGCACCTCGGGCCGCCGGTCCGTCAAGCACCGGCGACCGCGGCTCATACGCTGGACCCGTGACAGATGACGCGCGCGCCGAACCCGGACCGCGTCGCCCTCCAACGGTCAAGGACGTTGCGCGGGTGGCGGGCGTCTCCGCGAGCACGGTGTCCAACGTGCTGCACGACCGCCCGTACGTGACCGCCGACAAGCGCGCCCGCGTCCAGGCGGCCATCGCGCAGCTCGGCTACCGCCCGTCGCTGGCCGGACGCCAGCTCAGGGCCGGGCGCGACGGCGCGCTCGCCCTCGCCGTGCCGGACATCCAGTCGCCGTACTTCGCCGAGCTGGCGCACGTCCTCATGGTCCAGGCGCACGAGCGCGGCATCACGCTGTTCATCGACGAGACCACCGGCGACCTCGCGCGCGAGCGCACCATCGCCCACGGCTACCGCACACGCGGCATCACCGGGGTGATCTTCTGCCCGGTCGCGATCCCGCTCGGCGAGCTGGAGGCGATGAAGGGCGACATCCCGACGGTGCTGCTCGGCGAGTACGTCACCGGAGGGGCGTTCGACCACATCGCGATCGACAGCCACGCGTCCGCGGTGGACGTCGCCGAGCACCTCCTCGCGGCCGGCCGGCGCCGGTTCGCGTTCGCCGGCTACCTTCCGCCCAGCGGCGCGGGCCCGGCGTGGTCCCGCCTCAACGGCGTCCGCGACGCCCTGCGCCGCCACGGCCTCGCCCTGCCGGAGCGCGCGGTCGTACGGACACCCGCGCACTCCCGCGAGGACGGCATGCGCGCCGCCGAGCT
Organism: Streptosporangiaceae bacterium; assembly: GCA_036502625.1. Taxonomy (GTDB): domain Bacteria; phylum Actinomycetota; class Actinomycetes; order Streptosporangiales; family Streptosporangiaceae; genus DASXYG01. Next base: position 37,539 of record DASXYG010000106.1, read on the forward strand.
GCTGATCGCCGGGAAGGCGCACGTCGACGCGTTCGTGGGCGCCGCCGACCTCGTCTCCGTCGGGGCGATCCGGGCGTTCAAGCAGGCCGGCGTCGCGATCCCGGAGGACGTCGCCGTCGTCGGCTGGGACGACTCGCCCGAAGGCCGCTTCACCCTGCCGGCCCTGGCCTCGGTCGCCCACCCCATGGAGCGGATCGCCATCACCGCGATCGACCTCATCGAGCGCCGCCGCTCCGACCCGGGGCTGCCGCCGCAGCACACGATCGTCCCGTACCGCACGATCTGGCGGGAGTCGGCGGGCGCCGGGCCGCGCCGGTCATCTGGTGATGACGCCGATGACGACGTTCAAGGTGGTGGCGAGGATGACGGTGCCGAAGACGTAGGACAGCAGGCAGTGGCGCAGCGTCACCGAGCGGATCGTTGAGCTCGACACGCTGGTGTCCGACACCTGGTACGTCATGCCGAGGTTGTAGCTGAAGTAGAAGAAGTCGCGGTACGCCGGGGGGTCGTCGGAGTTGAAGTCGATGCCGCCGGCGGGGTCGGCGTAGTAGAGGTAGGCGTAGCGGGCCGCGTACATGAGGTGGACGCCGGCCCACGACAGGAAGACGGCGGCGAACGCGGTCGCGGCCGCCGTGCGGCCGCCCGCGGACCTGCCGAGGACGAGCAGCAGCACGACGGCGACCAGCGCGCCGAGCGCGGCGCACACCACGACGAGCTCCTCCAGGTCGGGGCGGAAGTCCTCGCGGCGCGCGTTGCGGTGGGTGCTTTCGGCGTCCATCGGCCACAGGGCCAGCCACCCGGCGGCGACGAACAGCGCCGACCCCGCGGCGATTCCGGCGAGGGCGCCCACGATGCCGCCCACCGGCAGGCCGACGGCCACGCCGACGACGATCCCGGCGCCCGCCGCGCCGGCCAGCCGGCCCAGCGCCGAGCCGGGGACCGGGGGCCTCATCGGGGTGCTTCCGGGTTCGGGAACGTCATCGGCAGGGACATAGCCGGACGGGGTGCCCGGCAAACGGCCGGCCCGGTCAGTCCGCGGCGGTCCAGTGGCGGCCGTTGACGACGGTGTCGGACGGCGTGAGGCCCGGCAGCTCCTCGGGCGGGCAGGTGGCCGGGTCGACGGGGTAGACCGCGAGGTCGGCCGGGGCGCCGGGGGTGAGCGTTCCGGTGAGGCCGCCGCCGAGGAGGGGCGCGCCCGCCCGTGTGTACAGGCGGATGGCCTCCGCGCGGGTGATCGCGTGCTCGGGGCCGAGGACGCCGGACGGTGTGCCGCGGGTGGTCATGCCGTGGATGGCGCGCAGCGGGCTCAGCGGGCCGATGGGGTGGTCGGTGCCCGCGCTGATGTCCACGCGGTCGTCGAGCAGTTCGCGCCACGGGAACAGCGCCGCGGTGCGCTCCGGCCCCCAGGCGGCGGTCAGCGCGGGCGCGAGGCCGTCGAGCAGGGCCTGCTGCACGGTCACGGGCACGCCGAGCCGGGCCAGCGTACGGCGCTGCTCGGCGGTGATCAGGCCGCCGTGCTCGACCACGAAGCCGCCGCGCGGCAGGTCGCGTTCGGCGGCGAGGTCGGTGAGGACGCCGGCGATGGTGGCGATGGCGCGGTCACCGAACGCGTGCACGCCGACCGGCCAGCCGCGCGCCGCCGCGACGGCGCACAGCTCGGCGAGCGCGTCGCGGTCCCACAGCAGCTCGCCGCGGTAGCCGGGCCGGTCGAGGTAGTCCGCGGACAGGGCGGCGCCCTCGACACCGCCGTCGAGCCCCACCTTGAGGCCCCAGACGTCGAGCATCGCGTCGCCGGCGCCGGGGCGGATGCCCTGCCACTCCAGGTCGTCGAGGTAGCCGGTCACCGAGCCCGCGCGGCCGATCGCCGGCGGGGCGGTGAAGATCATGGCCCGGCTGCGGACCGCGAGCCGGCCGTCGGCGTGGGCCCGCCGGTAGGCCCGCCACTCCGCCGGGGAGACGGCCGGGTCGCGCACGGCGACGAGGCCCGTCGCGGCGTACTGCCGTGACGTCTCGGCGAGCGCGGTGGCCAGGGCGTCCTGGTCCGGTTCCGGGAGCAGCGCCTGGACGGCGTGCAGCGCCGCGTCCTCGACCCGGCCGGTCAGCGCGCCGTGCTCGTCCAGCTCGGCGCCCTCGGCGCCCGGGGCGAGCCCGGCCGCGCGCAGCGCCGCCGTGTTGAGCATCCCGACGTGGCCGCCGCGCTGGACCAGCACCGGATGCCCATCGGCCGCCGCGTCGAGCTCGGTACGGGTCGGCAGCCGCCGTTCGGGCAGCGCGAGCTCGTGCCAGTCGCCGCCGGTCACCACCCAGCCGCCGTCGCCGGTGGACGCGGCCCGTACGGAGATCCGCCGCACCAGCTCGCCCAGGCCGGACGCCGTGGCCACGGGGACGCCGAGGCGGTTGCGCGCGGCGAACATCAGGTGGTTGTGGGTGTCGACGAACCCGGGCAGCACCACGCCGGGCCGGTCGATCACCTCCGCGGCGCCGGGCGCGGCGTCGTCCAGCGCGTCGCGCTCGCCGCTGACGTGCACGATGCGGCCGTCGCGCACCGCCACCGAGGTCACCGTCGTATCGGTACGCGCCCGGACCAAGAGATCAAGAGGCTCCACGACGCACACTCCACCACAGATCCCGCGTACGCGCCCGCGTCAGGGTCCGTTCACCGGCCGGCCCGTACGGAAGGCGGCGGCGATCCAGCGGCTGATCTGGCTCGCGCCATTGCGCAGCCGGCCCACACCGCCGGGCGGCGGCGCGCCGTGCTTGTACCAGACGTACCGGACCTGGGTCACCAGGTTGCGCGTACGGAGGATCACGACGGCGTCGAACTCCCGGTACATGCCGGCCTCGCCCTCCGCCTGGTCGAACAGGAACGCCTCGTCGCCGACGCCGGGGAGGCGCACCGGTGCGCTGCGGGGGTCGCCGGGGTACATCGGCATGCCGCCGCCGGCCCGCCGCAGCCGGGCGAAGGCGGCGCGTGCGGGCCGCATCGGGTCCGCGGCCGGGCCCGCCTTGACCGGCACCGTGGTGATGTCCGCGCTGTGGCCGTGCAGGAGGTAGTTGCGCTCGTTCCAGCTACAGGACTGGGTGCCGGGGTGCGCGTACATGTTGAAGTAGTCGTTCGGCTCATCCGACGGGTCGCCGCCCAGGCCGGCGTGCGGGACCAGGCGGTTCATCAGGTGCACGCTGATCAGCCCGCACAGCGGCGGCACGCCCGTGTACGGCGCGGGCCCGTCGTACCGGTCTTTGCGCAGCAGGGTGAACCCGGTGACCGTGGCCGCCACCAGGCACGCCAGGACGGCGAGGGCGATCGCGACCGTACGGCCCCGGCGCCGGGCCCGCGGCTCGGCGCCGTCCTCGGGGGGCGCGGTCACGGGAGCGCCGCCGCCGGCGATCCCGGTCAGCTCGGCGCGCATCTCGGCGGCGTCCGGGCGGGCGGCCGGGTCCTTGGCCAGCAGCCGGAGCAGCGGCCCGGCCAGCGGACCGGCCAGCCGCGGCGGGGCCGGATCGTCGGCCAGCACCGCGCCCAGCATGCCCATCGGCGTCGACCTGTCGAACGGCGGACGGCCCTCCACGAGCGCGTACAGCGTGGCCCCGAGCGACCACAGGTCCGACGGCGGCGCGCCGGGCTCGCCGCGGATCCGCTCCGGCGCCATGTACGCGGGGGAGCCGACCAGCGAGCCGGGCCGGGTCAGCGGGGCGTCGCCGGCCAGGGAGGCGATGCCGAAGTCGGTCAGCACGGCGCGGCCGTCGTCGCGCAGGAACACGTTGGCGGGCTTGACGTCGCGGTGCAGGACGCCGTGCGCGTGCGCGGCGCGCAGCGCGTCCAGCATGCCGACGCCCAGCGCGGCGGCCCGGCGCGGCTCCATCGGCCCGTCGCGCGCGACGACCTCGTCGAGCGGGCGGCCCGGGAGCAGCTCCATCACGATCCACGGCCGCCCGTCTTCGAGCACCACGTCGTGCACGGTGACGATGCCGGGATGGCGGAGCCGCGCGGCGGCCCGCGCCTCCCGCAGCGCCCGCCGTACGGCCAGGTCGCGCCCCGTCTTGCCGATGCCGCGCGGCAGGGCGAGCTCCTTGACCGCGACGTCGCGGTCCAGCTTCTCGTCGCGGGCCCGCCACACCGTGCCCATGCCGCCGCGGCCGAGCTCCCCGGACAGCCGGTAGCGCCCGGCCAGCGACCGCCCGGCGCTCATCCGCGGCCCTCCATGCGCGCGAGCGTCACGGCGATCGCCGCGGCGGCGCGGCGTGCGCGGCCCGCGGCCGCGGCCGGGCCGGTGCGCGGACCGGTCCACTGCAACTCGAGGACGACGTTGCCCTCGCGGAGGGCGACGTTCACGATGTCGTACGGCGGCGATCCGCGGTCGGTGTAGGTGACCGCCTCGTCCGCCACACCCGGCAGCGCCTTCAGGCCGGTGACGGAGATGCCCTGCACGCTGGTCTTCCGGCCGGCGTACGGCCAGGCCCACGTGCGCTTGTCCATGGTGTTGCGCTCCGACTGCACAGTGGCGAGCAGCTCGTTCCGCTTGATCGCCATCCGGTCGCGCGCCGCCGCGAACGAGGCGGTCACCGCGTCGGGCTTGGTGACCGACAGCATCCCGGGCACCGTCGCGGACGCCCAGTCGCACCCGCCGTACCGCCCGCCGCCGCGCCCGGTGGCGCCGTCGAGCAGGTCGCGCGCCTGCGCGGCGGTGACGAGCCGGCACGCGTACACCGCCGACGCGGGATGCGGCCCGGTCCGTACGGCGGATCCGGTGCCGCCGTACCCCCGCGCCACCAGCACACCCGCCGCCACGACCAGCACGGCGGCGACGATCCCGGCGACGAGCACCGCGCGCCGCCGCCCGGCGGGCCGCCGGATGGTGCGTACAACGGTCCGCCCCGCCCCCGGGGTCACCGGCCCGGCGGAACCGGTCCCGGGCGCCGGGGCGGGTTGCGGGGGAGGGGGTGCGGCCAGGTCGGGGGCGTGGCCGTCCGCGACGCGGCGCAGGGCGGCCGCGGCGTCCGCGGTGGTGATGCGGGCCGCCGGGTCCCGGTCCAGCATGCGGAGGAGGACCGGGGCGAGCGGACCGGCGCGGACGGGCGGCGGCGCGTCGCCGGTGAGGACCGCGCCGAGGGCGGCCAGCGGGGTGGCGGCGTCGTACGGGGCCCGGCCCTCGACCGCGGCGTACAGCGTGGCGCCCACCGACCACAGGTCCGACGCCGGTCCTGACGGGTCGTCGCGCAGCCGCTCGGGCGCGATGAACCCGGGCGAGCCGAGCAGCGCGCCGGCCCGGGTGAGCGCCGGGTCGCCGTCGAGCGCGGCGATGCCGAAGTCGGTGAGGACCACCCGGCCGTCGTCGGCCAGCAGCACGTTCGCGGGCTTGACGTCGCGGTGCAGCAGCCCCTTGGTGTGCGCGGCGGCCAGCGCGTCCAGCAGCAGCGCGCCGATCGCGGCGACCCGGCGCGGCGGGAACGGGCCCTCGGCGGCCACCGCGTCGTCGAGGGAGCGGCCCTCGACCAGCTCCATGATGATCCACGGCCGCCCGTCCGGCTCCACCACGTCGTGGACGGTGACGATGCCCGGATGGTCGAGCATGGCCGCCGCCCGCGCCTCACGGGCGGCGCGCGCGCACAGCATCGCGCGCTCGTCCGCGGGCGTGTCGTCGGCCAGCTCGATCCGCTTGATCGCGACGTCGCGGCCGAGCAGTTCGTCGTACGCGCGCCAGACCGTGCCCATGCCGCCCGCGCCGAGCAGCCGTCCCAGCCGGTAGCGCGCGACGAGACGACGGTCGGCCATCACCGCTCCGCGACGACGTGGATTCAAGGGGCAACGCGAAGCCTAATGGCTCCGGTCGCTCACGGCGCGGCGAGCTGGGCGGCCGTGATCGCCGCGTACTGCCGTTCCAGCCCCTTGGCGGCGCCGTTGTGCCAGCTCTCGGCCATGGACGCGGCCATCGGGTCGGGGAAGATGTCCTCCTCGTCCTTCTCGACGCCGGTGAGGATGCCGGCCGCGACCTCCTGCGCCGAGGCCTTCGGCATGTCGACGCCCCGGCTCATGTCGGTGTCCGCGATCCCGGTCAGCACCGCGTGCACCGTGATGCCCCGCCCGGCCAGGAGCGTGCGCAGCGACTGGGTCAGGGAGAACGCGGCCGCCTTGGAGATCGAGTAGGCCGGGATCAGCGGCAGCGGCGCGAAGGCGTTCACCGACAGGTTGTTGACGATGGCGCCGTGCGCGCGGGCCAGCAGCGGCAGGAACGCCTGGATGACGTGGTACGTGCCGTAGAGGTTGACGTCGAGGTGCCGTTCGAGCACGGCGCGGTCGCTCAGGTCGTCGTAGAGGCCCACGCCCGCGTTGTTGACGAGGATGTCGAGCGACCCGGTCTCCGCGACGGCGGCCCGGATCTGCGCCGGGTCGGTCACGTCCAGGGTCACCGGCGTGACGCGCGCGTCCGGGTGGGCCAGCGGCGTGCGCGTTCCGGCGTACACGCGGCTCGCGCCCCGGTTCAGCGCCTCGTCGACCAGTGCCCGGCCGATTCCGCGATTGGCCCCGGTGATCAGGACCGTCTTGTCCGCGATCGTCGTCATGACGATCTCCTTTTTCTCGTGTGCCATTCGGTCCGCATCAAGACCGCGCGGCGGCGCGGAATCCGTCACGGTGGGATGTGACTCACATCACGTACGGGATGGCCGCCGCGGGTGACGGGTTTCGCCGCCGCGGCGGGTCTTGATGGGGACCGCGTTCCCCACCACTTCGGAGTCCCTGATGCCTGATCAATTCCTGACGGCCGTCGTCACCGGCGCGAGCCGCGGCTTCGGGCGCGCGATCGCCGCCGCGCTCGTCGCGTCCGGCACGGGTGTCGTCGGCATCGCCCGCGGCGAGCGCGAGCTGTCGGCCGTGCGCGAGGAGCTCGGCGGCGGCTTCACGCCGATCGCCGCGGACGCCGCCGACGAGGCGCTCGCCGGCGACGTGATCCGGCGGAACCGCCCCGGGCTGCTCGTGCTGAACGCCGGCGCCGTGCCGCACATGGCGCCGATCCACGAGCAGACCTGGGAGACGTTCGGCCGCAATTGGGAGGCCGACACGCGGCACGTCTTCGCCTGGACGCGGGCGGCGCTGCGGGAGCCGCTCGCGCCGGGGAGCGTGGTCGTGATGTCCAGCGGCGCCGTCCTGGCCGGGTCGCCGCACAGCGGGGGGTACGCCGCCGCGAAGGCCGGCGTGCGGTACATCGGGCGGTACGCCGCCGCGGAGTCCGAACGGGCCGGGCTCGGCATCCGGTTCGTCACGCTGCTGCCGCAGTTGACCCCGGCGACCGGTCTCGGCTCCGCCGGGGTCGCGGGGTACGCCGCGCGCCAGGGCGTCGACCGGGACACCGTCATCGCGGGCCTGGGGCCGGTCCTCACCCCGGACCAGGTCGCCAAGGCGGTCGTCGACCTCGCGGGAGACCCCGGGAGCGCCGCGGAGTACCAGGTCACCGGCGGCGGAATCCGCCCGCTCGGCTGAGCCGCCGCCTACAGTGAAGCCCACCGCGCCACCGGGAGAAGCCGCGATGCCACCGAACGCCGAGTTCGCCACCCTGGCCGAGCCGTTCCGCCCGGAACTGCTCGCGCACTGCTACCGCATCCTCGGCTCCGTCCACGACGCCGAGGACCTCGTACAGGAGACGTACCTGCGCGCCTGGCGGGCGTACGACCGGTTCGAGGGCCGCTCCTCGCTCCGGCGCTGGCTGTACACGATCGCCACCAGGACGTGCCTGACCGCGCTGGAGACCCGGGCCCGGCGGCCCCTCCCGTCCGGCATCGGGGCGCCGTCCGATGACCACCGGGTGGCCCTGGCCGCCGGCGAGCCGTCGGTGGCGTGGCTCCAGCCCGCCCCGGACGCCCTGCTCACCGGCGACGACCCGGCGGCGATCGTGGCCGGGCGCGACGGGGTGCGCCTCGCGTTCATCGCCGCGCTGCAGTACCTCCCCGCCCGGCAGCGCGCCGTCCTGACGCTGCGCGACGTGCTGGGGTTCCGTACGGCCGAGGTCGCCGAGATGCTCGACACCACGGTCGCGGCCGTCGACAGCACGCTCCGCCGCGCCCGCGCCCGCCTGGCCGAGGCGGGCCCGGTCGAGGAGGACCTGTCCGAACCGGACGAGGCGGCACGCCGCACCCTCCTCGACACCTACGTAGCCGCGTTCACCGAGGCGGACGCCGACGCCCTGCTGACGCTCCTGCGCGCCGACATCGAGCTGGAGATGCCCCCGATCCCGACGTGGTTCACCGGCCAGGCGACCGTCCTGGCGTTCCTCAAGGAGAACGTCCTCCGCCCGGACCAGTGGCGCATGCTCCCCACCCGCGCCAACACCCAGCCCGCCGTCGCCATCTACCAGCGCACCGACGACGGCGGCTACGAGGCGTACGGCATCCAGGTCCTCACGCTCATCGGCGCCCGCATCGCCCGCATCACGGCCTTCATCGACCCGGCCCTGCTCCCCACCTTCGGCCTGGCCCCCGCCCTCACCACCTGAAGCGGGCCCCGTCTGGACGCGTGGGCCCGGACACGGCAGGCTCGCAACTCCAACGGCGACCGGACGGAGTCCACCGTGATAGCGCGCTACTGGTCGGCGACGACCACGAAACCCCCCGAGGAATACCGCCGCCACTTCACCGAGACCGTCGTCCCCAACCTCACGTCCCTCCCCGGCTTCGAGGGCTGCTACCTCCTGGAATCGGACCAGCCCCCAGGCGAGACCCGCTTCGTCACGATCACGTTGTGGCAGTCGACCGCCGCGATAGAGGCATTCGCCGGCCCCGACATCACCCGCTCCCACGTAGAACCGGAAGGCCAAGCGGCCCTAACGCAGTTCGACCGAACCGCCGTCAACTTCACGGTGTCCGTCCACGTTGACGGGGGTCACCCCGAGTAGGAGCCGGCCGCCGTCAGAGGTAGGCGCCGATGATGGCGGCCGTTCGGTCGGGGGCGCTGAGGTAGGGGGAGTGGCTGGTGGTGAGGGTTTCGAGGGTGGCGCAGCGGGTGGCGAACTCTGTGGCCAGGGGTGGGGGCCAGGTGTGGTCCTGGGTGGTTTTGATGTAGAGGGTGGGGGTGTTCTTCCAGGCGGCCGATGTTGGGGGGTGGGTGAAGTTCGCGGCTGTGTCGGGGCGGAGGAGGGCCACCGCCTTGGCGGCCGTCTCCGGGGGGCAGTCGGCGTAGAAGAGGGTTGCGGCTGAGTCCGGGTTGATCCAGGCGGTTTTGCCGTCATCGGAGATGCGGAGGGCGGCCGTGAACTCGGATGAGGCGTCGGCGGTTGCGCGTTCTGAGGGGGCGCCGGTCGCCGACTTCGCCAGGAGGTCGGCGGCGGTTTCGGTGGTGTCCAGGACCCAGGCGGAGAGGAAGATCATGTGGCGGACGCCGTGCAAAGCGCCTGTTACCGCGCCGCCGAAGGAGTGGCCGATGACCACCGGCGGGGACGGGGCCCGGTCGACGATGTCCTGGACCAAGGGGGTGCTCTCGCTCAGGGGGAGCATGCCGATGTCGGGGACGGTGATGCTGGCGGCGACGTCCGCGAGGCGGTTGACCAGGGGCTCGTAGTGGGCGGGGCGGTGGTACGAACCGTGGACCAGGATGACCGGGGTGCGCGGCACGGTCAGGCCTTCGGCGGGGTGAGGAGTTGGTCGCCGAGTTCCTCGCTGACGTGGGCGAAGAGGGCGAGGTCGAGCTCCGTCTCGGACGTGGCCAGGTGGGCGGGGGTGCCGGTGCGGGTGAGCAGCTCGGCGAATCCGGCGGGGGATGTCACCAGGAGGGCGCGGCCGCCGTCCGGGCCCGCCGTTAGGGCGTGCGGGGTGCGGAACGGGACGTACAGGAATTCGCCGCTGGTGAGGACGCGGGTCTCGGTGTCGACCGTTGCCGTCAGCGAGCCCTCGAGGACCCACAGGCGCTCCTCGTAGCGGGTGTGCAGGTGCAGCGGGGTCGACGCGCCGGCCGACATCGTGGCGTCGACGAGGTCGTGGCGGCCGTCGGTGTCCGCCGCGGTGGTGAGGATCCGGGCACGCAGGGTCTGATCAAGAACGATGTCCATGCCCTGATTACGCCACGGACCCGGTCCCCGGTTCACCCGACCCGCCGCCGGACGCGGGTGAACCCTTCCGGTGCGGCGGAGCGTGGGAGGGGAGACGGCGGCGGACGGAGGGCAGGTCTGATGGAGCTGTACGTGACGCATGTGCTGCACCGGAATCGGCAGCGGCGGCCTGATCAGGCGTGCCTGGTCGACGGGGTGGGGGTCGCGACGCATGACGAGGTCGCGGCGCGGGTGGCCGCGCTGGCCGGGGGGTTGCGCGCGTCCGGGGTGGGCGCCGGTGACCGGGTCGCCATCGTGGCGGCGAACTCGGCGCGCTACGTCGAGGCGCTGTTCGCGATCCTGTGGGCGGGCGCCATCGCGTGCCCGGTCAACCACCGCCTGGCGCCCCGGGAGGTCCTCGACCTGCTCGGCGGCGTCGGGGCGAGCGCGGTGTTCGTCGACGGGACGTGCCCGGTCCCGGCGGACGGGCTCAGACCGGGCGTCCGGACCGTGGTCGACCTGACCGGCGGTCCCGGCACGTCCGGCACGGTCCCGTACGAGGAGATGGCCCGGTCGGACGCGATCCCGGACTCCGGGCGGAGCGGTGACGACATCGCGCTGCTGCTGTCCACCGGCGGCACGACCGGCCGCGCGAAGCAGGCCGCGTTGAGCCACGCGAACGTCGTCTCGGCCGGCCTCGCGCAGCTCGCCGCCGGCTCGGGGACGGGTGAGGTGTTCGTCCACGTCGCCCCGCTGTTCCACCTCGCCGGCATGCAGATGATGGTGACGCACCTCCTCGGCGGCGGCGGGCCGCAGGCCTTCCTCCCGCGCTTCACCCCGGACGGCTTCATGGCCGCGGTCGAGGCGCACCGGGCCACCGACACCCTCCTCGTACCGACCATGCTCCGGACGGTCCTCGCGGCTCCCGCACGGGCGGGCTTCGACCTGACCAGCCTCCGCCGGATCTTCTACGGCGCCGCCCCCATGCCGGGCGACCTCCTCGAACAGGCGGCCACCGCGCTGCCGTCCGCCGGGTTCGTCCAGGGCTACGGCATGACGGAGACCCTGCTCACCGTGACGCTCCCGCCCGAGGCGCACTCCGCGGCGGCACGGCGGCGCGGCCTGACCCGTTCGGTCGGCCGCGCGCACCCGGGCGTGGACGTCTCCATCCGCGACGCCGCCGGGGCCGAGCTCCCCACGGGCGAGGTCGGGGAGATCGCCGTACGCGGCCCCTCGGTGATGCGCGGCTACTACGGCGACCCGGACGCCACCCGCGAGGTCGTCCGCGAGGGCTGGCTCTACACCGGCGACGGCGGCCGCATGGACGCCGAGGGCTACCTCTACCTGGCCGACCGCATCAAGGACATGATCGTCACCGGCGGCGAGAACGTCTTCTCCGTGGAGGTCGAGGACGTCCTCCTCGGCCATCCGGAGGTCGAGCAGGCCGCCGTCATCGGGATCCCGGACGGCACCTGGGGCGAGACCGTCCACGCGATCGTCGTCGCGGCCCCGGGCGCCGCGGCCCGCCCCGCCGGAATCCGCGACTTCTGCCGGGAACGCCTGGCGGGCTACAAGTGCCCCCGTACGGTCGAGTTCCGCGACGCGCTCCCGCTGTCCGCCGCGGGCAAGGTCCTCAAGGCCCAGCTCCGCGCGGAGTCGTCCACGACCGGGCCGAGGTAGAAATGCGTCCACTCGATCGGGTCGTCGCCGGTCGCGGCGGGGCCGTGCGCGTACGGGCTCGGCGCTCAGTATCCCTGCGGAGGGCGGACGGCGCCGGTCCGCGCCGCCGCGATGGTGCGCTGGGTGTAGCGGAAGGCGACGAGCACCGCGACGATCGTCAGGCCCCAGTTGAGGACGAGGCCCTCGAACCGGGTCAGCGACGCGCCGACGGCGCCGTACAGCAGGTGGCTGACGCCGAGGACGAGCACGGCGGCGCCCCAAGCGGCGCTGATCCGGCGGTTCAGGCCGATGAACCGCGGGCTGTGCCAGTGCTCGCGCGGCACCCCGGCGCGGGCGAACGCCGCGGTGAACGGCGCGAAGCCCGCGGTGGCCAGGATGTACGCGGCCAGTACGAGCGAGACGAGGCCGCGGCCGTAGTCGGTGAGGAACGATTGGGTGGCCGGGCCGCCGGTGAACGCGAGCGCGGAGACGGCGGCGAGCGTGACCGCCTGGACGATCGGCAGGACGGGCACGGCGCGCCGCACCATGGCCGCGAACGCGACGACGGCGGCCGCGGCGGCGAGGGCGGCGGCGGCCGCCACCGGGATCGCGCCGTCGAGCAGTGCGAACAGCACAAGCGGCACGAAGCCGGCAACGAGCGTGACGGGGTTCATCGCTCCTCCTCAGTAAGGTGTTCGGGGTGAACGCGCCGGTCGGGCGCCCACGGACGAGTCTGGTGAGGGGGGCCGCCGAGGTGACTGTCCGAAGTGGACAGTCCGGGCCGCGCTGGAGCGCCGCGCAGCAGGCCGCGCTCGACGAGGCGGTGGGCCGGGCCCGCGACGGCATCCCCACCGTGCTCCTGGCCGAGGGCGCGCCCGGCACGGGCAAGACGGCGTTCCTCCGGCTCGTCGCCGCGGCGGCGCAGGGGTTCCACCTGCTCCAGACGCAGGCCGACGCCGACTGGCAGCGGCCGTACAGCGCGCTGGCGGAGTGGGGCGTGCCCGACGCGCCCCCGGACCCCGGGAGCACCCCGCCGCAGGCGGCCAGGACGCTGCGGACCTGGATCGAGCGGACCAGGTCAGGCGCGCCCGTACTGATCATCCTCGACGACCTGGACCGGCTCGACGCCGAGTCGGGCGAGATGATCGCCCGGCTGATGGAGCGCACGTTCGGCGACCGGATCCTGGTCGCGGCGTCCGCGACGGCCCTGACGGGGGAGGCCCTGGAGCCGTGGAACCGGCTGCTGCTCGACGCCGACCGCGCCATCCGCGTCGAGCTGGCCGGGCTGGACGAGGCGGAGGCCGCGGAGCTCGTCGAGGCCGCCTGGCCGGACGCCGACGACGGGCTCCGCCGCCGGCTCTGGGCGCACACCGGGGGCAACCCGCTGTTCCTGCGCACGATCCTGCACGAGCACACGCTGGACGAGGTCCGCGACGCCGACGAGCTGCCCGCGCCCGGCGACCTGGTCCGTACGCTGGCCGCGCGCCTGGAGCGGATGGACGCCGACGGCGCCGCGCTGCTGCGCGCGGTGGTCGTCCTCGGCGACCGGTGGACACCGCTGCCGACGGCCGGCGCGCTCGCCGGGCTGGCGGACCCGGCGGAGGCCGCGGCGCGGCTCGGCCGGGAGGGCCTGCTTGTGGCCCGCGGCCCGGCCGACCGCCGCGAGACCCGGGTGGAGAGCGGCGTCATCCGTACGGCCATCGCCGCGGCCATCCCGCCCGCCCAGCGCCGCGACCTGCACCTGCGCGCCGCCGACCTGGTCGACTCGCCGATCGACGCGCTGCGGCACCGCTACCTCGCGGCCACCGGCTACGACGACGCCCTCGCCGCCGAGCTTGAGGCCGCGGCGTGGGCGCTGCACCTGGCCCGGCGCCCCCAGCAGGCGGCCCGGGTCGGCCAGTGGGCCGCCGCGCTGACCGCGGACCCGGCCGTACGCGAGCGGCGGGTGCTGGACGCGCTGTTCGACGCGGCCATGGCGCGCGACCTCGACGCGACCGAGCGCGCGCTCGCCCGCATCGGCTACGCGCGCGACGAGGCGCGGCGCACGCTGGTCGAGGGGTTCGTCCTGGTCAACCGGCGGCGCTGGATCCAGGCCTCGACCGTCCTGCTGTCCATCCCGGACGCCGCGATCGCCGCCGCGGACCGGCGGACCCGCTACCGCGTCCACGTCCTGCGCGCCTGGATCCGGGTCGCGACGGGCGGGTCCGTCGAGCGGGCGCGCGAGGAGCTGGCCGCGGCGCGTACGGACGCGGCGGCGGAACCCTGCCTGAGCGGCTATTTCGGCTTCGCGTCCGCGCTGGCGGCCGACGTACGGGTGACCGGGTCCCCCGACTGGCCGCCCAACGGGCTGGCGCTCGACGGCGCGTGGCACGGCGCCGCCGCCGCGGTCGGCGGCCTGCCCGACACCGCGGTCCGCAACCTGCGGCCGTTCGTCGCGCAGATCGACGACGGCCTGGTGACGATGGGCGACGGGGAGTTCCACGCGCTGCTCGGCTACGCGTACTGGCTGCGCGGCGACTGGGCGGAGGCGCGCGGGCTGATCAGGACGAGCCTCGGCGCCCGCTACGGCGCGACCCACCCGATGGTCCGCGCCGTGGCCCTGCTCGCCGACCTGACGGCGGGCGACGCCGCCGCGCTGGCCGGCCACCGTGAGCAGGCGCGTACGGCGCTGCGCGACGCGCCGTGGCCGCACGCGATCTCGATGGCCGCCACCGCGGAGTTCCTGTGCCTGCGGCTCACCGGCCAGGGCCGGGAGCAGGCGCGCTATCTCGACGGCCTCGACGCGGACTTCGGCCCTCTCACGTGGCCGGGTGCGGAGCCGGCCCTGTGGCTGCTGACGTCCGGCCTGCTGAACGCCGCGGCGGGCCGCCGGGCGGCGGTCGGCGGGATCGCGGCGTCGCTCGCCGCCGGCCCGGCCCCGGCCGGCTGGCGCGGCGCCGGCGCCGCCTGGCTGCGCGGCCTCGGCGCCGAGCTGTCCGGCGACCTCGGGGAGGCGGCGCGGCTGCTGGGCCGGGCGCGCGCCGCGGGAATGGCCGAGCTGCGGATCCACGCCGCCGTGCTGGCCGCCGACCTGGCGCGCGTACGGCGCGGCCTCGGCGACACGTCAGGCGCCGCGTCTGCCCAGCGGGAATCGGACGAACGGCTCGCCGCGGTCGACGGCGCCCAGTACCTGATCGAGCCCGCCGCCGACCCGCTCGCGCCGCTCAGCGACCGCGAACGCGAGGTGGCGGCGCTGCTCGGCCAGGGCCTCAGCTACGCCCAGATCGCCAAGGAGCTGTACCTCTCCCGCAGCACGGTCGCCTTCCACCTGTCGAACATCTACGCCAAGACCGCGACGGCGTCGCGCCACGAGCTGATCGAACTCCTCCGCCGCGGCTGACCCCCGTACGGCCGACCTGGCCGAAATGACCAGTCGGCCCAGCTCACGGCGGTGCCAGGCTCGACGGCATGACGAGCGACACCACGAATACGCCCCCGGCGCTGACCGGCCGCCTGTTCGCCGACGACGCCTTCGACTTCACCGCGCGGCACGCCATCGGCAAGGCGAGCCAAGGCGTGTTCGACCTCGGCGTGGCCACGGGCACGCTGGCCCGCATCGCCGACGGCGACCCGGAGAGCTGGCTGCGGGAGTGGACCGCCACCGCGGACCGGCTGCGCCGGCAGGCGGTGGCCGGCGACCAGGCGGGCCGCCACCGGAGCGCGGCGCGGCTCTATCTCGGCGCGGCGGAGGCGTACGCGCGCGCCGTCGCGTTCGTCGACGGCCTGCCCGACGACCGCGCGCTGCTCCCGGCGTTCCGGCGGCACCGCGTCTGCTGGGAGTCCTTCGTCGAGGTGTCCCGGGGCGCCCATGTCCGCTTCGATATCGCGTACCAGAACACCACGCTTCCGGGCTACCTTTTCCGGCCCGACGACAGCGGCGCCGTACGGCCGACCGTGGTCATCACGAATGGCAGCGACGGGTCGTTGTCGGGGCTCTGGGGCGAGGGCATCAAGGCCGGTCTGGAACGCGGCTGGAACGTTTTCGTATTCGACGGCCCCGGGCAGCAGTCCGTCCTGTTCGAGCAGGGAATTCCGTTCCGCCACGACTGGGAGAAGGTGCTGACGCCGGTCGTGGACGCGCTGCTCACCCGTTCCGATGTGGACGGCGGGAAACTGCTGGCGCTGGGGATCAGCCAGGGCGGCTATTGGCTGCCGCGCGCCCTCGCGTTCGAGCACCGTTTCGTGGCCGCGGTCGTGGACGACGGCGTCTGGGACGTGGCCCGCGTGTGGTACGCGAACCTGCCGCGGCCGCTGCTCGACCTGCTCCGCGCGGGGGAGCGCGACCGCTTCAACCAGGCGATGGCGGCGGCCCCCGTGGATCCGGTCCGGCGCCGCGCGTTCCGGTTCCGCGCCCGTCCGTACGGCGCCTTCGACACGCCGTACGACCTGTTCCGCGCGGTCGGCGACTACCGCCTCGAGGACGTTGCCGGACGCGTCCGTACCCCGATGCTGATCTGCGACCCCGACGACGAGGCGTGGTTCGCGGGCCAGCCGCGCGAGCTCTACGACGCTTTGCGCTGTGAAAAGGAGCTCGCGCATTTCTCCCGCGAGGACGGCGCCGGACTCCATTGCGAACCGTGGGCGCGTGATCTGGTCGCCGCGCGGACGTGCGACTTCTTCCAGCGGCATCTCGAAGTCGCGGAAACCGTGTCCCCCGTGCGAGCTATCCGCGACTGTCCACCGCACGGTGACGATTCTCAACGGCCGAATCCCTAGCGTTCTCCGCGTCGCCGCGGCGCCCGGCCGCGGATTCTCGCGGAGGAAACGCCATGCGATTGTTGAAGCAGCTCATACCCGTCGTGCTCGTGTCGTTCATCGGCGGCCAAGGGGTCGGCGCGCTGACGGGGAACGCGCTGCTCACGCTGATCGTCGGCCTCGCGACGGCCGTGCTCGCGGTGTTCGTGTACGCGTGGACGGTGCGGTGGTCCGAGCGCCGCGCGCCGGTCGAGGTGGCGGCGAAGGGCGCGGCCGAGCGCGTCGGCCTGGGCGTGCTGATCGGCGTCGCGTGGTTCGCGGCCGTCATCGTCAACCTCGCCTTCCTCGGCTACTACCGGGTCGACGGATTCGGGTCGGTGGCCGGCCCGGTCGGGCTGTTCGGCTTCATGGCCGCCGCGGCCGTGACCGAGGAGCTGATGTTCCGCGGTGTGCTGTTCCGCCTCATCGAGGAGCGCACCGGCACGTGGATCTCGCTGGCGCTGACCAGTGTGCTGTTCGGCCTGTGGCACCTGCTGAACCCGGACGCCACCGTGTGGGGCGCGGTCGCCGTCGCGATCGAGGCCGGGGGCGCGCTCGGCGCGGCGTACGCCGCCACCCGCAAGCTGTGGCTCCCGATCGGCCTGCATTTCGGCTGGAACTTCGCCGAGTCCGGCATTTTCGGCAGCGAGGTGTCCGGCAACGGCAGCACCCAGGGCGTCTTGCACAGCGTGACGTCCGGCCCGTCCCTGGTCACGGGCGGTCAGTTCGGACCGGAGGCCAGCCCGTACACGATCCTGTTCGGCGTGCTGATGACGGTCGTGTTCATGTGGCTGGCCCGCAGGCGCGGCAATCTGGTCCCCATGCGGCGCGACGCGCGGCACGCCGCGACCGCTACGCTCGCCGCGTGATCGAACTCCGTCGGGTCCCGGACCTGTGGCGGCGGTGTGACGTCACGGTCCGTGACCTTCCGATCGGGCTGCTGCTGACCGTCGTATCGCTGCTGCCCGTCTTCTGGGGCCAGGGGACGGAGATCGGCGGCCTGCCGACCCACCCCTTCGAGCCGCCGGCCATCGCGGTGATCGGCCTGGAGTGCCTGCCGCTCGCCGTACGCCGGCGGTGGCCGGGCGTCTGCCTCGGGCTGGTGCTCATCGGCTTCACCCTCGACCAGCTCCGCGGCTACCACGCGTTCGCGGGCATCGCGCTGCCCCTCGTCCTGGTCAGCTCGGGGATCTACCTGGAGCGCCACCGGCGCGCCACGGTGATCGGGCTCTCGGTGGCGTACGTGCCGGTGGCGGTCGTGCTCGACCGGTTCGGCGCGGCCGAGCAGCCGACCGACTTCGTGATGCTCTACCTGGCGATGGCCCTGGCGTGGGGGATCGGCTCGTGGCTGCGCTCCACCCGGATCGCCGAGGCCGAGCGCCGCCGGCACGTGGCCGAGGCCACCCGCGCCGCCGAGCGCACCCGCATCGCCCGCGAGCTGCACGACGTCGTGACCCACCACGTGACGGCCATGGTCGTGCAGACCGAGGCGGCGCGCTACCTGACGGCCGCGCCGGACCGCCTCGACGCGACGCTGAGCACCGTCACCGACACCGGCAGGCGGGCGATCACCGACCTGCGGCACCTGCTCGACCTCCTCAACCCCGACCACGGCACGGGCGCCGCCGCGCCGGCCGCCGCGGACATCCGTACGCTCGTGGAGCAGACGCGCCGGGCCGGGCAGCCGGTCGAGTTCACCGAGGACGGCCGGCCCGCGGAGGCGGCGGGCAGCGCCGAGCTGGTGGCGTACCGGGTCGTGCAGGAGGCCCTGACGAACGCCCTGAAGTACGCGCACGGCGGCCGCACCGTGGTGCGGGTGCGCCATGGCGAGAAGGAGATCAGCGTGGAGGTCGGCACCGACGGTTCGGGCTCGCGCGCCGGGTCGCCCGGCGGGAGCGGGCGCGGCCTCGCGGGGCTCCGCGAACGGGTGCACGCCCTGGGCGGCGCGTTCGCCGCGGACCGCGTGGCCGGCGGCGGCTTCGTCGTCCGGGCCCGCATCCCCGCGGGGAGCCCGTCGTGACCGCGCCCGTCCGGGTGCTGGTCTGCGACGACCAGGCGCTGATCCGCACCGGGTTCACCACGATCATCGACGCCCAGCCCGACCTGGAGGTGGTGGGGGAGTGCGGGGACGGCCGCGCCGCGGTCGACCTCGCCGCCCGGCTGAAACCGGACGTCGTGGTGATGGACGTACGGATGCCGGGGGTGGACGGCATCGAGGCGACCCGCCTGCTGGCCGGCGCCGGGGTCGCGGACCCCGTCAAGGTGCTCGTGGTGACGACGTTCAACCTGGACGAGTACGTGTACGAGGCGCTGCGCCACGGGGCGAGCGGTTTCCTGCTCAAGGACGCGCCGCCGGCGCAGCTCCTGCACGGCATCCGCACGGTCGCGACCGGCGCCGCGCTGCTGGCCCCCGAGGTGACCCGGCAGCTCGTCGGGCAGTACGCGGCCCGCATCCGCCCGCCCGAGAACACCCCCGAAGGCGGCCCGCTGACGCCGCGCGAGCAGGAGGTGCTGCGGCTCATCGCCAACGGCATGTCCAACAGCGAGATCGCCGCGGCGCTGGTCATCAGCCAGGAGACGGTCAAGACGTACGTGTCCCGCATCCTCACCAAGCTGGACCTCCGCGACCGCGTGCAGGCGGTGGTCTACGCGTACCGCCGCGGCCTGGTGACCTAGGCCCGCGCGCGCCCGGCGCAGGTCGTGGTGACCCGCGTCTAGGTGTCGAGCAGGTCGGCGGCGAAGACGTCCTCGATCCGCCACCGCCGCGCGGACAGGCCCTGTTCGTGGTGGTAGCGGAGGTAGGCGTCCAGGGTGGTGCGGTTGGCGGCGATGCCGTACGGCCACCAGTCCTCGGGGAACTGCGCCTCGTTGCGCTCGACCAGGGCGTTCATCCACGGCACCATCGTCGGGACCTCGTAGAGCCTGCGGGCGTCGCGGTAGCGGCCGGCGGCGGCGTCCTTGGCCTCGGTGAACAGGCGGTAGAGGTCGCGCGCGAGGCCGGGGCGGTCGCGGAGGAGGTCGTCGCGGGCGACGATCGCGTGCATGATCGGGAAGACGCCCGTACGGCGGTGGTAGTCGCGCTCGACCGGCTCGTGGTCGGGGAACAGGCGGGCGACGCGCGGCGAGCCGTCGAGCACGCACTGCGGGACGTTCGCCGAGAACAGCGCGTCGATCTCGCCCGCCTCCAGCATCGCGCCCAGCGTGGCGCCCTCGGGAGCGGCGGTGACCTCGACGCCGGGCGGGTGCGGGTGGGGGATGAAGGCGAAGGGCGCCATGGGGTGGTCGAGGCCGCCGATCACCCAGCGGTTGTCCTCCGGCCGGAATCCGTGCTCGTCCATCAGGACGCCCTTGGCCCACACGCCGGAGTCCTGGCCGTACGTGCCGAACTCGCCGATGGTCCGGCCCGTGAGGTCGCCCGGCCCGGTGATGCCGCTGCGCGTGTTGACGAAGACGCACGAGTGGCGGAACACCCGGTTCGGGAAGACCGGCAGCGCGGTGTACGGCAGGCCGGTCTCCAGGAGCCGCAGGTAGAAGGTGAGGCCGAGCTCGCCGGCGGCGAGCTCGTCACCGCGGACGACCCGGGCGAAGATCTCCGGGAGTGTGGCCGCGGTCGTCATCGTGACGTCGGCGCCGCCGGCGCGGACACCGCCGTCGAACAGCGCGCGCGTCGTGTCGTACGGGAAGCAGCCGATCGTGAGTGCGGAACGGGTCATGGGCCCATCGTCGGCCGCCGCCGGAGCCGCCGTCCAAGTCCGATCCGGCACGCCCGATACCGTACGGGTATCGTGCCGGGGTGGACCTGCGCGCGCTCCGCTACTTCGTCGCCGTCGCCGAGGAGCGTCATGTCGGCCGGGCGGCGGGCCGCCTGCACATGACGCAGCCGCCGCTGAGCCGGGCGATCCGGCGGCTGGAGGACGAGATCGGCGCGGCGCTGTTCGCGCGCACCCCGAAGGGCGTCACGCTCACGCCGGCCGGAGAGGTGCTGTACGACGAGGCGGGCGCGCTGCTGCGGCAGGCCGACCGCATCCGCGGCCGGGTGACCGCCGCGGCGGGGGCCGCGACCCTCACCATCGGCACGCTGGCGGACGCCGCCGAGCAGGTCGCGGGCCGGCTGGTCCCGCTGTTCCGCGCCCGCCATCCGCACGTCGGCATCGCGGTCCACGAGGCGGACCTCGGCGACCCGACGGCCGGGCTGCGCGCGGGCCTCGTCGACGTGGCGCTGACCCGCACCCCGTTCGACCGCACCGGCATCGGCGCGCACGTCCTGCGCTCCGTGCGCGTCGGCGTGGTGCTGCGCGACGACGACCCCCTGGCGGGCCGCGACGCGGTGTCCGCGGCCGACCTGGCGGGCCGCCGGTGGGTCCGGCTCCCGGACGGCGCCGACCCGGCCTGGACCGCCTACTGGACCGGAGGCCCGCCGGACGACCGGTCGCCGGCCCTGCGCACGATCCAGGAATGCCTGCGGGCGGCGCTGTGGAACCGGATCGCCGCGCTGGCCCCGGTCGACCAGCCGCTGCCCGCCGGGCTCACCGTCGTCCCGTACGACGGGCGCCCGCCGAGCGACCTCGTCGTGGCGTGGCCGCGCGCCGGGCGCAGCCCTCTGGTCCGCGGTTTCGTCCGCGCGGCCGACGACGCCTGGCACCGGTGACGGTCAGTGGCGCGCCGAGATCGGCCACGGCGGCGCGGCGGTCATGTCCGTCACAGGGTGGACGGCGCTCCACATGTTGGTCGTGCCGCAGGCGTGGTTGGGGATGACGCGCAGCAGGTCGCCGACGCCCAGCCGGGCGGCGCCGTCGCCGGTGAGGTAGCCGTGCTCCTCGTTGGCGGCGCCGAACGCGATGTCCCCGGCCGGCGCGCCGTACGGGTCGCAGACGATGCCGAGGCCGCCCGCGGTGGCCAGGGAGTCCGAGCTCATCGCCTTCAGCCCGGCGTCGATGATCGCGGTGCCGCGGCGGCGGGCGCTGATGACGCGGGTCAGCACGGTGAGCGCGCACCGGCCGGGCTCCGCGCCGCCGAGGCCCACCTGGTTCGCGTCGTAGTAGACGTACGTGCCGGGCCGCGCCTCGGTCACGCCCGGCACGTACGGCGCCGAGGTCGCGCCGGGCGTCGAGCCGACCGACACGACCGGGCACGGGTGCCCGGCGCCGCGCAGCGCCTCGGCCACCTGCACGAGCAGCGCCGCCGCCGCCGTGCCGGCCTCCTCGATCGCCGCGCGGCCCGCCCGCTGCGCGACGTGCCCCTCGTGGGTGAGGACGCCGCGCGGCTCCAGCGCCGGAAGCGCGGCCAGCCGCCCGGCCGTCCGCACCGCGTCGTCGGGGTCCACGCCCGCGCGGTGCAGCCCGGTGTCGCATTCCAGCAGGTACGGCACCCGCACCCCGGCGTCGGCCGCCGCGCGGGCCAGCGGCTCGGCGGCCTCGTAGGAGTCGAGCGCCACGGTCAGCCCGCCCCGGCGCAGCGCGGCCACGGTGAACGCGACCGTGGCCGGGCCGACCGGCTGGTACGCCCACAGCACGTCCGCGACGCCGGCGTCCTGGAGGAGGCGCACCTCGGCGGGGGTGGCGCAGGTGGCGCCCGCGGCGCCGGCGGCGAGCTGGCGGCGGATCACGCCGAGGCACTTGGACGTCTTGACGTGCGGGCGCAGCGCCACGCCCGCGCCGCGCATGCGCTCCGCCATGTCGGCGATGTTGCGGTCGAGCCGGCCGGTGTCCACGAGCAGCGCGGGCGAGGCCAGGTCGGCCAGCGGCGTCACGCCAGCCCCATCGCGGGCCGCGGGTCGCCGTCGAGCAGCCATTCGACGGTCTCCGCACGGACGGCGGGCAGGCCGGGGCCGGGGCGTACGGCGGCCAGCTCCCGCAGCCCGGCGACCGCCTCGGCCGGGGTCCACAGCGGGTAGTCCGAGCCGAACACCAGCTTGCCGACCACGTCCCATTCCTGCGCGCGGGCCAGCGCGAGGTAGCCGTCGAGCGGGCGCGCCCAGGACGCGGACACGTCGGCGTACACCCGCCGGTTCTTGCGCAGCGTCACGATCGTCTCGCGCTGCCACGGGTGGCCGAGGTGGGCGATGATCTGCACGAGGTCCGGGTGGCGGCGCGCCACCTCGTCGACCACCAGCGGGTTGCTGACCGAGAGGTCGCCGGCCGGGCTGGGCGTGGCGCCCATGTGCCACAGCACGACGAGCCCGTGGTCGGCGGCGGCGCGGTAGAACGCGTCGTACCGGGTGTCGCGCGGGTCGAACAGCGCCAGGACGGGGTACAGCTTGATGCCGCGCAGCCCGCGGGCCACGCCGTCGGCGAGCTGGTCGAGCACGTCCGGGTCGGTGGGGTCCAGCGCCATGAAGCCGATCGTGTCCGTGGCGGTGTTCGCGGCGAACCACTCGGTGTGCGCGTTCGGCGTCAGCACGCCGGCCGCCGTGGCGCGGATGCCGAACACGCAGGTCGCGGTGGCACCCGCCATGGCCTTGTCGTAGTCGGCCGGGGTGAACTCGTGCGCGCCCTGGCCGTAGACCGGGCGCCAGTGGTCCTCCCATTCGCATCCCCAGTGCTCCGGCCGCTGGCAGTGCGTGTGGAAGTCGATCAACGGTGGGCCTCCGTACTGTTCGGGCGCAGCGACTTCCGCAGGAACCGCAGCGCGGCGGTGACGTCGGCCGCCCCGGCGAGCCGCCCGGCCGTCTCGTGAAGGGCCGCGATGAACGCGGCGCGCGCCTCGTCGGTGAACTCGGCGGACGGCCCGGACACGCTGACGGCGGCCAGGCAGGCGCCGTCGACCACGACGGGGACGGCGACGCAGCGCAGCCCGACGCTCCCCTCGTTGTCGTCCATCGCGTAGCCGCGTTCGGCGCTGGTCCGCAGGTCCGCGGCGAGCGCGTCGCGGGTGGTGAGCGTCCCGTCCGTACGGCGCGGGTACGGCGCGGGCGGCAGGTGCGCGTCGAGGTCGTCCGGATCGACCTGGGAGAGCAGCATCTTGCCCAGGCCGGTGCAGTACGGCGCGTCGCGCGCGCCGGTCATGGTGGTGAACCTGATGGGCCGGTCCGGCTCGCGGACGCAGACGTGCAGCACGTCGCGGCCGTCGAGCACGCCGAGGTTCGCGGTCTGCCCGGTCTCGGCGGCCAGCCGCGCGAGGTCGTCGCCGGCCACCACGGACAGGTCGAGCCCGGTCACGTACGCGTTCGACAGCGCGAGGATCTTGTGGCCCAGCCGGTACGCGGGCCGGTCGTCGATCCGTACGACGTAGTCCATCTCCTCCAGCACCGCGAGGAGCCGGACGAGGGTGCTCTTCGGCAGCCCGGTGCGTCCGTTGAAGTCGTTCAGCGTGAGCGGACGGTCGCGCTCGGCGAGCCCTTCGAGCAGCGCGAGGCCGCGCGCCAGCGCGTTCGCGTGATAGTTCGCTGAGGCGGGCCGCGAGTCGTCCACCGTTGGGTGTGGCATGTGGGCTCCAGCTAGGAATGGGTGGGACGCAGTACGGTTCCAGGTCGGGCGCCGTCGTGCCGCCCGGACACGATCACGGGTGTCCCGTTGACCACGACGTGGCGGATCCCGTCCGGATACCGCTGCGGCGCGGCGAACGTCGCCCGGTCGGCGATCTGCGCGGGGGAGAACACGGCGATGTCCGCGGCGGCGCCGGGCCGCAACTCGCCGCGGTCCCGCAGCCCGAGCCGCTGCGCGGGCGCGCCCGTGCACTTGCGGACCGCGTCGGCCAGCGGCATCCGGCCGGTGCGCACGTAGTCGCCGAACAGCCGCGGATAGCAGCCGTACGAGCGCGGGTGCGGCACGCCCGCGCCGGTCGGCCCGTCCGGGTCGAGCGCCTGCCCGTCGGAGCCGATCACCGTCTCGGGATGGGCCAGCGCGGCGAGGAGGTCGTCCTCGCTCCGCCCGCCAGCCACCATCAGCACCGCGTTGCCGTGCGCGGCGAGCAGGTCGAGGACGAGCGCGTCCGGGTCGCCGCCGCCGGCCAGCTCCGCGACCGTACGGCCGGCCAGGCCGGTGTCCGGGTCCGGCGCCCGGCTGATCGTGATCTCCGCCCAGCCCAGCGGCCGGTCGCGCCACCCCTCGGCGACGCGGGCGCGCACGCCGGGGTCGGCCAGCCGTGCGGCCATCGCGGCGGCGCCGCCCTCCTGCGCCCAGGCCGGCAGGAGCTGGGACAGCGGCGCGTTGCCCGCCAGGTACGGGTACACGTCGGCGGCGACGTCCACGCCGCCCGCGCGCGCCGCGTCCACGATCTCCAGGGCGCGGGCCACCGCACCCCAGTTGCGCCGGCCCACCGCGACGAGGTGGGAGATCTGCGCCCGGCATCCGGACGCCGCGGCCACCCGGACCACCTGCCGTACGGACGCCAGGAGGTCGTCGGCGTAGTCGCGGGCGTGCCAGGCGAACAGGCCGCCGTGCGCGGCCACGACCCGGCCGAGCGCGACCAGCTCGTCCTCGCGTGCGTAGCACAGCGGCGCGTACACCAGCCCGGTGGACAGGCCGGCCGCGCCGGCGGCGAGCGCGTCGTCGAGCAGGCCGCACATCCGGCCCAGCTCGCCGGGGTCTGCCGCGCGGTCGCCGAACCCGACGACGCCCGCGCGCAGCGGCAGGTGCGGGGCCAGCGCGGCCACGTTCACCGACGGATGGGCGGCGGCCACCGCGGCGAGGTAGCCGGGCATGTCGCGCCAGGCCCAGTCGACGCCGGGATCGAGGTCGAGGTAGCCGACGGCGGCGCGGATCGCCGCCGCGTCCGCGTCCGGCGGCAGCGGCGCGACGCCGAGCCCGCAGTTGCCGACCACCTCGGTGGTCACGCCCTGCCGGACCTTGCTGTGCGCGTACGGGCTGGACAGCAGCGTCAGGTCCGAATGGGTGTGCACGTCGACGAACCCCGGGCACACCACGTCGCCGGCCGCGTCCAGGGTCAGCGCCGCCGTACGGCCGGCGAGGTCGCCGATCGCGGCGATCCGCCCGCCCTCGACGGCGACGTCCGCGCGGCGCCCGGCCGTACCGGTGCCGTCCACGACCGTGCCGCCGCTGATGATCAGGTCGGTCATGCGGGCTCCCCCGCCGGGACGACCGCGCCGGCCTCGGGGAAGTGGCAGGCGCTCGGGTGCCCGACGCCCAGCCGGTCGGCCAGCTCGGGCACCTCCTCCGCGCACCGGTCCTGGGCCTTCCAGCACCGCGTGCGGAACCGGCAGCCGGACGGCGGCGCGCTCGGGCTCGGCACGTCGCCGACCAGCGTGATCCGCTCCCGTCCGGCGCGCCCGTCCGGATGCGGCACCGGCACGGCGGACAGCAGCGCGCGCGTGTACGGATGGGACGGCCGGGCGAACACGTCCTCCCGGGTGCCGTACTCGACGACCCGGCCGAGGTACATCACGGCCACGTCGTGGGAGACGTGCCGCACCACCGACAGGTCGTGGGAGATGAACAGGTACGCCGGGCCGAGGCGGAGCTGGAGCTCCCGCAGCTTGTTCACGACCTGCGCCTGGACGGACACGTCGAGCGCGCTGACCGGCTCGTCGAGCACGAGCACCCGGGGGCCGAGGGCGAGGGCGCGCGCGATGCCGATCCGCTGCCGCTGCCCGCCGGAGAACTCGTGCGGGTAGCGGCGCGCGTGCTCGGGGGCCAGCCCGACGAGGTCGAGCAGCTCGGCGACGCGCCCGGCGCCGCCGGAGCGGTAGCGGCCCTGGACGCGCAGCGGCTCGGCGATGATGTCGTGCACGGTCATCCGCGGCGACAGGGACGCGTACGGGTCCTGGAACACCAGTTGCAGGTCGCGGCGCAGCGCGTGCAGGCGGGCGCCGGCCGCGTCGGTGACGTCCGCGCCGTCGAAGACGATCCGGCCGGACGTCGGCGCGAGCAGCCGCACGAGCATCCGCCCGGTGGTGGTCTTCCCGCAGCCGGACTCGCCGACCAGGCCGAGCGTGCGGCCGGCGCGCAGCGTGAGGTCCACGCCGTCGACCGCCCGCACCGTACGGGCCCGGCGCACGAGGCCGCCGCGGCCGGGGAAGTGCTTGGCCAGCCCCTCCACGCGCAGGATCTCCGGCGCCGTGTCGTCCAACGTCTCCTCAGGCATGGCTCTCCTCTCCCGCCGCCGCGGCGCCCCGCCCGCCGAGCTCCTCGTGGAAGTGGCAGGCGCTGGCGTGCCCGGCCGCCACGTCGCGCAGCGGCGGCCGTTCCGTGCGGCAGCGGTCCCTGGCCATCGGGCAGCGCGGATGGAACGGGCAGCCGTCCGGCGGGTCGGCCATGCCGGGCGGCGTGCCGGGGATCGCGGGCAGCTCCGCCGCGTCGCCGTCCAGCCGCGGCAGGCTCTCCAGCAGGCCGCGGGTGTACGGGTGCCGCGGCCGGTCGAAGATCGTGCGGACGTCCGCGTGCTCCATCACCCGCCCGGCGTACATCACCACCACCCGGTCCGCCATCTCCGCGACGACCCCCAGGTCGTGGGTGATCAGCACGGTCGCCGCGCCCGTCTCACGCTGCGCGGTGGACAGCAGCGCCAGCACCTGCGCCTGCACGGTGACGTCGAGCGCGGTCGTGGGCTCGTCGGCGATGATCAGCGCGGGCCCGTTCGCGATGGCCATCGCCACCATCGCCCGCTGCCGCATGCCGCCGGAGAACTCGTGCGGATACTGCCGTACGCGCTGCCCGGGGTCCGGCACCCCGACGGCGCGCAGCAGGTCGGCGGCGCGCGCCCGCGCGGCGCGCGCCGACACCTTGCGGTCGTGCAGCCGCACCGCCTCGGCGATCTGCGCCCCGATGGTGAGCACCGGGTTGAGCGCGGTCATCGGGTCCTGGAACACCATGGCGATCTCGGCGCCGCGGATCCGCCGCATCTCCCGCTCCGGCAGCGTCCGCAGGTCCGTGCCGCGGAACTCCACGCGGCCCCCGGCGATCCGGCCGGGCGGGCGGATGAGGCCGAGCACCGACATGGCCGTGACGCTCTTGCCCGACCCCGACTCGCCGACCAGGCCGAGCACCTCGCCGGGCGCGACGTCGAAGCCGACGCCGTCCACCGCGCGCACGGTGCCCTCCTCGCCGGCGAACTCCACCGACAGGTCGCGCACGCGCAGCAGCGGCCCGGTCATCGCCTGACCCCCGCCGCCTGGCGCGGGTCGACGGCGTCGCGCAGCCCGTCGCCGACGAAGTTGACCGCGAGCACCGTCACCGCGATCGCGATACCCGGTGGTATCCACAGCCACGGCATCGTCTGGATCAGCGTGAGGTTCTGCGCGTCGTTCAGCATGTTGCCCCAGCTCGCCTGCGGCGGCTGCACGCCCAGGCCGAGGAACGACATCGTCGTCTCCAGCATGATCGCCTGGGCGACGGCCAGCGTGCCGGTGACCGTCACCGGGGGCAGCGCGGCGGGCACGACGTGCGTACGGATCAGCCACAGCGCACGCGCGCCGCTGATCCGCGCCGCCTGGAGGTACTCCCGGTCGCGCAGCGACATCGTCACGCCGCGGACGACGCGGGCGGCGACCGGCCACTGCGTCACGCCGATGGCCAGGACGAGGATCGTGACACTCGGCCCGACGATCCCGGCCAGCACCATGATCGTGACGACCGCGGGGAACGACATGACGATGTCCGCGGCCCGCATGATCACGGTGTCCGCCCAGCGGCCGAACAGCCCGGCCACCGCGCCGAGCACCGTGCCGAGCACCACGGACAGCGCGGCCGCGAGGAGCCCGACGAGCAGCGAGACCCGTCCGGCGTAGACCGTGCGGGCGAAGACGTCGCGCCCGGACGTGTCGGTGCCGAGCCAGTACCGCGCGGACGGCCCCTGCCGCGCGGCCTCCAGGTTCACCGCGTCCGGCGGGTGCGCGACGATGAGCGGCGCGAGGACGGCGAGCAGCACGATCACCGCGAGCACCACGGCGCCGGCCATCGCCGGCCGGTTGCGGGTGAACCTCCGCAGCGCGCGGGAGCGCGGCCGGCCGCCGCGCGGGCCGCTACGGCGGGGGAGCGAGGTCGTGGTCACCGCAGGCTCACTCTCGGGTCGACGATGGCGTACAGGACGTCGGCGATGAGGTTGCAGAGCAGCACGAGCATCGCCACCCACAGCGCGAAGCCGATGATCACCGGGTAGTCCTGCTGGTTGATCGAGCTGATCGCGAGCTGCCCCATGCCGGGCCAGGAGAAGACCTGCTCGATGACCACGGCACCGGCCAGGAGCTGCGGTATCTGGTACATCACCACCGTGATCAGCGGGATCAGCGAGTTGCGCAGCGCGTGCCGTACGACCACGCGCGCCCGCGACGCGCCCTTGGCCTCCGCCGTGCGGACGTAGTCGGCGCCGAGCTCGTCGACGAGCCCGCCGCGGACGTACCGGGTGAACGGCCCGGCGGTGATCAGCGCGAGGATCAGGCCGGGCAGCACGAGGTGCCGGAGCTGGTCAAGGGCGCCGGACACCCCGGGCGTCGTCATCCCCGACGACGGGAGGATCCCGGCGCGCAGGGAGAAGAAGTAGATCCCGACGATGCCGAGGAAGAACGGCGGCAGCGACACCGCGCCGAGGCTGAGCCCGGTCGCGCCGTAGTCGAGGAAGGAGTTGCGCCGCATGCCGGCCGCGACGCCGAGGACGATCGCGACGACCAGCCCGACGACCAGCGCGACGCCCATCAGCTCGACGGTCGGCCCGATCCGCTCGGCAAGCATCGCGGTCACCGGGCGGCGGCTCACGAACGACGTGCCCAGGTCACCGGTGAGCGCGCCGCCCAGCCAGTGCGCGTACTGCGCGACCAGCGACTGGTCGAGGCCCAGCTCGTGCCGCTTGGCGGCGATGAACGCCGGGCCGCCGGACTGGAGCTGCTCCGGGCTGACCATCATCTGGACGGGATCGCCGGGCGCGGCCCGTACGAGGAGGAAGATCCCGACGCTGATCAGCGCGAAGACCAGGACGTTGAGCAGCAGCCTGCGGGTGATGAAGACGGCCAACGCGATGCCTCCGGTTCAGCCGAGCTTCCACGCGGCAGGGTCCCAGAAGCCGACCTCGTTGGTGAACGTGCCGTTCGGCCGGAACCCGGTCAGCCGGGAGCTGTTCGCCCAGATCGTGTTCGGGTTGTACAGCCACAGGTACGGGACCTGCCGGTTCTCCACCTTCGCCGCCTGCTTGTAGACGGACAGGCGCTGTGCCGGGTCGGCGATGCCGTTGGCGCGCCGCATCAGCTTGTCCAGGCCGGCGTCGCAGAAGTGGCCGACGTTGCCGCCCGCGGGGAACGCCTGGTCGCAGGCGTCGATGGCGTCGACCGACCACGGGTCGGTCGCGTAGTTGCCGCCGCCGAACATCGCCAGGTCGAAGCTCTTCTTGGTGTAGGAGTCGGTCAGCTCGGCGGCCTGCACCTGCTTGAGTTTCACCTTCACGCCGACCGCCTCGAGCTGGCTCTGCACGACGGTGGCCGCGGTGTCGCGGTCGCGCTGCCCGGGGACCCACGTCAGCGTCACCGGCTTGGAGAAGTCCCACCCGGCCTGCTTGAGCAGCCGCTTCGCGCGGTTCGGGTCGTAGCCGTACGGGTCCAGGCCGGACGGCACGGCGTCGCCGTAGAAGCTCGTGTTCGGCACGAACCCCTCGCCCGCGAGGACCTTCGCCACCAGCGTCTTGCGGTCGACGGCCACCAGGAACGCCTGGCGTACGCGCGGGTCGTCGAACCGCTCCTGGGTCTGGTTGAACGCGATGCGGTTGAAGCCGGGGCTGTGCGCGCTGGTCACCGTGATGTTCTGCTGCTTGCGCACGCTCGGCAAGTCGGTGGGGGAGAGCTGCGCGAGGTCCATCTCGCCGGTGCCGAGCTGGCCGGTGGCGACGTCGGAGGTCACCGGCTTGAGGAACACCTTCTTGACGGCGACCGGCGTACGGAAGTTCGGGTTGGCGGCCAGCTCGACGTACTGGTCGGTCTTGTACGTCACGAACCGGAACGCGCCCGTGCCGACGGTCGGCGCGGTGAAGAACGCGTCGTCGCCCAGCTTCTTGGCCGGCACCTTCCCGAGGATGTGCGCCGGCATCAGCGGCAGCATGCCGATGAGCGCGGGCAGCCCGGCGTCCGGCTCGTCCGTCGTGACGCGCACCGTGGTGCCGTCGAGCGCGGTGATGCCGCTGACGGTGTCGGCCTTGCCGTCGGCGACCTTGGACGCGCCGGTGACGTCGGCGAACCGGCCGGCCTGCGCGCTGCCGGTCGCCGGGTTCGCCATCGCGTTGAACGAGAACACCACGTCCTTGGCGGTGAACGGCTTCCCGTCGCTCCACTTCAGGCCGGTGCGCAGCTTGAACGTGAACGTTCTGGCGTCCGCCGAGACCTTCGGCGCCGCGGCCGCCAGATGCGGCGTGAGCTGGTAGTTCGCGTCCGCCCCGTACAGCGAGTCGAGGACGAACGACATGACGAGCTGGTCGGGCCCGTTGGGCGGGGCGAGCGGGCTGAACAGCTTCGGCTTCTGGTAGAGGTACATGTTCAGCGTGGCGCCGCCGCCGGCGCCGCGCGTCGGGTCCGACGCGCACGATGCGAGCGCGCCCGCGCCCAGCGTCACGCCTACCGCGGCCGCGAGCAGCCGGGTCCGGTACGTAAGGTGCATCGTGTTCTCCTTGGCCGGCCGGGCGGAGCCCCGGCTTGCGGATCAGCGGACGCGGTTGACCAGCTCCCCGAGCCCGGTCACCCGTACCGACATCTCGTCCCCCGAGGTCAGGTAGTCCCCCGACGCCGCGCCGACCCCGGCGGGCGTGCCCGTGAACAGCACGTCGCCGGGCTCCAGCGTCATGAGCCGCGAGGCGAACGCGATCTGCTCCGCCACGCTGAAGATCATGTCCTTCGTGCTGCCGCGCTGGCGTGCCGCGCCGTTGAGGTCCAGCTCGACGTCCAGTGCCTGGGGGTCGGGCACCTCGTCCGCGGTCACCAGCCAGGGGCCGAACGCCGCGAAGCCGTCCAGCCACTTGCCGGCCAGCCAGTCGAAGAACCACACGGCCTTGTCGTCGGTGTCGCGCTCGTAGCCGTAGTCCATCGAGCGCGCCGAGACGTCGTTGCCCGCGGTGTAGCCGGCGACGTGCGCGAGCGCGTCCGCGGCGGCGATGTCCCGGCCGCCGCGGCCGACGACCACGACGAGCTCGGCCTCCCAGTCGACCTGGCCGCTGGTGTCCGGCAGGGCGATGTCGGCGCCGGGGCCGGCGATCGCGGTCGGCGGCATGAGGAACAGCCGCGGCGAGATGCGCGACCTGTCGATGCGCGGCCCGCCGCCCTCGGCGACGTGGTCCTGGTAGTTGGCCGCGACCGCGAGCAGCTTGCCGGGGCGCAGCAGCGGCGCCGCGAGGGTGACGGCGTCCAGCCGGTGCCGCGGCGCGTCCCGCGGCGGGCGCCAGCCGGAGAGGTCGCCGTGCGCGGCGATCAGCGCCTCGAGGTCGCCCGCGCCCAGGTCGCTGACCTGGTCCCCGTCCAGCACACCGTGCCGTACGGACCCGTCGGCGCGGTAGGTCACCAGCTTCATCCGGTCTCTCCGTCCGTCTCCACGGGCGCGCCGGCCGCCGCGGACCGGCGGGCCGCCTCGATCACCCGCAGCGCCGCGCCCGCGTCCGCCGGGCCGATCTCGGCGGGGCGGCCGGTCGTGATCGCCTGGTACAACTCGGTGAGCAGCAGCGCGACGGTGTCCGGGCCGTGCCAGACGCCGCGCCGCGCGCCGGCCGTGCGTACGGTCGCGGCGGGCTTGGCCGCGTCCACGGTCAGCACCCCGCTGGTGCCGCTCACCCGGTACGTGTGCACGGCCATCGGGCCGTCGGCCGCCGCGGGCGTACGGCCGACCGTGACGGTGCTGGTCAGGCCGTGGTCGTGGTCCATGAGGAGCACGGCGGACCGCTCGGCGCCGGCCGGGCCGTGCAGGCGGGCGTGCACCCGGCGTACGGGCAGGCCGGTGAGCGCCTGGAGCACGTCGACCGGATAGACGCCGAAGTTCGCCAGCTCGCCGTCCGGGCACGGGTCGCCGCCCGCGGCGAGGAAGTCGGCCTGGATGTTCCACGGCAGCCCGACGCGCCCGCCGGCCAGCGCGGCGGCCGCCGACCTGACCGCCTGGCCGAACCGGTGGTGGTGCGCGGGCAGGCAGACCGTGCCGGACTTCCGCGCGGCGGCCTCGATGGCGTCGCACTCGGCGGCGGTGGCCGCGAGCGGCTTGTCGGCCAGCACATGGCGCCCGGCCCGCAGCGCCGCCTCGACCGCGCCGGCCCGCGCGCCCAGCGGCCGGCAGACGCTGACGACCTCGGCGTCGCCCGCGGCCAGCGCGGCGTCCAGCCCGTCGTGGTACGGGACGCCGAGCCCGGCCGCGGTCCGCTCGTCGTCCGGGCCGTCGCCGGCGACGGCCGCGACGGTGAAGCCGGGGTGGGCGAGGAACGCGGGCAGATACATCCGCCGCTGGTGGTCCTGGGTGCCCAGCCCGCCGAACCCGGCGAGCAGCACGCGCAGCGGCGCCGTCATGCCGCGGCCTGCAGCATCTCCGCGACCGCGACCGGCTCGCCGGTGGCGATGGACCGCTCGGCGGCGACCCCCATGGCGACCGCGAGCAGCCCGTCGTCGCCGGTCACCAGCGGCGGCGCGCCGTCGACCGCCGACAGGAACGCGGCCATCTGCACGGCGAACCCGTCGGCGCCGCCGGGCGGCAGCAGCGCGGTGCCCGCGTCGTCGACCACCTCGCCGGCCTCGCCGTCCCAGGGCAGCGTGAGCAGGCCCGCGTCGCCGCTGACCAGCATCTCGCGCCGGGCGTACCGGGTGGGCCGGTGGCCGCGGCTCATCTCGCACACC
This sequence comes from Streptosporangiaceae bacterium, assembly GCA_036502625.1. Lineage (GTDB taxonomy): Bacteria > Actinomycetota > Actinomycetes > Streptosporangiales > Streptosporangiaceae > DASXYG01. The sequence continues at coordinate 70,716 of DASXYG010000106.1, forward strand.
GCCGTCGCGCCCCCGGCGAAGCCCACGACCATCTCCAGGTAGTCGTAGATCTCCAGCTCGGCGGCGGTCTGGCGGCGGCCGCGCGCGTAGACGGTCTCCGGGCGGTCGCCGGTCCACCACGCGGCCAGGTCGAGCAGGTGCACGCCGTTGTGCAGCGCGTGGCCGCCCGAGCGCACCGGGTCGAGCATCCAGCCGCGCCAGTCGGGCCAGATCCAGCCGCCCAGGATGGCCAGCCGCAGCACCTCGGGCGTGCCGATCCGGCCGGATTCGACGGCGTCCTTGACCGTACGGGCGTAGTCGTAGCAGCGGTGGGTGTGCGCGGGCATCAGGACGCGGCCGGCCGCCGCGAACGCCCCGGTGATCTGCCGGGCGCCGGCGACCGTCGTGGCCAGCGGCTTCTCGATGAGCAGGTGGCGGCCGGCCTCCGCGATCTCGGTCGCGATGCCGGTGTGCGTGTCGTTGGGCGTGCAGACCACGCAGGCGTCGACGTCCGGCCAGGCCAGCGCCTCCGACAGGTCGGTGGACCAGCGCACGCCGCCGTTGGCGCGGGACGCCGCGGCGGCGCGCGCGGGGGAGATGTCGACCAGCCCGGCCAGCCGGGCCCGCGGCGACGCGGCGATGGCCGCGGCGTGCTGCTCGGCGATGAATCCGGTGCCGACGACAAGAATGCCGATCGTCGTGGAATCGCGTTCCATGAACCGGGATCTTGATGCGTGCGCGGGCCGGTGTCAAGGCCTCGCACGGCGCATGTTCCATTGACATGGAATGGTTTTCCATAAAGACTTCGCCGCGATATCAGCCGGTTACGAATCGGGAGGGCCGTCCATGACATCCGCCGATCTCGCGACGTCCGCGCACGATCACGGGGACACCTCGGAAGGCGCGCGGATCCTCGCGGCGGCGCGCCGGGTGATCCCGGGCGGCGTCAACTCCGCGACGCGGCTCGTGGGCGCGCCGTACGCCTTCCGCGGTGCCTCCGGCGCGTACGTCACGGACGCGGACGGCCGGCGCTACCTCGACTACCACGCCGCGTTCGGCGCCATCCTGCTCGGCCACAACGCGCCGGAGATCGACGACGCCGTGCGCTCCGCCATCGGCGGCGTCGACCTCACCGGATGGGGCGTGACCGAGGCCGAGACCGAGCTGGCCGAGCTGGTCGCCGCGGCCATACCGTCCGCCGAGCAGATGATCTCCGCGATGAGCGGCAGCGAGGCCACCGCGCAGGCGGTCCGCCTGGCGCGCGCGGCCACCGGGCGCCCGCTGATCGTGAAGTTCCAGGGCGGCTTCCACGGCTGGCACGACTCGGTGGCGCGCAACGTGATCTCCGCGCCGGAGCGCGCGTACGGGCGCGACCCGCTGTCCGGCGGCATCCTCGACGAGGCGCTCGACGCCACGCTGGTCGCCGAGTTCAACGACCTGGAGTCCGTGCGCGCCTGCTTCGAGGCCCACCCGGGGCGCATCGCCGCGGTGATCATGGAGCCGATCCCGCACAACGTCGGCGCCCTCGTGCCCACTGCGGAGTTCGTGACGGGGCTGCGCGCGCTCACCGCCGAGCACCGCGCCCTGCTGATCTTCGACGAGGTCATCACCGGCTTCCGCCACGCGCTCGGCGGCTACCAGGAGATCTGCGGCGTACGGCCGGACCTCACGACGTTCGGCAAGGCCATGGGCAACGGCTACCCGATCGCCGGCCTGGCCGGTCCGCGGTCCCTGATGGAGCGGTTCAGCTCCGCGGGCGGCGACGTGCTGCTCGCCGGCACCTTCAACGGCAACGCGGTCTCCTCCGCCGCGGCCATCGCGACGATCCGCTACCTGCGCGACCACCCCGACTTCTACACGCGCACCCACGAGCTCGGCGCGCGGATGCGCGCGGGCCTCGCCGCGATCGTCGGCGAGCTGGGCATCCCGGCCGTGCCCGCCGGGTTCGGCGGCGTCTTCGCGCTGTACTTCCTCGACGGCGAGATCCGCGGCTACCGCGACCTCATGCGCGACAACGACCAGGCGTACGTGGCGTTCCACCGCCGGATGACCGACCGCGGCTTCCTCATGCTGCCGCTGGCCCTGAAGCGCAACCACATCAGCGGCGCGCACACCGCCGAGGACGTCGACCGCACGCTCGAGGCCGCGCGCGACGTCCTCCGCGAGATCCGCGACGACGGCTTCCTGGCGCGCTGACCAGGGCGCGGATCCCGGCACACACCGGGACCCGCGCCCGCGAATCAGCGGTCCGGCCCGGTGAAGCGGTACGCGTACAGGTCGCCGCGTGTGACGTGGAACCGCAGCCGCACCTGGCGCCCGGCGAGGCGGCCGAGGTCCGCGCCGTGCGGCCAGCGCACTACGGCGTCCAGCCGGTCGCCGGTGACCGGCGCGGACGTCCCCAGCCCCGGCACCGGCCGCCCGTCCGCGCCGAGCACCTCGACCCGGAGGCGCGCGCCCGGCGCCGTGAAGTCGGCGTTGACGCGGAGCCGGTCGCCGCGGAAGACCAGCGGCTTCGTCGTCAGCACGCCCGCGCCGGCGGCGTGCTCGGACACGAACCCGTCCTCGCGCCAGCTCGCGAGCCCGATCGACGCGCCGCGCGTCGTGGAGCCGTGCAGCCCGTCCCAGCCGCCGTAGTACAGCCAGATCCGCCCGCCCCGCACGATGACGTCGCCGGCGGTGAACGTCATGCCCGAGTCGAACGCGCCCGCGGCCCCGCGCGGGATGACCACCGCGCGGTCGTCGCGGTTCCACTCGGTCAGGTCGCGGCTGAACGCGAGCTGCGTCTCCACCGGCCCGTCGCCGTACGTGCCCGGGGCGCCCGCGCCGCCGTAGGAGAAGATCCACGGCAGCCCCACGTAGGCGCCCTTGTACGGCAGGATCGGCATGCCGTACACCTGCGCGTTCTCGAAGCCGCGCGCGACGGCCTCATCCTGGTCGCGCTGGTCGGCGCGCAGCGTGACCTGCGGCGCCGACCAGTGCACGAAGTCCGTGCTGGTGGACAGGAACGCGGTGCGCCGGCCGCCGTCCGGGTGCTTGGTGACGGCCAGGAACCGCTTGGTCGCCGGGTCGTACGTCACGTTCGCGACGTCGCCGTCCGGCAGCACCGGGTTCGCCGGCGACGGGGTCCACCGCACGCCGTCCGGGGAGAACCAGACCGCGTATCCCGAGCCGTAGCTCATGCCGAGCATCTTGTAGCGCCGCGCCGGATCGGGGTCGCGGTCGTCCTTGACCACCGTGGCCGAGTGCATGTCCCCGACGATGTTGTTCGCCGTCGACCCCCCGTAGTCGTGGACGCCCAGATCGGGCTTGCGCCAGTGCCGCCCGTCGCGCGAGGTCGCGTAGCACATGAAGTACGTCGAGGTCGTCCGGTCGTACGCCTGGTACCACAGCTTGAACAGGCCGGCCTTGGCGTCGTGGATCGCCGTGCCGTAGACGTAGGCGTTGTTGGACTCCCACGGCCTGTCGGGCCCCAGCACGACGCCGTCCTTGCGCGCCGGATGCACCACCCGGCCGACGTTCGTGGCCGATGCGGTCCGGTAGTCGTCGAGGAAGAGCTGCGTGGCGGTGCCGATGGCCGGGTCGTAGGCGGCCGTGGTCGTGGCCGGCGCGGACGCCGCGGGGGCGAGGACGGCGGCCGCGGCCAGTAAGCCGGCGAGCGCGGCGCGCGTCGTACGGGAGCGGCTCGGGCGTCTGATCATGGGTGCTCCAAGGGCTCATGAGACGCATTCGGGGGACGATCGCCAGGAGACATAGAAAGCCGTTCCATGTCAACGGTCTGGACATGGAACGGCTTTCTGTGTTGCATGTGGGAACGCCCGAAGAGAGGACGCAATCGCATGCGCATGCGCCGATTCGGCACGCCGGCCGCGGCCGCCCTCATCGCACTCGCCCTGCTCGCCGCGCCCGCCACGGCGGCGGCCCGTACGCCCGACCCGTACACGCCCGGCGTGATCGTGGCGACCGCGCCGTCCGGCACGAACGCCTACTTCCCCGACATCGTCAGGCTCGCCGGCGGCCGGCTGCTCGCGGTCTACCGCGTCGGCGCGGCGCACACCGGCATGGACGGCCGGCTGATGTCGGTGACCAGCGCCGACGGCGGCCGGACCTGGTCACGCCCCCGTGCGCTGATCGACACGCCGTACGACGACCGCGACCCCAAGGTCACCCAGGTCCCCGGCGGCGACGTCCTCGTCAGCTTCTTCGAGATCGACTGGACGGACACCCCGGCGACCACGCGCGGCACGTACGTGGTCCGCTCGCACGACGTCGGTACGTCCTGGTCCGCGCCCGCCAAGATCGGGACGCACATGACCGGGCCGTCCGGCACCAGCGACTCCGGCTACTGGCTGGGCTGGGACGCGAGCCACGGCCCGATCACGCGCGCGCCGGACGGCGACCTGCTGGCCCCGCTGTACGGCACCCTGCCCACCGACAAGTGGCAGCGCGCGACCGTCGTGCGCTCCACCGATGACGGGCGCACCTGGAAGGCCTCCAGCGAGGTCGTCATCGCCGCGAAAGACGGCACGCACTTCCAGGAGCCCGTGCTCACCACGCTGCGCGACGGCGAGGTGGTCGCGCTGATCCGTACCGGAACGGGCATCGCGTACGTGTCGCGCTCCCGCGACAGCGGCCGCACCTGGACGGCGCCGCGGTCCACCGGCATCCCCGCCAGCTCCCACCACCTGCTCCGGCTCCGTGACGGGCGCGTGCTGCTCACGTACGGCGACGTCTCCGGCCGCTTCTCCGCCGGCCGCCCCACCGTCGGCCGCCTGGTCGCGCACCCGGAGCGGTCCTTCGCCGGCTCGCCCGACGTGCTGCTCTACGACGCCGGCGGCCCCGGCGGCGCCGTCTCGGACCAGGCCAACCCGTCCAGCGCGGAACCGTCGCCCGGCCGCTTCCTGACGCTGACGTACGACCTGAGCCGCCACGCGATCGTCGGCGTCTTCAGCCGGACGCGCGACTACGCGCCGTAGCGGGCCAGGAGGAGCTCGCCGAGCTCGCGTGCCCGGGCGGCGGCGTGCGCGTCGCCCTCGCACGCGGCCATGATCGAGCCCTTCATCAGCAGGTGCCATTGGCGGCTGAAGGCGTCGGTGTCGGCGATGCCGGCCTCGGCGGCGAGGGTCGCGAGGAAGGCCCGGATGTTCGCCAGGTGCGCGACGGCCGCCTGGCGAACGGGGCTGTCGCGGTCGCCGATCTCGATCATCGTGTTGAGGAACGAGCAGCCCTCGAAGTCGGTGCGGGCGAACCACTCGTCGAAGACCTCGAAGACGGCCAGCAACTGCCCGCGCGGCGTCGTCCCGCGCCTGCGGGCCTCCGCGCGGAGCCACTCCTCGGTCCAGAGCCGCTCACGGCGCCGCAGGAAGTCGAGGATCAGGTCGTCCTTGGACGGGAAGTTCCGGTACAGCGTCATCTTCGCCGTGCCCGCGTACGCGATGATCGCGTCGACCCCGACCGCCTGGGTGCCGTAGCGCGTGAACAGTTCGTACGCCGCCCGGCTGATCCGCTCCCTGCCGCTGGGGCGGCGCCGCGGACCGGGCTCGGCGGGCTCCTCCGCCACCGGCTCACCTCCTGGACGCGCGGCACGACCGTTGACCGCCGTCCCCGCAGAGATTAGCTTCACCGGGGTAGAGACAGGTCTGTCTCATTTCATCGAGGAGACGACGCATGGGCGCGTACGACCCGAGGACGAAGACCGGCATCCCCACCGAACCCGTCGGCTCGCTGCCGCGGCCGCAGCGGCTGCAGCAGGCCTACGCGGACTACGACTCAGGGACGATCGCCAAGGAGGAGCTCGAGGCGCTGCAGGAGACCGCCGTCCGCGACAGCCTCGACCGCGGTGCCGCGACGGGCGCCCCGATCATCTCCGACGGCGAGCAGCGCGTGTCGAGCTTCGCGACGTACCCGCTGACCGACACCCTCGCCGGCACCGGGCTGGCGGACGGCCTGTCCGGCGAGGGCGGCCAGCACTTCGCGATCTTCGCCGACGGCCACGGCCGGCAGCTCCCGCGCCTGGTCAAGGGGCCCTTCAGCTACAAGACCTATGCCGCGCAGAACGTCCGCAAGGCGACGCCGCTGACCGGCGTGCCGCTGAAGCAGGCGGTGATCGCGCCGTCGATGATGTCGCTGCTGTACCCGCTGAAGGACGAGGTGCCGGGCTACTCGCGCGCGGAGTTCGAGAACGACATCGTCGACGAGTGCGAGAAGGACATCCGCGCGGCCTTCGCGGCCGGCGCGTCGCGCGTCTCGATCGACTTCACCGAGGGCCGGCTGGCCACCCGCGACGACCACCGCAACCCGTGGACCGGCGCGAACCTGCTGCCGCACTTCATCGAGATCAACAACCGCGTGCTGGCCCGGTTCGCCCCGGAGGAGCGGGCGGACATCGGCATCCACACCTGCCCCGGCGGCGACCGCGACTCCGTGCACAGCGCCGACGTCCCGTATAACAACCTGCTCCCCGAGATGTTCAGGATGAACGCCGGCTACTTCCTGATCCAGCTCGCCAGCGAACGCGACAAGGACCCGGTGTACGCGTCCATCGGCCGGCACCTGCGCGCCGACGCCGACGGGGTCGCGCAGATGGCCTACATCGGCGTCATCAACCCGCTGTCGCCGCGGGTGGAGACCGCCGAGGAGGTCTGCCAGGCGCTCGTGCGCGCCGCGGACTTCATCCCGAAGGAGCGGCTCGGCGCCACCGACGACTGCGGCTTCTCCCCGTTCAGCATGGACGAGAAGCCCAACCACGGCTCGCCGGACTTCGCCCGCGACGTCGCCTTCCAGAAGATCGCCAACCGCGTCGCGGGGGCCCGGATGGCCGCGGAGCGCCTGGGCGTCCCGGTGCCCTGACGTACCGGTTGACGGCTCCTCGCCACGTAGGTATCAAAGGATCAACCTTAGGGAGGTCCGATGGGTGGCGAGGAGCGGGTGCGGGAGATGCTGCGGGACGCCGGGGTGGAGGTGGACGGGGACGACCTGGCGCGGGTCGCCGGGCTGTGCCGGATGCTGGACGGGTTCGCGGAGCGGCTCGGCGCCGTCGACGTGGGGGAGGCGCCGCCGGCGCACGTGTTCTCGGTGCGGTGGGACTGACGGTGGAGCCGTACCGGTTGACGCTCGCCGAGGCGGCGGGGTGCGTGGCGCGGCGCGAGGTGGCGCCCAGCGAGCTGCTCGAATCCGTGCTGGCGCGTATTGAGGCCGTGGACGGGGAGGTCGGCGCGTTCGTGGGGGTGGCGGCCGGGCGGGCGCGCGAGGTGGCGCGGGCCGCGGACCGGGACATCGCGCGGGATGGGCCGTGCGGGCCGCTGCACGGGATACCGGTCGCCATGAAGGACCTGTACGACCTGGCGGGGCAGCGGACCGGCGCGGGGTCGCGGGCGCGGGACGGGCACGTCGCCGGCGCGGACTCCGGCGTGGCCGAGCGGCTGCGCGCGGCGGGGGCGAACCTGTTCGGGAAGGTGCGCACGCACGAGTTCGCGTACGGCTCGACCACGCCCGGCACACGGAACCCGTGGACGCTGCGGCACATACCGGGCGGGTCGAGCGGCGGCTCCGGCGCGGCGGTGGCGGCGCGGATGTGCTTCGCCAGCATGGGCACGGACACCGGCGGCTCCGTACGCGGGCCCGCGGCGCACTGCGGCGTGGTGGGGCTGAAGCCCACGTACGGGCGGGTGCCGGTGCGGGGCGTGGTGCCGCTCGCCTGGTCCCAGGACCACGCGGGACCGCTCGCCCGCACGGTCACCGACGTCGCGCTGATGCTGAACGCGGTCGCGGGCCACGACCCCGGCGATCCGGCGAGCGCGGACCACCCCGTACCGGACTTCGCCGCCGGGCATTCCGCCAGCGCGGCCGGGCTGGTCGTCGGGGTGCCGGTGAACCACTTCTTCGACGACTGCCACCCGGACGTGGCGGCCGCGGCACGCGAGGCGATCACCGTCCTGCGGGACGCGGGGGCGGACGTGCGCGAGGTGGAGGTGCCGCTGGCCGGGGAGATCCTCGCGGCGCACTACACGATCCTCGCGGCGGAGGCCACCGCGTACCACGACCGGGCGCTGCGGCGGGACGGGCACGGCTACGGCGAGGCCGCCGCCGCGATGCTGCACGCGGGGCGGGCGATCCGCGCCGTTGACTACATCCAGGCGCAGCGGCTGCGCACCGAGGTGGTCCGCCGCTGGCGCGAGGTGTTCCGTACGGTCGACGTGCTCGTGGCGCCGACCGTCTCCGCGCCGGCCGCGCGGTACGGGGAGGACGCCGTCGCGCATCCGGACGGCCGCCGGGAGTCCGTGCTGACCGCGTACGCGCGGCTGAACTTCCCCGCGGACTTCACCGGGCTGCCCGCGCTGTCGGTGCCGTGCGGGTTCGCGCGCGAGGGCGTGCCGGTCGGCATCCAGATCATCGGCCGCCCGTTCGAGGAGGCGACCGTGCTGCGTGCCGGTTACGCGTACGAGTCCGCCACGGACTGGTGGCGCCGGGAACCGCCGCTGTGACGCGCGGCGGTGGCGGGCGGGCCGCGCGCCCGCCCGCCGCCGGCGTTCACCCCGTACGGGCCCGCTCGTCGCGCAGCGCGGCGAGCTCCTCCGCGACCTCCGCCTCGTGCCGGGCCTCGTCGGCCCGCGCCGCCGCCGGGCGCCACCGGCCCTTCAGGAGCCCGACCAGCGGGATGAACACGACCGCGGCGGCGAGGCAGATCCAGAACCAGGTGCGCCACTCCGCGGCCGCGCCGCCGCCCCCGGAGCCCGCCACGCTGGTCACCACGACCGGCAGCAGCCAGAACGCGCCGGCGGTGGCCAGCCGGACCAGCCAGCCCCAGATGGCCAGGCCGGTCGCCGTCAGGGCGGGGTTCACGTCCTCGATCGTCTCGGTATAGGCCGCCATCCACGCGCCGCTGAACGCGCCGAGCGACCCGGCGAGGAACGCCATCGCCGCCGCGACCGCCGCGTAGCCCGGATGCCCGCCGGTGAGCAGGATGAACACGCCCACTGCCGCGGCCATCAGCAGCGCCCCGGCCAGCACGACCGGCTTCCGTACGCGCAGCCGGTCGGACAGCACGCCCAGCCCCACGCACAGCACGGCGTCGCACACCCAGCCCCACACGGCGACCCCGTTCGCGGCGGCGAGCCGGAACCCGAACACGCCCGTGAAGAAGATCGTCCCGAACCCGGCGAGCGTGGAGTACATCAGGAACGCGACCGCGAAGCCGAACGCGGGCAGCACGATCCGTACGCGGGCCATCTGCCGCCACGGATGCCGCAGCGCCTCGGCCACGTCGATGCCGCGCGCCCGCGCCTCGACGAGCACCCGGTCGTGCTCGGTCACCATGACCTGGTCGCGCAGCCGCGGCGACGGTTCCCGCAGCCACAGCAGGCTGACACCGAACGTCACCAGCCCGATGACGCCGCAGACGTGGTACTGGCTCTGCCAGGTGTGCAGCACGGGCAGCGTGAACGCCGCGACCACGCTGACGACGAGGCTCCCGAGCACCGGCCCGAGCAGCCAGAAGCCCATCGCGGTGGCCCGGCCGACCTGCGGGGAGAAGTCCCGGATCAGCGCCGGCGTGGCCACCAGCACGATGCCCTCCACGCCGCCGACCAGGCAGGTCTCCACGGCCAGGACGATCTTGTCCGGTGCGTTGGGCACGGCGACCAGGATCAGCAGGCCGGTGGCGAGCAGCCCGTACACGACGAGGTTGGCCCGGCCGAACCGGTCGCAGAGCCCGGCCGTGAGCGCGCCGAACGCGCTGAACAGGTTCGACGCGGCGATGAAGAACGTGTAGAAGCCGAACGACATGTGGAACGCCCGCAGTTGCAGGGTCGCGACGCCGCCGGTGACGTACAGCTCGTAGTACAGCACCATCGTGATGGCGATGACGATCGCGAGGTACGCGACGCGGCTGCGGCGCCGCGGGTAGTGGTCGAGCGTGCGGCGCCACAGGCGCGGGCGCCAGGGCGACTCCGTTGGGATCTCGATCGCGGCCACGCGTGGCCCCTTTCTACAGGGCCGGGACGCGCCCGGCCTGGGGGGAGACCGACTCGTACGCCCGGCCGGCGCGCAGCACGGTCCGCTCGGCGTACGGGCGGCCGATGAGCTGCATGCCGACGGGCAGCCCGGCGGCGTCCGTGCCGACGGGGATCTGGAGGGACGGCAGCCCGGCCGCGTTCGCCGGGTAGTTGTACGCGCTGAACGCGGTCAGCGCGGGGATCGTGGAACCGTCCGCGCGGGGGACGGTGTCCGTGCCGTACGGCGGGGGAGCGGTGGGGAGGGTGGGCGCGGCCACCAGGTCGACCGTGGCGAACAGGTCGCGCCAGGCCCGGCGGTACAGCTCGCGGACGCGCAGCGCCTGGAGGTAGTCCGTGGCCGGGATCAGCAGGCCGGACTCGACGCTGGCCCGCGCGGCGCCGCCGTACCGTGCGCCCCGGTCGCGGAGGGTGCCGCGCTCGGCCGCCGCGCCCTCGGCGGCGATGATCGTCCGGCTGAGCGCGACGACGACGTCCGGCATGGGCGCGGCGACCGTACGGAGCCGCGCGCCGAGCTCCTCCAGCGTGGCGATCGCCGCGCGCACGGGCCGCTCCACGGCCGGGTCGCAGCCGTCGAAGAAGAAGTCAGCCGGGACGCCGATGACCAGCCCGGCCACCCCGGTGTCCAGGCCGGGTGCGTCCGGGGCGGGCGCGGTGAGCGCGTCGAGGAGGAGGGCGGCGTCGGTGACCGTGCGGGTCAGGGGGCCGGGGTGGTCGAAGGACCAGGAGAGGGGGTGCAGGCCGGCCGCGTCGATCAGGCCGTACGTGGGCTTGAGGCCGACCAGGCCGCAGGCCGCGGCGGGGATGCGCACCGAGCCGCCCGTGTCGGTGCCGATGCTCGCCGGGCCCATCTGCGCGGCGACCGCCGCGGCCGAGCCGCCGCTCGAACCGCCGGGGGTGCGGCCGAGGTCCCAGGGGTTGCGGGTGGGCGGGGTGGTGACGCCCTTGGCCAGCTCGTGCGTGTGCGTCTTGCCGGTGATGACGGCGCCGGCCGCGCGCAGCCGGGCCGCCACGGCGGAGTCGGCCGCGGCGCGGTGGCCGTCGTACGCGGCGGAGCCCGCGCGGGTCGGATGGCCGGCGACGTCGAACAGGTCCTTCAGGCTGACCGGGATGCCGTGCAGCGGGCCGCGCGGGCCGGTCGCCGCGATCTCCCTCTCCGCGAGCCGCGCGGCGGCCCGCGCGCCGTCCCGGTCGACCAGCCGGTACGCGCGGACCAGCGGATCGACCCGCTCGATACGCGCGAGCACGGATTCGGTGAGCTCGACGGGGGACACCCGCCCGGCACGGATCCCGGCCGCGGCGCCGGCGACGGTCAGCTCGTACGGTTCCATCGGGTCCTCCGGGGCGAGGGGCGCGGTGCGTACGGGTCAGGAGGCGAGGGGCGCGCACGTGTGGGGGAGCGGGGCGCCCTCGGCGACGGCGGCGCGGTGGCGCATGAGGGGGGCGGCGGCGTTGTAGCCGACCGCTCCGGTGAGGCGGCCGTCGCGGGCGTACAGGGCGACCCACGCGTCGGAGCCGAGGCGGCCGTGGACGACCTGGACGGTGTCCGCGCGGGCGGTGTCGCCCAGAGACTGGATGCGGCGGCCGTACTGGTCGGACCAGAAGTACGCGGGGCCCGGCGCGGGCGGCGCGGCGCCGAGGACGCGCGCGGCGACCGCCTTGGCCTGCTCCCGTGCGCGGGTCCAGTGCTCGTGGCGGACGTGGCGGCCCGTCCGGGGGTCCGGCCAGGCGGCCGCGTCGCCGGCCGCGTACACGCCGGGCAGCGCGGTGGCGCCGGTCGCGTCGCAGACGACGCCGTCGGCGATGTCCAGCCCCGAGCCCGCCAGCCATTCCGTGTTCGGCACGGCGCCCAGCCCGGCGACCACCAGGTCGCCGGTGACCGTACGGCCGTCCGCCAGCGTGACGCGCTCGGTGCCGTCGCGGGAGCGTTCCACGCCGGTGACCGGGACCCCGCACAGCACGCGCACCCCGGCGTCGCGGTGCGGCCGCAGCAGCGCCCGCGCCGCCTCCGTCCCGACGAGCCCGGCCAGCGGCAGCGGCGCCGCCTCGATCATGGTCACGTCCAGCCCCAGCCCCCGCGCGGACGCGGCGACCTCGCCCCCGACGAACCCGCCCCCGATGACGACCAGCCGCGCCCCTCCGTCCAGCCGCTCGCGCAGCCACAGCGCGTCGTCCAGGTCGCGGAGGGTGGGCACGGCTCCCGGCGTGCGGTCGAGGCGGCGGGCGCGGGACCCGGTGGCGATCACCACGGCGTCCGGGCGGAGGACCTCGCCGGTGGTGAGCGCCAGCTCGGGGCCGGGGGACAAGCGGGTCGCGGCCACGCCCGTACGGAGGTCGACGCCCGCGTCCGCGTAGTGGCCGGGCGCGCGCAGGGCGACCCGGTCGGCCGAGGTCTTCCCCGTCAGCAGGCCCTTGGACAGCGGGGGCCGGTCGTACGGCGGGTGCGGCTCGGCGTTGAGGAGGATCAGGCGGCCGTCGTACCCGAGGCGGCGCAGCTCGTCGGCCACCCCCACGCCCGCCACGGACGCCCCCGCCACGACGATCTCGCGCACGTCAGGCCCCCTCGTCGAGGATGAGGATCGCGTCGGTGGGGCAGGCCTCCGCGGCCGCGCGCGCCTGGTCGGCCAGCTCGCCCTCGGGGTGCTCGATCAGCGGGACCGCGATGTTGTCGGCGTCGATCGCGAACACCCGCTCGGCGACGCTGATGCAGGCCGCGTAGCCGCAGCACTTCTCCTCATCGATCACGACGCGCACTCCGTGAACCTCCGCTCAGATGATGATCGACAGGACGCCGCCGCTGTCGCGCAGCGTCTCGTGGTCGAGGACCGTCTTCTTCTCGACGATGCGGAACCCGCCGTCGCCGGGCCGCAGCCGGTACGTGAGACGGGCCGCGTACGTGGTGGTGCCGGCGACGCGCGACCGGTACACGATGGCCGCGCAGGTGGCGACCGCCTCGGGCGCGCCGTCGGCGCCGGGCTCGGTGCGCACCCGCACGTTGCCGACCACCCGGCGGGTCAGCGACCGCGGGTTCTCGATGTGCGCGTACGTGCTCATCAGCCGCTGCACGCGCCCGCGGATGCCCTCTTTGGTGTCGCTGATCAGCGCCAGGTCGAGATCCGGGTCGCCATCGGGGTTGTCGGTGGCCGGCACGTAGTAGCGGGCGTCCTCGGTGAACAGGTCGCGCCACTCCTCGAGGCGCCATTCGTCGAGCAGGTCGGCCTCGTAGTACAGGAAGTCCTCGACCTCGGGCCGGGTGAAGTTCATGCTTCTCCCTCGACGAGGTCGTCCCAGCGGCGCCAGAAGGTGCGCATCTGCAGCTCGTCGTAGTTGGCGGGTTCCGGCTTGTCCATGCCGCGCGAGACGTCCGACCAGCCCGCGCCCGGGTCGGAGGCGTAGCCGCGGTGGCAGGACTCCAGTGCCTCGTTGTCGTCGGGGGTCGCGAGCCCCGCCGGGCCGAGGAAGGACAGGAACGACTCGTTGCGGACCCGCCGCGCCTCCGGCGTCTCCTCCGCGGGCGCCAGCGACCACGCGTTGACGTGCAGCAGCCCCGGACGCAGCGGATAGAACGTCCGGATGATCACGGCCATGATGTTGTTGATCACCAGGTTCGGGAAGATCAGCATGTTGAAGTCGAGGTTGGCGATCTCCGTGGCGCGCTCGGCGCCGTACGCCTCGACGAGCCGCCGGTACGACGCCTCGATGACCGGCCGGGTCTCCTCGCCCATCGACGGCTTCCACCGGGCGATCGGCCGCCCCCACGGCGCCTCCTTGACCGTGACCGTGTGGCCGTTGCCCAGGTCGTAGGCGTGCGACCGCTTCCAGTCGGCGCTGGTGTTCCCGGCGATCTCGTCGCCGCGGCTGCGCTGCACGTCCAGGTACGTCTTGTGCACGGGGATCGCGTGGTAGCCGTCGGAGCTGTTCTCGGCGAGCAGCTTCCAGTTCGCCTTGATCGAGTACTCGTGGCTGCCGGGGGTGACGGTCACGCCGGCCGCGGACTGGTCGGCGGTGAGGTCCAGGTAGTACGTCGCGTCCGCGAGGTACTCCTCAAGCGGCTCGGCGTCGGCGCGCAGGTTCAGGAAGACGAAGCCGCGGTACGCCTCGACCCGCGCCGGTCCGCGCAGGTTGTGCGCGGCCTTGTCGAACCCCTCGGGGTACGCGTCGTCGTCCGGCATCGACACCAGGCGGCCGTCGGTGGCGAAGGACCACGAGTGGTAGAAGCAGCGGAACCGCCGGTGGTTGCCGCGCCGCTCCCGGCAGACCTCGGCGCCGCGGTGCGTGCACGCGTTGAACCAGACCCGTACGTCGCCGCCGCCGTCGCGGCAGAACAGCACGGGGCGCCCGGCGACGGCGCGGGCCACGAAGTCGTTCGGGTCCGGGATCTCCGACTCGTGGCCGACGTAGATCCAGCAGCGCTCGAAGATCGCGGTGCGCTCCCGGGCGAGCACGTCGTCGTCGACGAACGCGGACCGGTGGACGAGGAACGCGTTGGGGCCGCGCTCGTCGCGGAGGTAGCGCGTGGCGCGCGGCGGTATCCGCTCGGTCTCCGGAAGGGGGGTGGGCGCACTCGCGGGAACGGTCATGTCGCGGCTCCAGCTACCGGGTAGATCATTGGTTGGACCATTGTTGGATGGTGGTGAACGGAATGTCAAGCGCGGCCGGAGTCCGGCGTGAACGTCCTGCTGTCGGCGTCTTGACCCGTAAAAAGGGTTCGGGCTATCAATGGTTGGACAACAGGCCAGAGTGGCCCGCGCCACGAGAGGATGTGGGATCCGCATGACGCCGTACGCCGGCGATGGCCCGTTGACGGGCATCCGCGTCGTCGACTTCTCGATCATGATCGCCGGGCCGTACTGCACCCGGATGCTCGCCGACCTGGGCGCCGACGTCATCAAGATCGAACCCCCCGAGGGCGACCCGATGCGCGGCCGCGCACCGCTGCGCGACGGGCACAGCCGGTACTTCGGGCACCTGAACGTCGGCAAGCGCAGCGTCCGGCTCGACCTGCGGACCGAGGAGGGCCGCGCGGCCGCGCGCGACCTGGCCGCCGGGGCCGACGTCCTCGTGCAGAACTTCCGGCCCGGGGTGATGGCCAAGTACGGCCTGGACGAGGCGAGCTGCCGGGCGCGAAACGTTCGGCTCGTGTACTGCTCGGTCTCCGGCTACGGCCAGGACGGCCCGAGCGCGCACCTGCCCGCGTACGCGCAGATCGTGCACGCGATGTCCGGCTACGACCTGGCCAACTTCGCCTACCAGCGGACCGCCGAGGCCCCCGCGAACTGCGGGATCTTCGTCGCCGACATCCTGGCGGGCGCGCTGTCGTACGGCGCGGTGCTGACCGGCCTGGTGGCCCGCGGCCGTACGGGCCGCGGCGACGGCCTGGACGTCTCGCTGCAGGAGGCGATGATGTCGATGCTGGTCTTCGAGACGCAGGCGGCGCAGGCCGACGCGGAGTTCAAGAAGACCGTGTACCGGCCGGTGCGCGCGGCCGACCAGTTCGTGATGGTCTCCCCGGTGACCGAGCGCAACTTCCGCGCGCTCGCCGCCGCCATGGACCGCCCGGACCTGCCCGCGGACCCGCGCTTCGCCGAGATCGCCGACCGCGAACGGAACTGGGACCGGCTGTACGACGTCATCGAGGACTGGATCTCCGGGCTGACCGCCGCGGAGGCGGAGAAGCGGCTGCGCGCGGCCGGCGTGCCGAGCGGCCGCTACCGGGAGGTCGGCGAGGTGCTCGACGACCCGCAGACGCTCAGCCGCGAGTCGCTGCGCACGGTGACCGACGGCGCCGGCGACTTCCGCGTCACCGCGACGCCGTTCCTGCTGGGTTCGTCGCCGCGCGCCGAGATGCCCGTACGGGTGCCGGATCTCGGCGCCGACACGGCCGGTGTCCTGGGCGAGGTCGCCGGATACGACGACGCGCGGATCGCCGGGGTCATCGGAGGATGAGCATGAGCATCGCGGAGGAACTGCTGGGCGCGTACGCGTCGGGGAACGCGGTGGCGCCGCCGACGGAGGCGCACGGGCTGAGCCTGGACGACGCGTACGCCGTCCAGCTCGCCCAGGTGGAGCGGTGGTGCGCCGGCGGGGCGCGGGTCGCCGGGCACAAGGTGGGGCTGACGTCGGCGGCGATGCGGGAGCAGTTGGGCGTCGACCAGCCGGACTACGGCCACCTGATGGACGGGATGTTCCACCTGGAGCGGCTGCCGATCGGCACGTCGGCGTTCCTGCAGCCCAAGGTGGAGCCGGAGATCGCGTTCGTGCTGAAGCGCCCGCTGCGGGGGCCGGGCGTGAACGCGGCGGAGGCGATCGCCGCCGTGGACTTCGTGCTCCCGGCGCTGGAGATCATCGACTCCCGCATCCGCGACTGGAGGATCACGCTGGCCGACACGATCGCCGACAACGCCTCCTCCGGCGGGGTGGTGCTCGGCTCGCGTCCGGTACGGCTGACGGACGTGGACCTCGCCCGTACGGCGTGCGTGCTGCGGCGCAACGGCGCGGAGGCCGGGTCCGGGGTGGGCGGCGCGGTGCTCGGCACGCCGCTGAACGCGCTGGTGTGGCTGGCCAACACCGTCCCGGTCGAGCTGGCCGCGGGCCACGTGGTGCTGCCGGGCTCGATCACCGCCGCCGTGCCGGTCGCGGCGGGCGACACGTTCACCGCCGAGTTCGCCGGCCTCGGCGACGTCACGGCGATCTTTGGGAGGACATGATGCGCGCGGCCATCGTCGGACCCGGCAACATCGGCACGGACCTGCTGGTCAAGCTCCAGCGCAGCACGGCCGTGGACGTGCGGTACATGGTGGGCGTCGACCCGGCCTCGGACGGCCTGGCCCGCGCCCGCGACCTCGGGGTGGCGGCCTCCGCCGAGGGGGTCGACTGGCTGCTGGCGCGGCCGGACCCGCCGGAACTGGTGTTCGAGGCCACGTCGGCGAAGGCGCACCTGGCCAACGCGCCGAAATACGCGCGGGCCGGCATGCGGGTGGTCGACCTGACGCCCGCGGCGGTGGGCCCGTTCGTGTGCCCGCCGGTGAACCTGGCCGGGCTGGAGGCGGCGCCCAACCTGAACATGATCACCTGCGGCGGGCAGGCCACGATCCCGGTCGTGGCCGCTGTCGCGGCCGTCACGCCCGTGCCGTACGCGGAGATCGTCGCCTCGATCGCGTCCCGGTCGGCGGGGCCGGGCACGCGGGCCAACATCGACGAGTTCACCCAGACCACCGCGCGGGCCATCGAGGCCGTCGGCGGCGCGACGCGCGGCAAGGCGGTCATCGTCCTCAACCCGGTGCACCCGCCGATGATCATGCGGGACACCGTGTTCTGCGCGATCTCCCCGGACGCCGACCGGGACGCGGTCAGCGCGTCCGTCCACGCGATGGCCGAGCGGGTGCGCACGTACGTGCCGGGCTACACGCTGCGCGCCGAGCCGCAGTTCGACGACCCGCGCGACGACTGGTCCGGCCACGCCCGCGTCGCGGTGTTCCTCGAAGTACGGGGGAACGGCGACCACCTGCCGGAATGGGCCGGGAACCTGGACATCATGACCGCGGCCGCCGCGCGCGTCGGCGAGCTGCTCGCAACGGGAGAGGCGGTGACGGCGTGAAGGTGCGGCTGACGGACACGACGCTGCGGGACGGGTCGCACGCGATGGCGCACCGGTTCACCGAGGACCAGGTGCGGGCCACGACCCGGGCGCTGGACGCCGCGGGGATCGAGGTCATCGAGGTCACCCACGGCGACGGGCTGGGCGGCTCGTCGTTCAACTACGGGTTCTCCGCGGTCGAGGAGCTGAAGCTGGTCGCCGCGGCGGTGTCCGAGGCCGGGCGGGCGAGGATCGCCGTCCTGCTGCTGCCCGGGGTCGGCACCATCGAGGACCTCAAGGCCGCGTACGACGTGGGGGCCCGGGTCGCCCGGATCGCCACGCACTGCACGGA
The DNA here is from genome assembly GCA_036502625.1 of Streptosporangiaceae bacterium. Taxonomy (GTDB): domain Bacteria; phylum Actinomycetota; class Actinomycetes; order Streptosporangiales; family Streptosporangiaceae; genus DASXYG01. Next base: position 88,630 of record DASXYG010000106.1, read on the forward strand.
GGCCGACGTGTCCGTGCAGCACTTCGGCGCGGCCCGCGGCCTCGGCATGGAGACCGTAGGCTTCCTCATGCTGTCCCACCGCATCGGCCCCGACGAGCTGGCGAAGCAGGCCCGCGTCATGGCCGACGCCGGCTGCCAGTGCGTGTACGTCGTCGACTCCGCGGGCGCCCTCATCCTGGAGGACTGCGCCGACCGGGTGGCCGCGCTCGTCGCGGAGCTCGGCGACGACGCGCAGGTCGGCTACCACGGGCACCAGAACCTGTCGTTCGGCGTCGCCAACTCGGTCCTCGCCGTACGCGCGGGCGCCCGGCAGATCGACGGCTCGCTGTGCGCCCTCGGCGCCGGCGCGGGCAACTCGCCCACCGAGGTGCTGGCCGCGTCCTTCGACCGGCTCGGCATCCCGACCGGCGTGGACATGGACCGCCTTCTGGCCGCGGCGCAGGACGTCGCCCTCCCGTACATCACCCGGCTGCCCTGGATGGACCGCGCGTCCATCGTCCAGGGCCACGCCGGGGTGTACTCCAGCTTCCTGCTGCACGCCGAGCGCGCCGCGGAGCGCTACGGCGTCCCCGCGCACGAGATCCTCCGCCGGGTCGGCGAGGCCGGATACGTCGGGGGGCAGGAGGACATGATCATCGACATCGCCGTCCGGCTCCAGGAGCAGCAGGGCGCCCGCCGATGACCGGCGGCGCCTGCCCGTTCGGCGGCCGCACCGTCAGCACGGGGCTGTTCGCGCCGGCCCGGCCGGTGCGGCTGGTCGACGACGTGGCCGGCCAGCTCCGCGACGGGATCGCCGACGGGCGGCTGCCGTACGGCACGCGGCTGTGCCCGGACGGCGACCTGGCCGAGCAGTTCGCGGTGCCCCCGATGCTGCTGCGCGAGGCGCTGCGCCTGCTGCGCGCCGAGGGCCTGCTTGGCGCCCGTACGGACGAGCACAACGCGATCGTGTTCGTCGTACGGGCGCCGGCCCTCAGGGCACGGTGACCACGATCTTGCCGGGCGGGCGCGCGCCGCGCAGCAGCTCCTGGGCGGCGAGGGCCGCGGCGAAGGGGTACGTAGCGGCGATGGTCGGCCGGATCGCGCCCGCCTGAACGGCCGCGGTGAGGTCGCGCGCGGCGCCCTCGGCGATGGCGGCGGTCTCGTCGCGGGTCCGCGTACGGAACGTGACGCCGATGAGGCGCAGGCGGTTCAGCGCCAGCAGGTTCATGTCCAGCTCGCCGGTGCGGGATCCGAGCCGGCCGACGCTGACCAGGCGGCCGTTCACCCGGAGCGTGGGCAGCAGGGACGGGAGCAGCGGGCCGCCGACGTGGTCGACGACCACGTCCACGTCCCGGAACGGGAGGTCGCCGCCGTCCGGCGCGGCCACCGCCTCGTCCGCGCCGTTCGCCAGCACCGCCTCGACGCTGGCCGGGCTGCGCACCGTGGCCAGGACCCGCCCGGCGCCGAGCGCACGCGCCACCGCAACGCCGATCAGGCCCACGCCGGACGACGCGGCGGTGATCAGCACGGTCTCCCCGGCGGCCATCCGGGCGGCGTTGGCCAGCGCGTCGTACTCGGTCATCAGCCCGGACGGCAGCGCGGCCGCCGCCACCCAGTCCACGCCATCCGGTACGGGCAGCGCCAGGCGCGCGTCGAGCACGGCGTACTCGGCGCAGCCGCCCGCGCACATGCCCATCACCCGGTCCCCGGCGCGCACCCCCGTCACGCCGGGGCCGAGCGCCACGACCTCGCCCGCGGCCTCCATCCCGGCGACCACCGGCCCGGCGGCGGGGAACGCCGCCTGCGCGTACTTCCCCTGGCGCTGCAGCAGGTCGGCCCGGTTCACCCCGCTCGCGCGCACGGCGACGAGCACCTCGCCGCCGCCCGGCTCCGGCACGGGCAGCTCGCGTTCCTCCAACGTGCCGGTGCCGCCGTCCGCACGGACCACCATGGCGCGCATGACATCACTCCTCAGCGTGGGAAAATGGTTCAGTAATCGAGCCTTGTGACGTAACAGATCGGGGGAGCCGTGGAGGCGTCCGACGCCGAGAACCGGCCGATGTTCCGTCCGGCGCGGCCGAAGCGCGCCGTCGACCAGATCGTCGCGCAGGTCGAGGGCCTGCTGCGCGACGGCAAGCTCCGCCCGGGCGACCGCCTGCCGTCCGAGCGCGCGCTGGCCGAGCAGTTCGCGGTCAGCCGCAACACGGTCCGCGAGGCGCTGCGCATCCTGGAGTTCAACGGCATGCTCATGCTCAAGCGCGGCTCCACCGGCGGCGCCTTCGTCACCCACCCCGACCCGGAAGGCGCGGCACGCGGCATCGCCGACGCCCTCGACCGCGCCGGCTTCCCCTCCCGCGACCTCAAGGCCGCCCGCACCTCCCTAAAGGCCCTCATCGGCGACGCCAAGGACGCCAACCCGGTCCTCGTCCTCCTCCTCCACTCCCTCGACGCGACGACCGAACCCGGCGGAACCGCATCCACCCGCGGCGTAGCCTGACCCGCCCCCCGCCCCCCGCCCCCCGCCCCCCGCCCCCCGCCCCCCGCCCCCCGCCCCCCGCGCCACGTACCTCCCCCCGCGGGCCTCGCAGCCTCGCACCCCCGCACCCCCGCACCCCCGCACCCCCGCACCCCCGCACCCCCGCGCCACATACCTCCGCCGCGGGCCTCGCAGCCTCGCACCCCCGCAGCCCCGCACCCCCGCCCCCGCGCCACATACCTCCCCCGCGGGCCTCGCAGCCCCGCACCCCCGCACCCCCGCGCTCCTGCGCCTCGTGACTCCTGCCTCGCATACCTCCCCCGCGGGCCTCGCAGCCTCGCCCCCCGCACCCCGCACCCGCACGCGTTCCGCGCCAGCCCACCGGCGATCCGTACGTCCGTGGGCTTTTCGTACGACGCCAGCCGGGCGGCGCGGCTCGGTCCGGCAGGTGAGCACGGCTTCCTTCGGGCTGCCGGTCGTGCCTGAGGTGTAGGGCGTGCGCAGGGGGCGGGCGTCGTCGGGCGCATCCGGGGTCCCTTCGGCAGTGGCTTGCGCTGAGGGTAATGCATTGACACCTCAAAGGTCGATTGATATCAAAGGTCCAACCAAAGGAGGTATCTATGGGCGGCGTGGCGAGTTGCTGGGGGGATCTGCGCGGGGTCGGGTTCGCGCAGCGGTGGGTGGATGCGGGGGGCGTGGCGACGCGGGTGCTGGAGGCGGGGGATCCCGGGGATCCGGCGCTGGTGTTCATTCACGGGACCGGGGGGCATGCGGAGGCGTACACGCGAAACCTCGGGCCGCATGCCGCGCACTTCCACACGTACTCCATCGACATGGTCGGGCACGGGTTCAGCGACAAGCCCGAGGGGTCGTACGGGTTCCTGGACTACGTCGAGCACCTGCGGGCGTTCCTCGACGCCGAGGGCATCGAGCGGGTCTCGATCAGCGGCGAGTCGATGGGCGCGGGCATCGGGGCCTGGTTCGCGCTGACCTACCCCGAGCGCGTCGACCGGCTGTGCCTGAACACCGGCGCGGCGCTGTACCTGGCGCCCGAGGTGATCGAGCGGTTCTCCCGGCTGTCGCTGGACGCCGTACGGAACGCGACGCGGGAGAGCGTGCGCACGCGCCTGGAGTTCCTGGTGCACGACCCGTCGCAGGTCACCGACGACCTGGTCGAGACGCGGCTGGCGATCTACGGGCAGCCGGAGTTCGCGAAGATCATGCCGGCCATCCTGTCCCGGCACACCGACCCGGAGACGCAGCGCACGAACGTCATCACCGAGGAGCAGTGGCGCACGCTGCGCGCCCCCACCCTCGTCCTGTGGACCACCCACGACCCGACGGCCCCGGTCGCGGCGGGCGAGCAGGTCGCCGGCTGGATCCCGGACTCCCGGTTCGTGGTGATGGAGGACTGCGGGCACTGGCCGCAGTTCGAGGACGCCGCCACCTTCAACCGCGTCCACCTCGACTTCCTGCTGGGCCGATGAGGGGCAGGCTGGCCGGCCAGGTCGCCGTCGTCACCGGCGCGGCGGGCGGCATCGGCACGGCCATCGTGCACCGGCTGGCCGACGAGGGCGCGCACGTCGTCGGCGCCGACCGTACGGACACCGTGGCCGAGCAGGTCGCGAAGACCGTGGGCACCGGCGGCCCCGACTGGCACGCGGTCACCGCCGACCTGGCCGACCCGGCGGGCGCCGAGCAGGTCGCCGCCGCGGCGATCGAGCGGTTCGGCCGCCTGGACATCCTGGTCAACAACGCCGGCGGCGGCATCATCAAGCCGTTCCTCGACCACACCTCCGCCACCATGCGCGAGACCGTGGACCGCAACCTGTGGACCACCGTGCACTGCTGCCGCGCCGCGCTGCCGTACATGCTGCGCGCCCAGTACGGCCGCATCGTCAACATCGGCGCGGACTCCGTGCGCAACGGCCTGTTCGACCACGCCATGTACAACGCGGCCAAGGGCGGCGTGCACGCCCTCACCACCGGCCTGGCCAGGGAGTTCGCGCCGCACGGCGTCACCGTCAACACGGTCGCGCCCACCGGCACCGCCACGCCGACCGTGCTGTCCCGCCCGCCGGACGCCGTCGAGCGCTACCGCAAGACCACCGAGCTCATCCCGCTCGGCCGGTTCGCGACCGTCGAGGAGGTCGCCTCCGCCGTCGCCTACCTCGCCGCGGACGAGTCGCGCTTCATCACCGGCCAGGTGGTCAGCGTCAACGGCGGCACGGCCATGCTCTGACGATTGGAGAAATCATGGGAGACCACCTCATCCCCTGGCGGCTCGGCTACGTCACGATCGGCGTGCCCGACCTCGACGCGGCCGTCGCCTTCTGGACCCGCTTCGGCGGCCTGGTCGTCAGCGAGCGCGCGGACGACACCGTCCACCTGCGCGGCGGCACCGACCACCACTGGATCGTGCTGACCCGTACGGACACCCCCGGCGTACGGCGCCTGGCGTTCGAGCTTGAGGCGTACGACGACCTGGAGCGGTACGCCGAGCGGCTGGCCGCGGAGAAGATCGCGTTCACCCGGCACGAGGGGGAGTGGAGCGGCCCGTCGATCCGCTGCCACGACCCGTCCGGCTACGAGGTCGAGCTGGTCACCGGGCTCGGCCACGTGCCGGTGTCCCCGGACGGCTGGTTCACCCCGAAGGAGCTGCTGCACGCGGTGGTCGCGGTCGCCGACCTGGACGCGTCGTACGACTTCTACGCGCGGGTCCTCGGTTTCCGCGAGTCCGACCGGGTGATCGGCAAGACGGTGTTCCTGCGCGGCGGCATCGGCTACCACCACGCGCTGGTGATCGGCGCCGGGCGCGGCGCCCTGCCGCTGCTGGACCACGTCTGCTTCCTGATGCCGGACCTGGACGACCTCATGCGCGCCCGCGCCGTGCACCTGGAGTACGGCAACGAGCTGGACCGCGACGTGCTGCGCCACCCGACGTCCGGCTCGATGGGCTTCTACGCGAAGGCCGTGCCCGCGCCGACCACCGTGGAGTTCTGCGTCGACCACATGCGCATCACCGACCCGGACTACCGGCCGCGCGCGCTGACGGCGGGGCGGTGGACGTCCAACGTGTGGCTCCCGCCGAAGGCGTGACCGTGCTCGACGTCCACACGCACATCCTGCCGGAGTCGGTGCCGGACCCGCCGTCGGACGACGCCGAGCGCGCGGGCTGGCCGGTCGTCGAACGGTCCGGCGGCCGGCGCCGCGTCCACCAGGCCGGTCGGCTGGTCCGTACGCTCACCCCGCCGGGCTGGGACGCCGGGGCCCGGCTGGCGGAGATGGCCGCGCTCGGCGTGACGGCGCAGGTGCTCATGCCGATCCCGTTCACGTTCTGCTACGAAGCCGCCCCGGCGATCGCGGTGGCCCTGGCGCGGGCGCAGAACGACGGGATCGCGGAGATCGCCGCCGCGCACCCGGACCGGTTCTTCGGCCTGGGCACCGTGCCGCTCCAGGACCCGGCCGCGGCGGTCGCGGAACTGCGCCGGATCCGTACGGACCTGCGGCTGCGCGGCGTGGAGATCGGCACGCACGTGGCCGGCACCTCCCTGCACGACCCGTCGCTCACGCCGTTCTGGGCCGCCGCCGAGGAGCTGGGCGCGGCCGTGTTCGTCCACCCGGGCCGGTTCGCCGTCCCCGAACGTACGGGCCACAACGGCCTGGACTTCGGGCTGGCCCGGCCGGTGGAGACCAGCCTCGCGGCCGGGGCGCTGGTGCACGGCGGCGTGCTCACCCGCCACCCCGGCCTGCGGATCTGCCTCGCGCACGGCGGCGGCTGCACGGCCATGATGGCCGGCCGCTGGCAGCGCGGCTGGGACCTGCTCCCGCGCCCGGCCGCGCTCACCGAGGCGAGCCCGCGCGACCTGCTGTCCCGCCTGTGGATCGACACGCTCACGTACGACCCGGCCGCGCTGGCCCTGGCCGCGGGGGTGTTCGGCACGGACCGCCTCGTGCTCGGCACCGACTACCCGTTCACGGTCGCCGAGCGCCCGCCCGGCGCGGCCGTCGCCGAGGCCGTGCGCACGGGCGGCGTGCCGCTGGCCGACTGGCCCGCCGACCTCACCCGCAACGCCCGCACGTTCCTGGAGGGACACCCATGAGACTCGACGCCGACCACGCCGTGTTCCGTGACGCCGTCGCGCGGATGGCCGCCGACCACGTCGCGCCGATCGCGGACGAGCTCGACCGCACCGACGCGTTCCCCCGCCACCTCGTCGAGGTCTTCGCCGAGATGGGCCTCGTCCAGCTCGCCGTGCCCGAGGAGTACGGCGGGCCCGGCGGCGACCTGCTGGCGCACTGCATCGGACGCGAGGAGGTGGCCGCGGCCGGGTCGATGGCGCTGGCCCAGCTCTCCGGCCAGAACAGCATCGTGGTGCGCGGCATCATGGACTCCGGCACCGAGGAGCTGAAGAAGCGCGTCCTGCCGCAACTCGCCGAGGGCACGAAGCTGACCTGCATCTGCATCACCGAGCCCGGCGCGGGCTCCGACCCGGCGCTGATGCGGACCCGGGCGCGCAAGGACGGCGCGTCCTGGGTGATCAACGGCCGCAAGTCGTTCATCACCTGGGGGAGCGTCGCCGACTACGCGCTGGTCTTCGCGCGGACGAACGACCAGCCGCGCTCGCGGGGCATCAGCGCGTTCCTCGTCGAGACGGGCGCGCCCGGATGGGTCGTCGACCGGCACAACGACAAGATGGGCCAGCACGGCGTGCCGAACAACGAGATCCTCCTCGACGACCTGCGCGTGCCCGAGGAGAACATGGTCGGCGAGGAGGGGCGCGGTTTCCGGGCGGCTATGGAGGCGCTGCACCAGAACCGGCCGACCGTCGCGGGCCTGGCCGTCGGCGGTGCGCGCGCCGCGTTCGACTACGCGCGCGCGTACGCGAAGGAGCGCTCGCAAAGCGACACGCCGATCACCGACTTCCAGGGCCTGCGGTGGAAGTTCGCCGACATGGCCACCCAGTTGCAGGCGGCGCGGAACCTGGTGTGGGACTGCGCCATGGAGTTCGACGCGGGCACCACGCCGGCGGAGTTCGCGAAGCTGTCGTCGATGGCGAAGCTGTTCGCCGCCGAGACCGCGAAGTACGTCACGTCGGAGTCGCTGCAGATCCTGGGCGGCCACGGCTACATGCGCGACCACCCGGTGGAGCGGTACGTGCGCGACGCGCGGCTGATCGCGATCTACGAGGGCACCAGCGAGATCCAGCGGAACATCGTGGCGCGCGAAGTGCTGCGCTGACGGCCGTACGCGCGGATCGGCGTTAGCATTGGCACGACCATTGGCCCGCGTGGCGGAATGCGCCGCGCGGGCCGGATCGCCCGCCGTGACGACGAGGAGGGCCGGTTCATGCCGGCAGACCACGCGCGTGCCGCGGAGCCAGCGGCCCCGGTAGCCGAGGAGACCACCATGTTCCGGCCCGCCCGGCCGCGCCGCGCCTTCGACGAGATCATCGGGCAGATCCGCGCGCTGATCGAGAACGGCGAGCTGAAGCCGGGCGACCGGCTGCCGTCCGAGCGGGCGCTGGCCGAGCAGTTCGCGGTGAGCCGGAACACGGTGCGCGAGGCGCTGCGCATGCTGGAGATCTCCGGCCTCGTCGTGCTGAAGCGCGGCGCCACCGGCGGCGCGTTCATCGCGCACGCCGACACCGCCACGGTCACCGCGTCGCTGACCGACACGCTCCGGCTGACCGACGTCTCGCTGGCCGACGTCACGGACGCCATGCGCCGCATCACGACGGTGGTCACCCGGGCGGCGTGCGAGAACATCACGGACGACGACATCGCCGCGCTCGAGGCCAACCTCAGCGAGGTCGCCCGGCTCACCGAGGCGGGGGAGTGGGAGCGCAAGGCCCACGTCAACCTGGAGTTCCAGCGCCTGCTCGCCCAGGCGACCGGCAACCCGATCCTGGCGATCATCACGGACTCCCTGGTCGACGTCCTCGGCGCCGTCATCGCGCGGGTCGGGCCGCTGCAGGACGACTTCACCCTGCGGTCCCGCCGCCGCCTGCTGAAACGGCTCCGCGAGCGCGACGCCGACGGCGCGGCCGACGAGATCGAGCGCTATCTGCGCCGGCTGCACGGCCTGTGGCTGCGCGGCGTCGGCACGGAGAAGCCCGGCCGGGCGCGCGCCCGGCCCGGAGCCTGAGGTGGCCGGGGAACCGGTCTTCCAACCGGCGCGGCCGCGCCGCGCGTTCGACGAGATCGTCGCGCAGATCCGCGACCTGCTGCGCCGCGGCGAGCTGAAACCCGGCGACCGGCTGCCCTCGGAGCAGTCCCTGGCCGCCCAGTTCGCGGTGAGCCGCAACACCGTGCGCGAGGCGCTGCGCATGCTGGAGATCTCCGGCCTGATCACCCTCCGCAAGGGCGCCGGCGGCGGCGCGTTCATCGCCCGCTCCGACCCCGCGGTGGTCTCCCGCAGCCTGTCCGACACGCTCCAGCTCACCGACGTCTCGCTGGCCGACATCACCGAGGCGCGGCTGTGGATCGAGTCCGTCGTCGTACGGGTGGCCTGCGAGCGGATGACCGACGACCACCTGGCCGCGCTCGCCGCGAACGTCAAGGAGGCGGCCGAGCTCACCGGCGCGGGCGACTGGGAGCGCAAGGCCCTGGCGCACGTCGAGTTCCACAACCTGCTCGCCGACGCGACCGGCAACGCGCTCATGTCGATCATGATGCGCTCGCTGATGGACATGATGCGCGACATCGTGCTCAGCGTCGGCCCCACCCGGACCGACTTCATGCTCAACTCCCGGCGCCGCCTGCTCGCCCGGTTCCGCGCCCGCGACGCCGACGGCGCGGTCGCCGAGATGGAGCGCTGCCTGCGCCGCCTGCACAAGCTCTGGCTGTCCGGCGCGTACCCCGGCTCCCGCACCGGGGCACGCGCCGACTGATCAGCCCTGGCCGGGCGTCTTGTACTGCTTCGCGATGCCCGCGGTGTACAGGTTCTTCGTCAGCAGCCGCAGGCCGCCGGGGCGGGCGGGGTCGGGCCGGGAGACGTACACGCCGCGCGACGGCGGCGCGCCCACCGTCGAGAAGTCAAGCGCGGGCAGCAGCCCGCCGGTGTCGACGTCCGTCGAGGCGCGCAGCGCCTTCTCCAGGCCCTGGCGGGTGAGCGAGCCGCAGGCCCTCTTCAGCACCTCGGTGTACGCCTCGGCGGTGGCCCAGCCGACGTTGATCCCGTCCTCCGGCGACACGCCCTTCGGCTTTGCCTTCTCGAACGCCGTCGTGATCCGCCGCGCCGCCGGGTCGTCCGAGCCGTACGGCAGCCGCGACGTGACCAGGTAGAGCTGGTCGCGTACGGGCCCGGCGGCCGGGGTGGTGAGGAGCTGCGGCAGGAACGTCGCGTTGTTGCCCAGGATCGGCACCTTCCAGCCCGCCGACGACGACACCGACGCGACCGACGCGGTCTGCGTGGGCAGCGTGCTGAGCAGCAGCGCCTTCGCGCCCTTGGCCTGCATGCCGCGCACCTGCCGGGTCATGTCCGACTCGGCCGGGTCGACCTGCACGGACGCCAGCTTCAGGCCCAGCTTGGCCGCCGCCCACTTGCTGCCGAGGAGCGCGTCCTCGCCGTAGCTGCCCTGCCAGTAGATGTGGCCGACGGTGTCGCCGCGCTTGATGATCTTCTTGTCCAGCAGGTAGCTGAGCCCGTTGACCATCTCCAGGTCGTACGGCGTGCCGTACACCAGGGTGTCCGGGTTGCTCAGGATGTGGGAGTCCCAGCCCTGCGCGCCCGTCACCACGTGGTCGCTGGTGATGCGGCCCTTCAGCGCCTCCAGTTGCGGCGAGCCGAGCAGCGAGACGTAGCCGAGCACGTTCGGCGTGGTCTTCTGGTAGAGGCTGATCGCCTTCTGCACGTCGTAGCCGTGGTCCTCGACGACCAGCTTGATCTTCCGGCCGCAGACGCCGCCCGCGGCGTTCAGCCGGTCGACGTACAGGCGGGTGCCGGCCAGGTTCACCCTGCCCTGGCCGGAGATCGCGCCGGACAGGTCGGTGAGGTAGCCGAGGCTGATCGCGTCGGCGGTGACCCCGGGGCCGGCCGCGCCCGCGCCGGAGCCGCCGGGCGGCTGGGTGCTGCAGGCCAGCGCGGCCCCGATCGTCAGTGTGGCGGCGGTGAGCCGGAGTGCGCGTCTCATGCGGACACCCTTCGGTGGGATTTGATGACGAGGATCACGACGATCAGCGCGCCGAACAGGTACTGCGCGACCACACCGCTGTCCAGGCCGCCGCTTCCGGACGACGACACGAACGGGAGGGCGCCGCCGTACTGGCCGAGCAGCAGCGGGATTCCGGTGACGGCGAACGCGCCGGCGACCGCGCCGGGCAGGCTGCCCATGCCGCCGATGACGATCATGGCGAGGTACTGCACGGACAGCGTCAGGCCGAAGTACTCGGGCACGACGTGCTGGAACAGCAGCCCGAGCAGCACCCCGGCCAGCCCCGCGTACACCGACGACAGCACGAACGCCAGCGCCTTGTACCGCTGCACGTCGACGCCCGCGGCGGCGGCCGCCGCCTCGCTGTCGCGCACCGTGCGCAGGCCCCGGCCCACCCGGCTGCGCAGCACGTTCCGCACGAACCAGTAGCAGGCGGCGAGCAGCGCGAGCACGACGTACCAGAGCCGGTCGTACGCGCCGAACGGCACGCCGAGCACGTACAGGTACGGTCCCTGGTCGGCGAAGTGGAAGCCGAACAGGTCGAGCACCGGGACGTCGCGGCCGTACGCGCCGCCGGTGACCGGGCGCGCGTCCGCCAGCACCTGCCGGCCGACCATGATCAGCGCGAGCGACGCCAGGCCGAGGTAGATGCCGCGCACCCGCGCCGCCACCGGGCTGAACACCAGACCCGCGACGCCGGCGGCGGCCACCGCGAGCACCGCGGCCAGCGGTCCGGGCAGCCCGAGGCTCGCCGTGTCGGGCGAGCCGGTGCCGGGGCCGAGGTAGGCGTACCCGTACGCGCCGATCGCCAGGAAGAACCCGTGCGCGAGGGAGAGCTGGCCGGACAGGCCGACCAGGACGGTGAGGCCGAGCGCGCCGACCGCCGCGGCGGCGGAGTACAGCACGAGCTGCGTCCAGAAGTCCGACGCGAACAGCGGGAGCACCGCGGCGACGAGGGCCAGCGCGATGCCCGCGCCGCGGCGTACGGCCGGGGACCGGGAAAGGTACGTCACGATTCCTCCGCGTCAGATCCGGTACAGCGGGCGCTTGCCGAACAGGCCGTGCGGCCGCCAGAGCAGGACGAGGACCATCAGCACCCAGGGCGCGACGGTGTCGAAGCCCTGGCCGAGGAAGGCGAGCCGGTCCTGGTAGCCGGAGACCAGCGCCTGCGACAGCCCGACCAGCAGGCCGCCGGCGACCGCGCCGCCGACGGAGTCCAGGCCGCCGATCACCGCGGCGGGGAAGGCCAGGATGGCGATGTCGCCGGTGCCGGCGACCAGGCCGGGGCTCGGGTACGCGATGAGGAACAGGCCGGCGACCGCGGCCAGCGCGGCGCCGAGGATCCACGCCCAGTCCGAGACCCGCCGCAGCCGCGCGCCCACGAGGCTCGCGGTCTCCGGGTCCTCGGCGGTGGCGCGCGCGGACAGGCCCATCATCGTGTAGCGGTTCGCCAGCACGAACCCGGCGATGATCAGCGCCGACACGGCGAGCGCGGCCAGCCGCGACACCGGTACGGCCAGTCCGCCCGCGTGGAGGGTCGCGTCGCCCCAGGGGTCGCCGCTGGTCAGGATGTCCGCGCCGAGCCGCCGGGTGAGCTCGGCGGTGAGCACGACGTTGAGGCCGATCGTGATGATGCCGCGCACGTCCGTGCCCGCGTTCCGGGTCGGCACCATGGCCAGCCGGTTGACGGCGAACCCGAACACGGCCGCGCCCGCGACGCCGATCGCGACCGCGGCGGCGAACCCGACGCGCGCGTGCAGCACGGCGATGAGGTACGTGCCGAGCACGAGCATCGAGCCGTGCGCGAAGTTCGGCGTACGGGTGCCCCGGAAGATCACCACGAAGCCGATCGAGATCAGCGCGTAGACGAGCCCCAGGGAGACGCCGTCGACCAGCAGGTTGGCGAGCCGCATCGCAGTTCCTCCGCGTCCGTCGGTTCAGGTGGCCGGCTGGGTGCCGAGGTAGGCGGCGACGACGTCGGCGTTCTCGCGGATCTCCGCGGGGGTGCCGGCGGCGATGACCTCGCCGAAGTCGAGGACGGTGACGTGGTCGGCGAGGCCGAGCACGAAGCGCACGTCGTGCTCGATGAGCAGGATCGTCAGCCCGAGGGCGGCGTGGACGTCGCGGATGAGCGCGGCCATCTCGTCGATCTCGGCCGCGCTCATGCCCGCCACCGGTTCGTCGAGGAGCAGCAGCCGGGCGTCCGAGGCGAGCGCGCGGGCGATCTCCACCCGCTTGCGCGTGCCGTACGGCAGCGGTCCGCACGGCCGGTCGAGCAGCGGCGCCAGGCCCATCAGCTCGGCGATCTCGCCGCACCGCTCGCGCGCGGCCCGCTCCTCGCCCCGCGCACCGGGCAGGCCCAGCCCGGCGCGGACCACGCCGCTGCGGCCGTGCCGGTAGCGGCCGAGCATGATGTTCTCCCGTACGGACTCGGCGCGCGACAGCTCCAGGTTCTGGAACGTGCGCGCCACGCCGAGCCGCGCGATCCGGTGCGGCCGCATCCGGGTGAGCACCGCCCCGCCGTACCGCACCTCACCGGCCGCCGGCCGGTAGAACCCGGTGACGACGTTGAACAGGGTCGACTTCCCGGCCCCGTTAGGCCCGATCACCGCGGACAGCGCCCCCGGCGCGGCGCTCAGGCTCACCCTGTCGAGCGCCCGCACCCCCGCGAACTCGACCGTGACGCCGTCGATCGTCAATGCGTCCGTCACGGTGCCCTCCCGGGTCTCCGCCTCGGCGCCCGCCGCGGTGCCACTCCCGGTTTCGGCGCCGGTCACGGCGTCTCCCTGGTTTCCGTGGTGGCGGGTGGGCTTTCGGCGGTGCCGAGGTACAGGTCGCGCAGGACGCCGCCGGCGGCCAGCTCGTCCGGTGTGCCGCTGAACGCGATCCGGCCGAGGCGCAGGACGTGCACGGCGGCGGCCAGGCGTGTGGCGAGCGCGACGTTCTGCTCGGCCAGCAGCACGGTCGTGCCGCCCGCGGCGATCCGCGCGACCAGGTCGCCCACGTGCGTGATCATCGTGGGCGCCAGGCCGAGCGACGGCTCGTCGAGCAGCAGGAGCCGCGGCTGCGACATGAGCGCCCGCCCGATCGCCAGCATCTGCTGCTCGCCGCCGGACAGCAGCGACGCCCCGAGCCGCCGCTTGCGCCCGAGGACGGGGAACAGCCCGAGCACCTCGGCCAGCGCTCCGCGCCGCGCCGCCCGCCGTACGGTCAGCGCCCCGGCCATCAGGTTCTCCTCGACGGTCATCTCGGTGAAGATCCGCCGCCCCTCGGGCACCTGCGCCAGCCCCCGCCGTACGACCGCGGCCGGATCGAGCCCGTCGAGCCGCTCGCCCGCCAGCGTGATCCGCCCCGCGGCCACCGCCCCGTCATGGAACCGCAGCGTCCCCGACAGTGCCCGGAACAGCGTGGTCTTCCCGGCCCCGTTGCTCCCGACCACGGCAACGGTCGCCCCATCCGCCACCCGCAACGTCAGATCCTCAACAGGCCGCGCATCCGACCCGTACCGGACGCCGACCCCGTCGACACACAACAGCTCCGAACCACCCATGGGGGCACCCACTCCCGGCGGGACACAAACCCAAAGGATCAGATATCCTTTGGTTGATCCATTATTACCGGAGCCCAACTCCTGGCGTCAACGCCCGCCGCGGGGAAGCCGCGCGCTCCCGGCACCGGGACGCGACGAGTTCTCACACCGAGACGGGGCGGCTCAGGTGGAAGCGCTAGCCGCGCAGCAGCTTCGCGAGAAGGGCCGCCAGTTCGGCGTCCGTCCGCGATTCCGCGAGCTCCCACAACCCCGCGCTGTCCTCAACCGGCCCGCCGCCCTCCAGGCAGAGGATCATGTCGCCGATGCACATGGATTCGGCGAGCCTCCGCCGGAAACCGGTCATCCGGGCGTCGGCCTCGGCGTCGCGGAACAACTCCACGGCCAGCCGCCCCGCGATGGCCCCGAACGGCGGCGGAGCGCCCATCGCGGTCGCCACCCAGCTCACCCCGGCTCTGACGGCCGGCTCCCTGAAGTCACGTGAGCGCAGTACGGCGATCAACTCGCCGAAAGGCTGAGTCGACCCGACCGCATCCGGCTGTAGGGCATCCCAGAGGGGATCCATGATCGCCTGCGCCGTCCCCTCCACGAACGCGTCACGCATCGAGTCGCGGAGACGCCTGGTCTGCCGCCCCACCGCCTCCAGGAAGCCCGTGCGCCGCCACTCACGGAGCCGCGCCTCGTACGCGTCCTCGTCGATCACGGCAGAGCGCGGATCCAGCCCGAACAGCCGGGAGATCAGCCCCTGGAAGTAGACGACCTCATCGTCGGGTGAGGGGCCCGCCATCTCGAACCGGAGGCTGATGAAGTCGGCATAGGTGCCCTTGCTCGGATCCCTTGGCGGGAGCGCGGGCTCGTCGAGCGGCGGGTTCATGCGCTCGGCAGGCTTTTCGAAGCCGTGAGCGGGCTCCTTGGAACCCCGGTGGCTCTTGTCCGCCCCGTCTTGGGGCTTGTCGCCTGCCATGGTCGGACGATCCGGCCTTGGGGGTGCGGTGGCAAGGCAGGGATATGTGGCGGTGGAGCCGGTCTGCGGCCCGCGCGGGCGCTAGCCGAAGGGGTCGTCCGGCAGGGTGGGTTCGCCGATCTCGCCGAAGGCGTACAGCATGTCGGAGCGGGCGAGTGCGGACTCCCAGAAGGGGCGGCGCAGGGCGGTGTCGTGGAGGCGGTACTTTCCGGTCTCCGGTACGAACCA
Organism: Streptosporangiaceae bacterium; assembly: GCA_036502625.1. Classification (GTDB taxonomy): domain Bacteria; phylum Actinomycetota; class Actinomycetes; order Streptosporangiales; family Streptosporangiaceae; genus DASXYG01. The sequence continues at coordinate 103,980 of DASXYG010000106.1, forward strand.
TCCGACCTCGGATCCGGTGTCGGTGAGCACCTGGACCCGGGCATGACCCAGCCGGTTCCGTACTCGGGTCCGTAGCTTCGGCATGCCGACCTCCGAACACGCGGCGCACTGTCAGCGGGTGAAGGCCTCAGCAGTTTCGCAACAAGTCGGGGGACGCGTCATCCGTGTTCACCAGGATTTCACCTGGGCCGCGAGGTCGTGCAGGCCGCCGAAACGGCCGTCGAAAGTGTCGGCCGGCGTCGGCGGGTCGCCCACCGGACGGTGGACGTACGCGGTCCGCATGCCCGCCGCCTGGGCCGCGCGGAGGTCCCAGGCGTGCGCGGCGACCATCAGCATGCGCTCCGGCGGGCAGGCGGCGATGTCGACGGCGAGGCGGTAGACCTCGGGAGCGGGCTTGTACGCGCGTACGGCCTCGGCGGAGACGGCCTGGTGCCAGCGCAGCCCGGCATGCGCGTTGAGCCGCAGCAGGGCGGTGCGGCTCGCGTTGGACAGCCCGAGGACGGGGAGGTCGCGCGCGAGGCTTTCCAGCCCGGCGGCCGAGTCCTCCCACGCGGGCAGGCGCTGGCCCGCGGTGGCCAGCCGGGCGATGGCCGCGGGGTCGGTGAGCCCGGCCTGGGCGGCTATGCGCTGGGCGGCCTCCGCGTCGAGGGCCTCGCTGTCGGCGTACGGGCGGTCGCCCTGCGCGATGCGGCGCTGCTCGCCGTCGAGGTGGCGGTCCCAGAGGCCGAGCAGCTCGCCCACCGCGGCGTCGTCCGCGCCGGGGATCGCTTCGCGGATCGCGGCGCGCCGCCCGCCGGGCTCGTCGACCAGGGTTCCGAGGATGTCGAAGACGACCACCTCGATGTCGCGGATCTCGGCCATGCCGCCTCCCGTTCGTACGGTGTCACCGGTTCAACAGGTGACGTTCGCTGACGATGTTGCCATCGGCCGCGTCACCGGTCAAGATGGTGACGTGGACTTCGCGTACGTGAGCGGCGACCCGGCGCTCGACCTGGCGGGCACGGTCGGGACGCGCCGCGACGACCCCGTCGACCTGCTGGCCGGGCCCGCCGACCTGGAGCGGTGGGTGGCCGGGTGCGCCGGGCTGCCCGACCGGGTCGGCGCCGGCGCTGAGACGTTCGCGGCCGCGCTGTCGCTGCGCGAGGCGGTCTACCGGCTCGCGCTCGACCGCGTCCTGGGCCGCCGCTTCCACAAGGGCAGCCTGGCGATCCTCAACGAGGCGGCCGCCGGGCCGGTGCCCGCGGTGCGGCTCGGCGACGCGGGGGTGCGTGTTTCAGGCGGCCTGCCCGAGGTGCTCGCGCAGCTCGCCCGAGGCGCCGTCGCCGTGCTCGGCGATCCGGACGCGTGTCTCAAGGAGTGCGGGCGCACCGGCTGCACGCGCATCTACCTCGACCGCTCGCGCGGCGCCCGGCGTACGTGGTGCGGCATGGACGAATGCGGCAACCGCGTCAAGGCCGCGGCGTACCGGGCCCGCAGGCGGGCGTCAGCGGGGGAGTGACGGCCTCAGTCCAGATCGGGCCGCTCGGGCTGGCCAGGCTGCTCGGGCTGCTCGGGCTGGCCGGGGCGCGGCGCGTGGCGCGGCTTGCGGAGCGTCAGCCAGCACACGGTGAGCAGCCCGGACACCAGCGTCGCCACCAGCGCCCGGCCCATCTGCGCGGTGTGCAGCGACCCGCAGTACGGTCCGGTCTGGTCCGCGGGGAGCATCACCGACCCGCACGACTCCAGCGTCAGCCGCGACGGCCAGAACAGGAACAGGCCGGCGAGGAGCCAGCACACCAGGGCCGCCGCCGCGATCGAAATGGTCAGGGACTCCTCGTCGCTCATCAAGCCTCCACATCGCCCACACCGCCACGGCTCAGATCTCCGCGGCCCCAGGCGATCCCACCACGCCTCCGCGCGTCCCCGCTCACGTGCGTGACGGCGACCGCGGCCCCAGGCGCCCCCACCACGCCTCCACGCGTCGCGGCTCACGTGCGTGACGGCGACCGCGGCCCCAGGCGCCCCCACCACGCCTCCGCGCGTCCCGGCGACCGCGGCCCCAGGCGACCCCACCACGCCTCCGCGCGTGACGGCGACCGCCGCCTCAGGCGATCCCACCACCACTCTGCGGTTCCCCGCTCACGTGCGTGACGGGGGCCGCGGGGTGGGGCCGAGGATGATGTGGCCCTGTGGCTGGTAGGCGCTGGCCAGTGGGACGTCCCATTCGACGGTGTCGTTCATGATGCCGACGAGGCGCCCGGCCGCCGGGCTCAGCACCACGACCGCGACTGCGGCCCAGAACAGCCACCAGATCTGGTCGATCACGGCGACGCCGCCCGCGATGAACGCGGCGATCACCACGCCCACCAGCAGCCAGGACGGCACCCGTCCGTGCGCGTGCCCGCCGGGCCGCGGCGTCGGCTCGCTGCCCGGGGCGGTCCGCGCGGCGGCGCCCGCGTACGGCTCGGCCTCGCCGCCGCCCTCGTGCGCGGCGCGCAGGATGGGCCCCGGTGGTGCGTGTCGTTGGTCGGTCATGGCGCGCTCCCCCCTGGAACGATCGCGGCCATGCCGGATCGCTACCCGCTGTGCGCGCGGGGAACGCCTGGCCGGGACGCGCGCCGTACCGGACGGGCGCTCACGGCTCCTTGAGGCCGCCGATGCCCAGGGAGCCGTCCGCGCCGCCGGGCGCCTGGGCGATCTCCTCCTCGGTCTCCTCGACGTACCCCTCCGGGTCCTTGTCGGAGGTGTCCAGGCCGCGGGCGTCCGGGTGGGCGTCGAGGAACTCCGCGAAGCGCCGCCCCAGCGCCTCGCGCAGCCCGGCCGCGGCGCTGACGCGGAAGTCGGCGATGCCGTCGCGCTCCTCCTCGGCCATGTGCTCGTCGTTGGCGACCCGTGTGCGCGCGACCGCGTCCCACCACTCCGGGCCGCCGACGGGATGCCGGGCGGCGTCGTGCGCGCCGTCGCGGATGTCGTTGTGGTCGCCGATGGCGTCGAGGGTCTCGTCCTCCGGGTCGTCCTCGCCGCGTTTCAGCAGCTCCGGGTAGAAGATCTCCTCCTCGGCGACCGCGTGCAGGTCGAGGCGGTCCGCCAGCGGCTGCCACGCCGTGCGCAAGGTGTCGGCGTCGGCGTTGCGCGCGCGCAGCTCGTCCAGCGCGTTGAACCGCGCGCGGAACCACTCGTGGTCGTCGAGGATCAGCCGGACGATGTCCGTCATGCCGTCTCCACCTCCGCCTTCCGATCGTCGGCTACGTCCCGTGCTGCATGTATCCGCACGCGGGCGGAACATTCGCGGCGGGCCGCGCCTAGCGGTGTTCGGCGTGCGCGGCCGGGGACGCGCGGCGGGCCAGGCGGGCCTGGCGGCGGCGGGTGGGGCCGCGGTGCACCAGGCCGTCGCGGCCGGTGGCCAGGCGCCAGATCAGGTAGCCGAACGCGTACACGCCGAGCAGGAGGAAGACGACCATCGTCACGGGCACGCCGTACGGGGTGAACGCGGTGGACGCCGCGATCGCGACGGCGACGGCGACGCCGATGACGACACCGGCGACGCGGCCGGACCGGTTCTTCATGCGCACACCGCCACTCTCAGCAGCCAAACCGACGCCTCATCGTACGGGCCGCCGGCCGCCGGGCATCCCCTACTTCAGCCAGGTGCGCACGGGGTGGGTACGGGCGTAGCGCAGGCCGCCCACGATCAGGGCGCCGGCGCCGGTGGACCACAGGAACCACGGGGCGTCCAGTGACCCGTCGGCGGCGGCCAGCGCCAGGTACACCACGAGTTGCACGGCCGAGACGCCGACCCACAGGGCGACGGCCGCCCGGTACGCGGTGTCCAGGGCCGGGGCGGACGTGCGCCCGGTCCGCGCGATGTTCTCGGGCCGAACGGTGATGACGCCGGTGTCCTGCATGATCTCTCCTTGGCTCGTCGGTGAGACCAACCTACGGAGACCGCGCGCGGGCGGCAGTAGGGCTGGGCCCACCCCCGCCGGGGCGCCAGGCCGTGGATTCCGGCGGGGCTCAGTCCCCGGCGCGCAGGGGGCTGCGCTGCCGCGCCCGGTCGTCGAAGTTGTCCGGGCGCAGCCAGGCGGTGTACCGGTCGCGTACGGCGGGCCACTCCTCGTCGACGATCGCGTACCAGGCGGTGTCGCGGTTGCGGCCGCGTACGACGACCGCCTGCCGGAACGTGCCCTCGTAGCGGAACCCGAGCCGTTCGGCCGCGGCGCGCGACGGCGCGTTGAGCGCGTCGCACTTCCACTCGAGGCGGCGGTAGCCGAGGTCGTCGAAGACGTAGCGGGCGAGCAGGTACTGCGCCTCGGTGGCCGCGCGGCGGCGCTGGAGCAGCGGCGAGTAGTGCACGTTGCCGACCTCGATCACGCCCGCCTCGGGCTGGATCCGCATCAGGCTCAGCACACCGGCCGCCCGCGGCTCGCCGTCGGCCGGATCGGTGGTGACGACCGCGTAGAACCGCGGATCGGCGCACGCGGACGCGTCCTCGGTCCATTTCCGGTAGTCGTCGAGGCTCGCGTACGGCCCGTACGGCAGGTACGTCCAGCTCTCCCCGTGGGTGTCGAGCCGGTCGGCGTCGTACAGTTCGGCGGCGTGCCGCTCCGGGTCGAGCCGCTCCAGGCGGCAGTAGCTTCCGGTGAGCACCGCGGCGTCCGGCGCGGCGCGCGGTGTCCAGCCGGGCAGGGGCCGCCCCACGGGCTGGCCGAGCTCGTTGACGTGCATGCCCCGAATCTGCCACAGGTCACGGCCGCCCCGTGAGACCACTCCCGCCCCGTACGGGAAGGCCACCGGCGGCGCGGCGCGCCCGGCGGCGGGCGAGCAGGTGGAGCGCGGCGCCGCGCAGCAGCAGGAGCACGCCGACGGCGCCGATGCGCAGCACCGCGTACGCGGGGGGCCAGGTGAGCGCGGCGGCGATCAGCGCGCCGACGATGAGCAGCGCGCCCGCCGCGTAGGCCGGGCGCGGGTCGAGCGTCCAGCGCCGGAGGGCGGCCATCGTCGTGCGCGCGCTCGGCGCGGTTGTCGTCTTCATGGATTTATCTGACCAGATAAATTTTGATCCGTCCAGATAAATTCATGGCATGATGCGGATGTGGACGGGACGGGGGAGCGGTCGCCGACGAACGGCGCGCGGCGCCGGCAGATCGTGGCGGCGGCGATCGAGGCGATCGCCGACGGCGGCTACGAGAACGCGTCGTTCGCCCAGATCACCGAGCGCGCCGGGCTGAGCAGCCCGCGGATGATCTCCTACCATTTCGCCGGCAAGGCCGATCTGCTCCGCCAGATCGCGGCCGACATCTTCGCGGACGGCGCCGAGCGCATCGCCGCGGCGGTCGCCCGCGAGACGACGGCCGCCGGCCGTGTCGGCGCGTACATACGGACCAACCTGGAGTTCCTCGGCGCCCACCCGCGCGAGATGGCCGCGCTCGCCGCGATCACCCCGCACCTGCGGACCCCCGACGGCCGCCGGTACACCACGGCCGGCGCCGAGGTCCAGGAGAGCGCGGTGCGGCCGCTGCGATCGCTGCTCGAAGCCGGTCAGCGTACGGGGGAGCTCGGCGCGTTCGACTGCCGGTCGATGGCGGTGATGGTGCGCGGCGCCATCGAGGCCGCCGCGGTCCGCGCCGCCGACCCGTCCTTCGACCTCGCCGCCTACACCGACCAGGTCGTCGCCACGTTCACCCTGGCCGTCACGGCCGGCACGGGCTAGGCCGCGGGTTCGGGCGACGGGTCGTCGAGCTCGTGCGGTCGGTAGCCGGGCAGGCGGCCCGCCGGGACGATGGCGATCGCGCTGATCCCGGCGAGGACGAGCAGGCCGAGCTTCAGCGTCCGCAGCCGTACGTCCTCGTTGACCGCCACCGCCGCGTCCACCTGGGCGGGCGTCGCGTTCGTCCGGCTCAGCACCGCGCGCAGCTCGTCGTTGCTGACGAAGTTCACGTTGTTGAGGTCGACCTGGGCGACGAGCTCGGGCGGCAGCTCCGGGTGGGCGGTGACCGCGCGGCCCACGCTCAGGCCGAGGATGGTGACCAGCAGCGCGCCCACGACGGCGGTGCCGCACGCGGACGCGAGGTTCTGCGTCGTGCCGCGGATGGAGCCGACGTCGCCGGCGCGGCTCTTCGGCGCGGACGTCACCAAGACGTTGAACACCAGCGTGACGAGGCTGCCCTGGCCGACGCCGAACACGATCAGCCCGGCGATCGTCGGCACGGTCTCCCAGTTGTTGTTCACGACGTACGCCAGCCACGCCAGCGCGGCGGTGGTCAGGACGAACGAGAACACGCCGATCGTGCGCGGGCTGTACCGCTTGTAGAAGCGGACGACCAGCATCGCGGTGACGAACACCGTGAGGTTGAACGGCATCATGACCAGCGACGTGTCGAACGGCGTACGGCCCTGCACGATCTGGATGTACAGCGGCACCGAGAAGTTCAGCGCCGCCTCAAGCGCGACCACGACGAACATCGCGTACACCGCGGCGCGCTCGCGCCCGGAGCCGAGCACGCCCAGGTCGACGAGCGGCACCCGGCCGGCCCGGATGCGCCGGAACGTCCACATCACGAACGCCTGGCCGAGCACGATGCCGATGACCACGAGCAGCGGCGCGGGGGAGATCCCGAGGAGGTCGAACGGCGCCTCGGGGTCGGCGAAGAACGCGCCCCACTGGTTCAGGTTGTTGAAGCCCATGGTCAGCGCGACGATCGCCAGGCCGATGAGGACGGCGCCGATGACGTCGATCTTCATGCTGGAGTCGCCGCGGTCGGACCTGAGCCGGAAGCTGAACACGAAGACGAGGACGGCCAGCGCCAGCACGATCCCGAACACCGGCCGCCAGCCGACCCAGGTGCCGAGCGCGCCGCCGATGAGGAACGCGCTGACGCCGGACGCCGCGCGCGCCGAGCCGAGCGAGCCGATCGCGGTGGCCTGCTGCGGCCCGTGGTAGTTCTCCGCGATCAGCGCGACGAGGGCGGGCACGATGATGGCCGCGGACGCGCCGGCGAGCGCCTGCCCGGCGATGGCCCAGCCGACCGCGGGGGAGAGGATCATGAGCACGGCGGAGGCGGCGAACAGCACGACGACGATGCGGAAGATCAGCACCCAGCCGATCCGCTGGCCGAGCTTCGCGCCGACCATCACGAGCGCGGCGACGGCCAGCCCGTACACGACGATCGTCGAGCTGACGACGGTCGGCGCCGAGCCGAAGTCGTCGACCATGCCGCCGAGGGAGACCGGCAGCGCGGCGACGTTGAACGACATCAGCACCTGCGCGAGGAACAGGCCGATCATCGGTGTCCATGACGTGCGTTCCCCGACGGCCGGGGCGGCTTCGGTGCTCACCGGTCATCACCCCCGATCGTCCGAGGTCCGCGCGTGTCGGACGCGAACACGTTGAGTCCCAGGGTCCGGGACAGGTAGGCGGTCGCCCGCTGGCCGCGCACGCTGTTGCCGGCGGGGTCCAGGCGCGGCGAGAACGTGCCGATGCCGCCCTTGCCGGGCGCGACGGCGACGATGCCGCCGGCGACGCCGGACTTCGCTGGCAGGCCGATCTCGAACAGCCACTCGCCGGACCGCTCGTACAGGCCGTTCGCGGCGAGCACGGCGAGGGTGTCCCGGCAGACCTGCGCGGAGACCACGCGCTCGCCGGTCACCGGGTTGACCCCGCCGTCGGCGAGCGTGGCGCCCATGACGGCCAGGTCGCGGGCGCTGACCCGCAGCGAGCACTGCCGGGTGTAGACGTCCACGACGTCCAGCGGGTCGAGCCGGATCTGGCCGTAGCTCTCCAGCAGCCGGGCGATCGCGCGGTTGCGCTGGTTCGTCAGCGTCTCCGAGCGGTACACGTCGCCGTCGAGCTCCAGCGCGCGCCCGGCGAACCGCGACAGGCCGGCGCGTACGAGCTCCCACTGCTCGGCCGGGGTCGCGCCGGGCATGAGCGCGGTCGTCGCCAGGGCGCCGGCGTTGACCATGGGGTTCATCGGGTGGCCGTCGTTCAGCTCGATCGCGATCACCGAGTTGAACGCCAGGCCGGTGTTGTTGACGCCGACCCGGTCACGGACGAACGCGTGGCCGCGCGCCTCGCACACCAGCGCGTACACGAACGCCTTGGAGATCGACTGGACGGAGAACTCCACGCCGGCGTCGCCCGTCACGTGCACGGCGCCGCCGGTCTCGGCGACCGCGACCCCGAACCAGGCGGGATCGGCCTCGGCGAGTATCGGAATGTAGTCGGCGACGGCGCCGTCCTGCTGGCCGGCGTACCTCCGGTGCGCCGCCGCTATCAGCTCCTCGACCCGTTCCCAGCGCGGCAGCGCGCCCGTCGAAACGGCCTGCTCGACACCCCCGACGTCGATCTCCACCCGTCACCCCCGAAACGCCACACCGCGTGGTCATTCCCTGGCGCTGAGGAAACGGAACTCTCTCAGGTGCGCAGGCGTGCGGCGCGGGCCCGCAGGTAGCGCTGCTCGGCGAGGCTGGCGGTGGCCTTCGCGGCGCGCTGGTAGTGGTCGAGCGCCGCGGCCGTGTCGCCGGTCTTCTCCAGGAGGTGCGCGCGTACGGACAGCAGGCGGTGGTGCCCGGCCATCCGGTCGTCGGTGTCCAGCGTGGCCAGCAGGGCCAGGCCCGCATCGGGGCCGGCGGTCTCGGCGAGGGCGATGGCGCGGTTGAGGGTGACCATCGGGTTGGGCGCGATGCGCTCCAGGATCAGGTACAGCGCGTGCACCTGCGCCCAGTTGGTCTCCGCCGCGGTGGCCGCGTCGGCGTGCGTGGCGGCGATGGACGCCTGCAGGAGGTACGGGCCGAGCGACGGGCCGGCCAGCGCCGCCGCGGCGAGCGCGGTGCCCTCGTCGACCAGGGCGCGGTCCCACTGCGTACGGTCCTGTTCGTCCAGCGGCACCAGGTCGCCGGACGCGGTCGTACGGGCGGCGCGGCGGGCGTGGGTCAGCAGCATCAGCGCGAGCAGCCCCGCCACCTCGCCGTCGTCGGGCAGTTGCGCGTGCACCATGCGGGCCAGCCGGATCGCCTCGCGCGCGAGGTCCGTACGGTGCAGCTCGCGGCCGGCGGAGACGGTGTAGCCCTCGTTGAAGATCAGGTAAAGGACGTGCAGCACGACCCGCAGCCGCTCCTCGCGCTCGGCGCCCGCGGGCAGCGTGAACGAGCTGCCCGCGGCCTTGATGCGCTGCTTGGCCCGGCTGATCCTGGCCGCCATCGTGGCCTCGGGGACCAGGAACGCGCGGGCGATCTCCGCGGTGGTCAGGCCGCCGACCGCGCGCAGCGTCAGCGCCGTCTGCGAGGCCGCGGTCAGCGCCGGATGGCAGCACAGGAACAGCAGGACGAGGGTGTCGTCGGTGTCCGGCACATCGGGCACCACGTCGGTGGCCGTCGCGGACTCGCGTTCGCGGCGCGCGTGGTCGCGGCGCATCTGGTCGATGAGCCGCCGCGACGCGACGGCCACCAGCCAGCCGCGCGGGTTGTCCGGCACGCCCTCCTCCGGCCACTGCACGCTCGCGGCGAGGACCGCCTCCTGCACGGCGTCCTCGCACTCCTCGAACCGGCCGTTCCTGCGGACGAGCGCGTCGAGGACCCGCGGCGCGGCCTCGCGCAGCAGGTCCTCGATCGCGGTCGTCGTCACGCGTTCAGCGGCCCGTCGGCGAACATCACCTGGCGCACCTCGACGGCCAGGCCGTCGATGGCGGCGTCCGGGATCCGCGCGGCCAGCTCGATCGCCCGCGCCCTGTCCTCGCAGTCGATCAGGTAGAAGCCGCCGAGGAACTCCTTGGCCTCCAGGAACGGGCCGTCGGTCACCACCGGCTGGCCGTTGCGCACGGACACCACGGCGGCCTGCGACGGGTCGACCAGCGCCTGCGTGGTGATCAGCTCGCCGGACTCCTTCAGCGCGGCGAGGAGCGCGCCGTGGCCGTCGCCGATCGCCGCCTTCTCCTCGTCGGTGAGCGCGTCGAGCACGGACGGGTTGATGATCATGCTGATCAGGAACTGCATTTCGTACCCCTTGTGATCCGCGGGCCCCCGGCGGGGCCCGTCGATCCTTTGTCGGACCCGCCGCCCCCGTCTTGACATCCTCCCCGGAGATTTTTCCCTACGGACGTCAAGAACCTCTCCGCCGCTTCGACCAAGGGGCGAAAACGTCGAGAGAACAGGGACATCCGATATGCGAGTCAACCGGGCGTGGCTGGGTGTGGGACTGCTCATGCTGCCGACGATGCTGGTCGCGCTTGACGCGACGGCCGTACTGCTGGCGCTGCCGCGGCTGAGCGCCGACCTGGGGGCCACCAGCGTCGAGCAACTGTGGATCAGCGACGGCTACGGGTTCATGGTCGCCGGAATGGTCATCACGATGGGGACGCTCGGCGACCGGATCGGCCGCCGGCGGCTGCTGGTCATCGGCGCGGCGGCGTTCGCGGTGCTGTCGTTCGCGGCCGCGTTCGCGACCGGGCCGCTGATGCTGATCGTCCTGCGGCTGCTGCTCGGCGTCGCGGGCGCGACGCTGGCGCCGTCCACCCTCGCCTTGATCACGAACATCTTCGACGACGAGCGGCGGCGCGGAAAGGCCATCGCGATCTGGGCGACCTGCCAGTTCACCGGCGGCGCGCTCGGCCCCGTACTGGCCGGGTTCCTGCTGGAGCACTTCTGGTGGGGGTCGGTGTTCCTGGCGGCCGTGCCGGCGATGGTGCTGCTGGTGGTCGCCGGGCCGCTCGTGCTGCCGGAGTTCCGCGGCGACCGGGCCGGGCGGCTCGACCCGGTCAGCGTCGGGCTGTCGCTCGCCGCGGTGCTGCTCGTGATCTACGGCGTCAAGCAGCTCGCCGTGGGGAACGTGTCCGCCGTGCCGGCGGCGGCGCTGGTCGGCGGGGCGGCGATCGGGGCGGTGTTCGTACGGCGGCAGCTCCGGCTGGAGGCGCCGCTGCTCGACCTGCGGCTGCTGCGCAACCGTCCGTTCACGGCCGTGGTCGTCGCGTTGATCCTCGCCGGCATCTGCATGGCCGGCACGGGCCTGCTGGTGACCCAGTACCTGCAGGGCGTGCTCGGCTACTCGCCGTTCGCGTCGGCGGTGCTGTTCGCGCCGATGGGCCTGGGCGTGGCGGCCGGCACGCTGACGGCGCCGGCGCTGGCCAAGCGGATGCGGGAGCGGACCGCCATCGCCGGCGGGCTGGCCGGATCGGCGCTCGGCTGCCTGCTGCTCGCCGTCGCCGGCGGACCGCTCGCGCTGCCGCTCGTCATGACCGGCATCACGGTGCTGGCGCTCGGCACCGGCTCGCTGTTCGCGCTCGGCACCGGGCTGGTCCTCGGCTCCGTACCGCCGGAGCGCGCCGGATCGGCCGCGTCGATGTCGGAGACCGGCAACTACCTCGGCGGCTCGCTCGGCTTCGCGCTGCTCGGCGTGGTGGCCGCGGTCGTCTACCGCGGCGGCATGCACGGCACGTCGGACTCCCTGCCCGGCGCCATCGCCGCGGCCCGCCACCTCCCCGCCGGCCGGGCCGCGGCCCTGCTGAGCGACGCGCACGCGGCCTTCACCACGGCCATGCACGTATCCGGCGCCATCTCCGCGCTGATCTTCGTCTGCTCGGCCGTCCTGGTCCTCACCATGCGCCCGGCCGCCCATTCCGCCTCGGCCACCGCCCCCGAGTACGAGGCGAGCCGCTCCTAGCGGCGCTCGCGGGCGTTCCGTACGGACGGGACGACGGCGCCGGCGCGGTGGGACTGGTCGAGGTCCTCGACCAGGCGCTGGGCGTCGACGATCAGGGCACCGTAGCCGGGCCACCGTCCGGGGTGGGCGGCGTCGTCGCCCGGGGTGCGGCGGGACACCTCGTCGAAGGCGGTCCACGCCTCCTGGAGGTGGCCGTCCAGGCCGTCCGGTGCGTGGCCGCGGCGGTCGTCCCGCTCCCGGCCGAAGTCGCGGACGGCCTGCGCGGCCACGTCGAGGAGGCGGGCGAACCCGGCGCGGAAGCCGTCGTCCAGCGCCTCGCCGTCGCCGTACCGGGCGGCGCGGTCCAGCTCGGCGGCGATGCTGCGGATCTGCTCGCCGCCGCGCGCCAGCGACTCGACGGTGGTGCGGTAGCCGCCGAACCGCCGGCCCGTGCCCCACAGCGGCCGGCGGAAGTTGAACCGGGTGCTCTCCTCGCCCTGCGCGATGTCGGCGCGGGCCGCCTCCACGGTGCGGTCCATCTCGCGCGCCCGGTACAGCCACCCCCACGCCGTGTCGGGGTCGGGCATGCCGTCGCGCAGGCCGTCGGCCATGTCCGTCAGGAGCGTGCGCACGGCGGCGGACAGGTCGTAGACGCCCTGGTCCGCGCCGCGTTTGCGCAGCGGCGGCGCGAGCAGCGCGTTCACCGCGACACCGAGCCCGGCGCCGAGGAGCACGGCCAGCAGGATCTGGCCCAGCGGTGACGTGCCCTGCACGGCGACCGCCCCGTACGCGAACGCGGCGGCCGTGGCGACCTGCACGCCGTGCGCCCCGAACCGCCGCCACTGCCCGATCGCCACCGCCGCCAGCATGAGCAGCCCGAACGCCGGCAGCCCCGCGCCCACCCCCGCGGTGAGCACGCCCGACAGGCCCACCCCCGCGATGACCGCGACCACGTACCGTACGGACGCCAGCACCGACCGGTAGACCGTCGACTGCACGACCAGCAGCGCGGAGAACGGCGCGAAGGTCGCCTCCTGCCAGCCCAGCACGTCGTTCGCGAGATACCACGCGACCAGCGCCGCGACCGCGGACTTCGCCACGGTCAGCAGGACGTCGCGCTCCTGCCCGGAGTACCCGCGCGCCCGCCGCAGCCAGTCGCGCACCGACCGCGGCGACCGGACCACCACCGCCCACCGCTCCGCCGTCCACGCGCCCACGCGTCCCATGCCCACCCCGCGAATCACCGGCTCCCGTACGGGCGTACGGCCCGCGCCTACCCGCTCGACGCCGCCCCATCCGGGGCGCGATGAGTTCGGCGGAGCGGCGGAGTCCATACGTGCGAGCCGTCCGCGGTGTGCGGGCGGGATCGGAGGAGGACGCCATGAGTGATACCGCGCTGCCGCCCGTCGTCGACGCCGAGACCTGGGAGAGCGAGCTCGCGGCGCTGCGCGCGCGGGAGAAGGCCGCCACGCGGGAGCTGGACGCCGTCGCGGCGCAGCGCCGCCGGATGCCGATGGTGCGGATGCCGGAGTACGTCCTGGAGGGCGAGGAGGGGCAGGTGCGGCTCGCGGACGTCTTCGGCGGGCGCGCGCAGCTCATCGTCTACAACCACATGTGGTTCCCGGACGAGGAGTGGCAGTGCCCGGGCTGCACCGGGTTCACCTCGCAGTACACCCGGCTGGAGTTCCTCGACGCCTACGACGCCCGGTTCGTCATCGTCACGCAGGGGCCGATCGACGAGGCCCTCGCGTACAAGCGCCGCGTCGGCAACAAGATGACCTGGTACTCCACGGCGAACAGCGCGTTCGGCACCGACGTGGGCGCGCCCCCCGGCGGTGGATTCGCGGTCAACGTGTTCCTCCGCGACGGCGACGCCGTCTACCGCACCTGGCACACCACCGGCCGCGGTACCGAGCAGCTCAGCCACAGCTTCGCCCTGGTCGACCTGCTGCCGTACGGCCGCCAGGAGGTCTGGCAGGACTCGCCGGACGGCTGGCCGCAGGACCCGACGTACAGCCGCTGGCTGTCCTCGCAGGACGTCGCCGCGCACTACGGGCCGAAGGGATAAGCGGCGCCGTCCGCCCGGGTGGTGTCGATCCGGCGGGCGCCGATGGCGGCCACCGCGCCGCCGATCGCCGGCACGTGCAGCGGCACCAGGGCGTAGCGCGGGTGGACGACGCGGTCGCGGCCGGCCGCCAGGGCGCGGACGACGGCGGCGGCGACCGCGGCCGGCGGTGCGGGCCGGAACGTACGGGGCGGTGCGCCGCCGCGCCAGGGGAGTACGTCGACGTCGCGCAGCGCGGTGTCGGTCGACCCGGGCACCACCTCCACGACGCGCACCGGGGTGTGCCGCAGCTCGTGCCGCAGCGACCGGGTGACCAGGGCGAGCGCGGCCTTGGCGGCGCCGTAGTAGCCGAGCATGGGCAGCGGTACGGCCTGCACGGTGGAGGTGACGTTGACGACGGTGCCGCGTCCGGCGCGCCGCATCCCCGGCAGCAGCGCCGCGGCGAGCGCGATCGGCGACCAGAGGTTCGTCTCGAACGACGCGCGCGCCTCGTCGGAGTCGCCGAGCACGGGCACGCCGCCGACCAGGCCGGTGCCGGCGTTGTTGATCAGGATGTCCACGCCGCCGAGGGCCGCGGTCGCCCGCTCCGCCAGGTCGGCGGCCGCGCCCCGGCGCGCCAGGTCGGCGGTCAGCACCGCGGGCGCCGTACCGCCGGCGGCGGTGATCTGCTCGGCGAGCCCGCGCAGCAGGGGTTCGCGGCGTGCGGCGACGGCCAGGACGACGCCCCGGGCGGCCAGCGCACGGGCGAGCGCGCGGCCGATCCCGGTGGACGCGCCGGTGAGCAGGGCCCGCCGGCCGCGCAGCGGTTCACGATGCATGACTGATTGATTATCAGTCAGTCACGTCGCCGTCAATGACGGCCTAAGCTGGCCGCCATGGCGACCGACCGGCGCACCCTGCTGATCCACGCCGCTTTCGACCTGTTCGCCCGGCGCGCGTACGACGAGGTCACCACGGCCGAGATCGCCCGCCGCGCCGGCGTCTCGTACGGCCTGCTCGCGCACCACTTCGACAACAAGCGCGGCATCTACCTGGCCACGATCCACGCCGCCGCCGACCGCATCCGCGCCATGCAGGACGCGCCGCGCGGCGACACCCCGATGGCGCGGCTGCGCGACGCGATCAGCTCGCACATCCGCTACGCCGACGACAACGCCGCCGGCTACCTGACCCTGATGCGCGGCGGCAGCGGCTCCGATCCCGAGGTCCGCGCCATCATCGACGACCTCCGCGCCGGCGCGGCCCGGCGCATCCTGACCGCGATCGGCGCCGCCGACCCCGCACCGCCCGTGCTGCGGGCCGCCATGCGCGGCTGGACCGGCTACCTCGACGAACTGGTCCTCGACCACCTCGACCACGACGACGTACCGCTGGACCACCTCGTCGAGCTCGCCGCCGCCGCGCTGGTCACCGCCGTGCGCACGGCGGTCGCCCTCGACCCCCGTACGGGCCTGACCCCGGAGGCCGTCGACGCGCTGACCGGCGACTGACCCCGCGCCGCGGCTCAGGCCGGATCCCACCAGGTGAAGTTGGCGGCGGCCCGGGCGGACGGCTCGATGATCTCCCAGGCCTCGGCGATCCGGCCGCCGTCGACGCGCCAGATGTCGACGACCGTGATCTCCGGACCATCGGGCAGCCGCCGCCGCGAGTGCAGCACGACGTGGTCGCCGTCGGCGAACAGGTGCTCGACCTCGACCCGCATGCCGTCGAGCGGCACGAGCGCGGTGCGGACGGCGGCGAGCCATTCCGCCTTGGTCGAGGTGGCATCGGGGCGGTGGTGGATGAAGTCGTCGCTCAGCAGCGGCGCGAGCGCGTCGGCGTCGCCCGTGTCGAGCAGCTCCGCCAGCGCCCGCCGTACGACGTTCTTGTTGTCCGTGGCCGTGCTCTCCGTGGTCATGGACGCAGTGTTCGTGCCGGTGCGCGCGTTTGTCGATGAAGTGGCATTTCATGGCGTTCGGCGCCGCGGTGAGTACGCTCGGTCGGCGTGGACACGGTGGGGGAGCTGCTGCGGCAGTGGCGGCACCGCAGGCGGCTGAGCCAGCTCGACCTCGCGATCGCCGCCGACGTCTCGGCCCGGCACGTCAGCCTGGTCGAGACCGGCAGGTCGAACCCGAGCGCCGACATGATCGTCCGGCTCGCCGACCAGCTCGACGTGCCGCTGCGCGCGCGCAACCGGCTGCTGCTCGCCGCCGGGTTCGCGCCCCGCTACGCCGAGCGCGCGCCCGGCCGCGAGACGCTGCCGGCGGCCTGGGACGCGGTCGAGCGGGTGCTGCGCGCGCACGAGCCGTACCCCGCGGTGGTCCTCGACCGCCGCTGGAACATCGTGATGACGAACCGCGCCCTGGACCCGTTCCTCGCCGGGGTCGCCCCCGACCTGCTGCGGCCGCCGGTCAACATGGTGCGGCTCGGCCTCGACCCGCGCGGCCTCGCGCCGCGGATCGTCAACCTGGGCGACGTGCGCACGGTGCTCCGTACGCGGATCGCCCGCCAGCTCGCCGTCGCCCCGGATGCCGAGCTCACCGCGCTGTACGAGGAGCTGCTCGCCCCCGGGCCCGGCGACACGCGCCTCGGGGTCGCGTCCGAGATCGTCATCCCGATGATCTTCCGCTTCGGCGACCGCGAGCTCCGCCTGTTCTCGACCACCACCACGTTCGGCACCCCGCTCGACATCACCCTGGACGAGATCGCGATCGAGTCGTACTACCCGACCGACGCGGAGACCGCCGCGTACTTCACGGGGCGTTAGGGCTCCGGGTCCATGCCGAGGAGGGGTTCGTCGGGGGCGCGGAGGTCCTGGCTGGGCAGGCCCGCCGGGTAGTGGGTGCGTACGCGGTCCAGCGCGGCCAAGGCGATGCTCAGGTGGCGGCGTTTGCTGGCCTCGTAGAAGGCCTGGGCGCCGTCGGCGAGCTTCGGGTCGGCGTGCAGCGGCTTGTCGGAGACGCAGAGGAGCGTCGCGTTGGGGATGCGGTAGCGGAACCCGTTGGCGGCGATGGTGGCCGACTCCATGTCGACGGCGATGCAGCGGGCGCCCTTCATCATGGCGAGCGTGCGGCGCTGGTTGAACTCCCAGTTGCGGTTGCCGGTGGTGTGCACCACGCCGAGCCGGTACGGGGTGGCCGCGTCGTCGAGCGCGTCCAGCAGGAACGTGTTGAGCTGGTGGTTGGGGATCACCGGGATGTCGGTGGGCAGCACCTCGTCGAGCACGCGGTCGGCGCGCTGGTACGCGGTGGCCAGGACGAAGTCGCCGCGCCGCTGGTGGTTCCGCAGCCCGCCGCAGTGCCCGATCATGATCATCGCGTCCGGGCGCAGCACCGCGAGGTGGTCGGTGATGGTCTTGGCGTTCGCCGGGCCGACCCCGATGTTGACCAGGCTGACCCCGCCGCCGTCGGGCGCGGCGTGGTGCCAGGCGGGCATCTGCACGCCCGGCCGGTGCGGGCCCGTGGCGTCGGGGAACCGCTCGCGGAACGACTCGACGTGCATCGCGTAGTTGGTGAACAGCACGTACCGCTGGAAGTCCTCCGCGGGCGTGCCGCAGTAGTGCGACAGCCGGTCCAGCGACAGCGCCATGCGCTCGGGGCCGAACAGGAACAGCTTCTTCCCGCGCAGGTCGATGCGGTCCTCGTCGAGCGCGGCGAAGAACCCGGGGTCGTCGAAGTCCAGGGCGCGGCGCGCGGCGCGCACGGTCACCTGGGCGCCGGCGCGCAGCAGCGCGGACAGCTCCCTGCGCAGGTACGCGCGGATGGCGCCGGGCCGCGCGAACTCCCCGGTGATCACCGGGTTCGCCGCGGACCAGGGGCGTTCGACGTCGACGGCGGGGTACCAGCCGTCCGCGTCGTAGCGGTCGAGGGCGTCGAGCAGCTCCTCGACCCGCGTGCCGTCCGTACGCTCCGCCGTGGCGCCGGCCCCCTCGTCGTGTCCGGTCACTGGTCACCTTCCGTACTCGCGGCTCGGCCGTTCTTGCTGCCCGCGGCCGTCCGCGCGCGGCGGCGGAAGGCGGCGACGCGGGCGCGGTTCTGGCAGGTGACCGAGCAGAACCTGCGGTCGTGCGTCGGCGACGTGTCCACGAACACGTCGGCGCAGTCGCGGCCGGTGCAGACGCCGAGGCGGTCGAGGTGGTCGCGCAGGGCGAGCGCGGCCGCGGCGGTGGGCGCGTGCGTCGCGGTGTCCACCGCCCAGGCGGCGCGCGCCGTTTCGCCGTCGGCCGCGACGGACACCGGGCGTACGCCGCTGGACGCCAGCAGCTCCGTCACGAGCCGCGCGCGCTCGCGCAGGCCGGAGGCGGCGAAGACGGGGTGGAGCCGGTCGGCGAGCCGGGCCAGCGCGCGGTCGGAGAGCCGGCGCGCGTACGACGGGGCGATGCCGAGGCCGAGCCGCAGGGAGCCCACGTACGGCAAGCCGCTCTCACCCGCCACCGCGCGCGGCCGGGTACCCCACTCGTTGACCAGGAGGACGAGCGAGGACGGCTCCATGGGCGCCACGGTCACCGGCACGGTCCCAGTGTAACGCGCAAGCCCGCGTGAGCGCGTTCCGCGCGGGGGCGGTCTGGGGTTTTGCGAGGTCGCGAGGTCGCGCGGGGGCGGTCTACGGCTTCGCGAGGTCGCGCTGGTACCAGGTGCCCGGCTTCCCGCCGAGGTCAGCCGGGTCGGCCGGCCCGGCCGGAACGAACCCCGCCTTGGCCAGCACCCGCTGCGACGCGGTGTTCGCACGAGAGGCGGCCGCCCTGAGCGTACGCAGCCCGTGCCGTTCGGTAGCCAGCCGGCACAGCTCGCACACGGCCGCGGTAGCCACGCCCCGCCCAGCGGCCTGTTGCGCAACCCGGTAGCCGACCTCAGCGGCGCCCTCACCGGTAAAGATCAGGTTGAACCGCCCAAGAACGGCTCCGTCATCCGCGACGAGCACGTAGTAAGCCCCATGCCCGGCCTCCTGGTCGCCGAGGAGCGCCTCAAAGAGCTCACCGAACCGCTCAAAGTAAGCGTCCCCCCGATCGGAGATCGACGCGGCAAAGTACCCCCGATTAGCCACCTCAAAAGCCAACACCGCAGGCCCATGCCCAACACCCAACCGCTGCAACTCAGCCACCGCCCGAATCTACTCCGCACACCACCGGGGGCTCGGGTGGCGAGAGAGAGGAGAGGCATCCCCCTCCGCGGCGATCCACCGAGGGCTCGGGCGGAGAGGGCGGACCTCCGCCTCCGTAGTGATTCGCCGGGCGGCGGGGGATCTCCGTCCTCCGCGGTGATCTGCCGGGCACGGGTCGTGAGGGCGGGACTTCCGCCCTCGGCGGTGATCTGGCGGGGCGCGGATGGATGGAGGGAAGGGACGGTGGGACCACCGCCCTTTGCGGTGATCTGCGGGGGCGGGGGGACTTCCTCCTTCTGTGGTGATCTGCCGGTGCGCGGGCGGAGAGGGGGACCTCCGCTCTCCGTAGTGATTCGTCGCAGCGCGGGCGGAGAGGAGCGGGGGAGGCGGGGCCGCCGCCCTCCGTGGTGACCTGGTGGGGCTCGGGTGGGGGACCTCCGCCCTCCCCGGCGATCCGCTGGGCTCCGGCGGAGAGGAGAGGGAGAGGCAAACGCCCTCCGCGGTGATTCCCCGGAGCTCGGACGGAGCGGGGACGGGGGGTGGGGCTTCCGCCCTCCGTGATGACCTGGCGGGGCCCGGGTGGGGACCTCCGCGCTCTGTGGTGATCTGCCGAGGCGCGGGTGGAGAGGGGAGGGGGGTGGGACCTCCATCCTCCGCCGTGATCTGTCGGGCGCGGGCGGAGGGGGATCTCCGTCCTCCATGGTGATCCGCCGGGGCGCGGGTGGTGAGGGTGGGACGTCCGCCTCCCGCGGCGGTCCGCCGGGGTTCGGGAGGGAAGGGGCGAGGCATCAGCCCTCCGCCCTCTGCGGTGATTCGCGGGCTCGGGCGGAGAGGGAGGGGACGCC